>NZ_MJGS01000012.1:134294-326335 GCF_001864945.1 Frigoribacterium sp. MCBA15_019 | reverse complement strand
CCCTGTTGGCCGTACTGCGCACCCGGCTGGCCCTGCTGGGCGAACGCCTGCTGACCGTACGGCGCACCGGACTGACCGGAGGGCTGCTGACCCTGGGACTGCTGGCCGTAGCCCGACTGCTGCCCGTAGCCAGGCTGCTGGCCCTGCGGCTGGCCGTAGCCCGACTGCGGGCCCTGCGGCGGCTGGCCGTAGGCCGACTGCTGGCCGTACCCGGACTGCTGACCGTAGCCCTGCTGCCCGTACCCTGCCGGCGGCTGCGCACCCGGCTGGCCGTAGGGCGGCCGGGGCGGCTGGGGCGCACCCGGCGGGACCTGCCCCGGGCGGGACTGCGGCGCCGGAGCCCCCTGGGGTGCGCCGTAGGGCGCCGACCCCGTCGGAGGCACCCCGGCCCCGCCGTACGGCGACGACGCGGGCGGCTGCGAGGCGTACGGGGACGACGCGGGCGGCTGCGTGGCGGGCGGCTGGGACGCGGCCCCCGGGAAGGCGGTCGGCGGCAGCGGCGGCGAGGCGGTGGCCGCACCGCCCCCCTCGGACGGGCGCGTGGGAGGCGCGGTGGGTGCCGCGGGCGGCGTCGGCGCCGAGGGCGCGGTCGGCGCCGAGGACGGCTTCTCGGGGGTGGTGTCGTCGGTGGCCATCAGCTGCCTTTCGCGAGCGGTGCGTCGGTCGTGCCGCCGGAACGGCCGGTCACGCCTGTGACGGTCGCGTCCCGGGACACGAAAGGGCCCGCACCACGCGGTGCGGACCCCGTCATGCTAGCGAGGGTCGTGATGAGCGGCCCCTGGGAGGCGACGCCCGACGACGCGAGGACGACCTACGAGTTGTAGCTGCCGTCGTAGAGGTCGGGGTTGCTGGCGATGGCGCCGAACACGACCACGAGCAGGATGATGCCGATGATCGTCAGAGCGACGACGACGTAGCCGAGGATGAGACCCGTCAGGGCCATCCCGCGGCCCTCTTCGCCCCGCTTCTTGATCTGGCTCAACGCCATGTGGCCGGTGACGATGGCACCGAGGGCCGTGATCGAGGTCAGGAAGCCGGCGATGCCGAGGATCATCGAGACGAGGGCGAGGGTGTTGCGCTGACCGGGGCGAGCGCCGTTCTGCCCCTGGTAGGCCGGCTGACCACCGGAGGGCTGCCCCGGGTAAGCCGGCTGTTGGCCCTGGTACGGGTTCTGCGACGAGGGCTGGCCGTGGGGGGAGGGGTTCTGGTCGGTCATCGGGAGACGTCCTTCTGGTGAGGTTCGGCCGGTGACGGCCGCGGTCGGTCGAGCGCCCATGCTATCGGCGACGGTCGGCCTGCGGCCGAGGACGGGCCTCCTAGGCATCGCCTCGGGGTTCAGACCGCCTGGACCGTCGTCACGGGCAACGTCGAGTCGGCCCCGAAGTCGAGCGGCGACGGTGCCCGGCCCCGCGACACGAGTTCGGCGCCGAGCGCCGCGATCATGGCGCCGTTGTCGGTGCACAGCGAGAGGGGCGGCACGCGCAGCTCGACCCCGGCCGCCGCGCACCGTTCGGCCGCGAGCTCGCGCACGCGGGCGTTGGCGACGACTCCCCCGCCGAGCAGCAGGCGGGGCACGCCCCGGTCGGCGCAGGCCGCGAGCGCCTTGGTGAGCAGGACGTCGGCGACGGCCTCGCGGAAGCTGGCGGCGACGTCCGCGACCGGCACCGCGCCTCCTTCGCTGCGACGCTGTTCGACCCACCGGGCGACGGCCGTCTTGAGGCCCGAGAACGAGAAGTCGTACCGGTGCTTCGCCAGGTCTTTCGGCAGGGTCAGCCCCCGCGGGAAGCGGACGGCCCTGGGGTCGCCGCCTTCGGCGACGCGGTCGATCTGCGGCCCGCCGGGGTAGGGCAGGCCGAGCAGGCGGGCGACCTTGTCGAAGGCCTCGCCCGCGGCGTCGTCGATGGTCTCGCCGAGCAGTTCGACGTCGTCGACGAGGTCGCGCACGTGCAGCAGCGAGGTGTGGCCGCCCGAGACGAGCAGCGCGATGGTCGGCAGCTCGAGTTCGCTGCCGTCCTCGCGCAGCACGTCGGCCCCGACGTGGCCGACGAGGTGGTTCACGGCGTAGAGGGGCTTGCCCGTCGCCAGGGCGAGGGCCTTGGCCGCGCCGACTCCGACCATGAGCGCCCCGGCGAGCCCGGGCCCGCTCGTCACGGCGATCGCGTCGAGTTCGGCCGTCGTGACGCCGGCCTCGGCGAGCGCCGCGGCGAGGGCGGGTTCGAGTGCCTCGAGGTGGGCGCGCGCGGCGACCTCGGGCACGACGCCGCCGTAGCGGGCGTGTTCGTCCATCGAGGACGAGATGACGTTCGCGAGCAGGGTGCGGCCGCGCACGATGCCGATGCCGGTCTCGTCGCAGCTGGTCTCGATGCCGAGCACGAGGGGCTCGCGGACGACCGGCTCGGCGACGGCGGACGAGGAGGCGCGGGTGACGGTCACGGGCGGACGTCCTGTTCGTCGAGGGGCGCGTCGCCGAACGGCTCGACGGGGCCCGGTGTGGTCTCGGTGGCGGCCGGCGGGACGCTCAGTCGCATGACGACCGCGTCGACCCCGTCGGGCATGTAGTAGCGCGTGCGGACGGCGATCTGCTCGAAGCCGAGCGTCTCGTAGAGGTGCTGCGCCCCGGGGTTGTCGGCTCGCACCTCGAGGAACACCTCGCGCACCCCGCCCTGACGGGCCTCGGTGAGCAGCTGGGTCAGCATCGCCCGACCGAGCCCCTGACCCTGGTGCTCGGCGAGCACGGCGATGGTCTGGATGTCGGCCTCGGGGGCCCCCTTCAGTGCCAGCATGCCCGCGTAACCAATGACGGTGGTGTCGCCCTCCTCAGCCGTGGCGACCAGGTACCGACCGCCGGGGGCGGTGAGCTCGTGCGTCATGCTCGCCCGCGACCAGGCGTCGGTCGCGAAGGTCGAGGTCTCGATGGCCATGATGCCGTCGAGGTCGTCGAGGGTGGCCGTCCGCAGCAGGACGCTCATCGTGTGACCGGCTTGGGACCGGCCGACGGGGTGACGTCGGGCTCGCGCAAGTACAACGGCTCGGCGTCGGCGAACGCGCGACCGTGCTCGAAGAGCCGCTCGGCCAGCATGCCCAGGGCGGCCGCCGAGACCGTCGTCGCGTCGGGGTCGGTGCGCGGCCAGGACGAGGAGGCGCCGGTCGCCTCGTCGAGGTCGGCCGGCCTCACGAGGGCGGGGCCGGCCACGAGCACGGGCAGGCCGTCGTCGTCGAGCCCCGACCACGAGCTGTACGCCACCTCGCGGCGGCGGGCGTCGGTGACGACGACGAGCGGCGCGTCGACGGGCCCGCCGGCGGTGCCGACGGAGCGGCCGGCCACCGCCGAGAGCCGCTCGAACGCGACGGCGTCGTGGCTGCCGACCGACAGGCACGGCACGCCGGCGCCGAAGGCGAAGGCGCGGGCGGCGGCGATGCCGACGCGCAGGCCCGTGAAGGGGCCGGGGCCGCGACCGGCGACCACGGCCGAGAGCTCGGCCGGGGCGACGCCGGCCTCGCGCAGGGCGTCGTCGATCAGGCGGCCGATCACCTCGGCGTGACGCCGGGTGTCGGCGACCGTGTGCTCGGCGAGGACGCCGCCGTCACGGTCGACGACGGCGACGGACGAACCGGCTGAGGTGTCGATGGCCAGGATCACGGGGTCAATCGTAGGCGGTGTCGGGAAGCCGACCCGCGCCTCCTGACGGGTGACGGAGCCCGGCCGGGGCCGGGCTCCGTCGGGTCGGTCAGAAGGCGCCGATGCGTCGCGCCGTCCCGGGCTGGCCGAGGAGCGCGGCGATGTCGGACGGCAGGGCCGACACGATGCCGAGCGACGAGGTCAGCAGGCTCGTCATGCCGCCGAGGTCGAGCACCTGCTGGGTCTCGACGTTGCGCCAGGACGAGTTCTTGGCCGACAGGGCGACCGCGGTGTCGAACCGGGTGACGGTCTTGTTGTCGCCGCCGCCCCAGCCGACCAGCGTGGCCTGGGCCGCGGTCCGGCGCTGGTTGAAGGCGTTTCCCGAGACGGTGATGCCCATCGAGTCGGCCGACCGGTTCGTCTTGCTGTCGAGCACGAACACCTGGTACCGACCACCGCTGCCGAAGGCGTTGTTGGCGATGGTGATCTTGCCGGTCACCCACGTCATGGTGGGGTCGGGGATCGGGCGGCGGCGGTCCTGGCCGGTCGGGGCGGTCGCCTGACGGCGCTCGTCCTGCGTGACCTTGATGCCGAACTCGCTGAAGCCGCCGATCGAGTTGTTGTAGACCCGGACGTCGTCGGTGTCCATGATCTGCAGCCCGGCCTTGCCACCGGTGATGACGTTGTCCGCCACGACGGCCTTGCTCGAGAGCTCGAGCTGGATGCCCGTCCACTCGTTGCCGTCGACCGTGTTGCCGGTGACCTTGCTGTCGTACACCGATTCGTCGAGCCACAGGCCCGAGCTGTAGTTGCGGCTGATGTCGTTGTTGGTGACCGTCACGCCACGGGACCGGGTGATCTTGACGCCGCCCGACACGGGCGCCTCTTTGAAGCGCTGCCAGTTGTTCTGACGCACGACCGAATCGGTCAGTTCGAGGTCGTAGGAGGCGTTGGTGCCGACGCCGAGCAGGCCGCTGCGCTCGACCGTCAGGTGACGCAGACGTCCGCCGTTGTTCTCGAGGTTGATGCCGATCATCGCGTTGTCCTGGACGACCAGGTTCTCGGCGGTGCCACCGGTGTTGCCGAAGCGGATCGCGCCCTTGTCCGCATTGGGGGTCGCGTACCGGCGGATGCCGAGACCACGCACCGTCGAGTCGGGCGACTGCACCCAGATCGCCTGCTGCTTGTTGCTGATCCGGAGTTCGTGACCGGCGGGGTCGCTGCCGATCAGCACCCGCCCGCCGGCGGGGTCGGGCGCGAAGGTTCCGGGAGCGAGCTGCGAGGGAGCCACCTGGGTCAGCTGGACGCCGTCGAGGAAGACCTGGTCGGGTCGGGCCGCGTAGGGGAACGAGGGCGAGACGAAGCGGGGGTTGTCGACCGAGCCACCGATGTCGGCGGACGGGAAGAACGACCACGGCGTGCTCCAGCCCGAGCCCGACCGCTGCCACGTCGAGACCGGCACGGAACCGTCGAGCCACACGGCCTCCCGGGGGAAGGACTGGATCGTCAGCTTCTTCTGGAACGGGACGACGACGCCCTCGTTGTAGGAGCCGGCTCGCAGTACGACCGTCCCCCCCGAGGGAGCCTTCGCGATCGCGGCCGCGAGGGTGCGGAGCGGGGCCGCCTGCGTGCCCGCCGCCGAGTCGTTGCCGCTCGGCGAGACGACGACCGCGCCCGCCGGGACCGCGTAGGACGCGCCACCGACCGGGAGCGAGCCCTGCGAGACGGCGGGGACCGGGGCCGGCGTCGTGGGCGCCGGAGTGGTGGGGGCCGGGACCGGGGCCGGCGTCGTGGGCGCCGGGACCGGTGCGGGCACCGGGACGGGCTCGGGGGCCGGGACGGCCGTCTGGGGCGAGCTCGTGACGACGAGGTCGTCGAAGCTGGTCTCGACGGGGGCCTTGTTGCCGGTGCTCGCGTACTGCCAGATGCCGACGGCGCCGGGAGCCGCCACCCGGTCGGCGGCCGAGTCGCTCACCGACACCTGCCACGCGGGCTCGGCCGATCCGCGGACCCAGGCCTTGCCCTGGACGGACACGGTGGTCGTGCCCACCGCCCGGAAGGCGACGGCCACGGTGGACCCGGTCGTCACGGTCGAGGGCAGGTCCGCGCGACCGAGCGCGGTCTCCTTCCCCTTCCAGACCTTGGTCACCACGAGCACGGCCTTGCCCGAGGCCGCCAGCTCGAGGCGGCCGCGATAGGCGGACCCGTCGGCCTGCCGCCGCAGCTCCCAGCCCTGGTAGAGGGAGGCCACCGTCTTGGGCAGGGCGATGTGCTCGCGGACCTCGACGTCCTGCACGGACACCGACTTGAGGGTCGCGGTGGCCGAGGCGCCCGGCGCGAGGCCGGAGATGGTCGAGACGCCCCGGGCCACGGAGAAGGCCGCGGTCGGGCTCGACCATGTCGTCCACGTCCCACCGGCGTCGGCCGGACCCCAACCCCCGCTGATGGTGCGGCCGGCGGCGTCGGAGGCGACGGTCGTCGGAGCCGAGGAGGCGCTGGTCGCGGGCACGAGGACGGCCGCGAGACAGGCGACCGCGGTCACCAGGGCGCCGGCGACGGCGCGTGAGCGGGTGGGCGGGTCGAGCCGGGGCGTGGTGGCGCTGGACATCGGCGCTCCTTTCGTCGTGGTGGAGTACTGATGATCGCGTCGCGACACCCCCAGGACGGGGGCTTGCGGAAGTCGGATCGGAGGAGGCGGATCGGACCCGCTCCGAGGACAAGACGAGATCTTGTTACATTCAGGCGCAGTCCGCAACCCTCCGTCAGCCCCCGTCGTGGTGGCTCCCCCTCGGGTGGCAACCGTCCGAGGGGCACCCGGACTGGTGCCGTCGACGGATGCGGGGTCGCCTAGAGTTCACGCATGACGCAGCCGCGACTCGACCCGAGGGTCCGGACGACCACCCCGTCCTGGACCCCGTCCCTCGTGGCGTCCGAGTCCCGCACCTGGGTGCGCGTCCTGGCCGCGGCGGCTCTCGTGGCCCTCGGGATGCGCTATCCCCTTCCCCAGGGCGTCCAGCTCGGCTTCGTCGTCGCGGTGGCGCTGCTGCCCGTCTGGTGGGGCGCCGTGCGCCGCCGCCGATGGGGGGTCTCGTTCATGGCGGTCGGCGCCCTCGCCGCCGTCGCCGGCGTGTGGCTCGGCATCGCCAACGCCGTCGACCACGAGGTCGACCGCGCGTCGGCCGTCCCCATGACGGTCCTGCTGCTCGGCGCCCTGCTGGGCATCGGGCTGTTCCTCTGGGCCAGCGACGTCCTGGGGCCGCAGTGGGCCACCCTCTTCTTCGGCGTGGGCCTGGCGCTCCAACTCACGCCGACCACGGCACTCTTCGCCAGCAACCCCTGGAAGTTCGGCTTCGCCCTGCCCGCGACGGTCATCATCCTGGCGCTGGCCGCCCGACTGGGCCGTCGGTGGGAACTCACCGCGCTGCTCGTGCTCACCGTCGTCGCGGCGCTCAACGACTTCCGCTCGGCCTTCGGGCTGCTGCTGCTCGCGGCGATCCTCGTCTTCGCCCAGATGGCGATCGTCCGTCCGCACCGTCGGCCGTCGGCGCCCGCGGTGCTGGTCGGTCTCGCCGCCCTGGGGTTCGCCGTCTTCCAGCTCGGCCAAGCACTCATCCTGGACGGCTACCTCGGCCAGGCCGCCCAGTCCCGCAGCGTCGAGCAGCTGCGCGTGTCGGGGTCGCTGATCCTGGGCGGACGGCCCGAACTCGCCGCGACCCTCGCGCTGATGCGCGACCACCCCTGGGGCTTCGGCGCCGGCGCCGTCCCGACGCCCGAGGACATCCGCGTCGCGAAAGAGGGAATGAGCAGCATCGGCTACCAGCCGAACAACGGCTACGTCGAGCGGTTCATGTTCGGCGGCAACTTCGAGCTGCACTCGATCGTGGGCAACCTGTGGTCGCAGTCCGGCGTCGCGGGCCTCGTCCTCGTCGCGTTCATGCTCGTCGTGCTGGCCGTCGGCATGGCCCGGCGCATCGCCGAGGGGACGGCCAGCGGCATCATGCTCTACGCCTCGGCCCAGAGCATCTGGAACGTGTTCTTCTCGCCGTTCTACGGTGCCCTGACCACCCTGATCCTCGCCGTCGGCCTCGCGTTCCTGCCGCTGGCCCGCCGACGGACGGACGACGATCCGGGGATGCCGTCCGAGGTCCCCGACGACGTCAGGGCCGCGCCCACTCCTCGACCGCAGTCATCCCGCCCGACCACCGGCTGACCCGGACGAACCCCTCCCTGGCCAGGACCTCGTCGTCCTCGAGCCCCGTCGGCGGGTCGTCGGGCTCGACGACCCACAGCCGGTCGACCTCGGTCAGGCGGGACCGGTCGGAGCCGAGCGGCCACGAGGTGCCCCTCAGGCTGTCCTCGTCGAGTGCGTCGGACCGCCTCGTCACGTCGACGAGCCCCTCGAAGGCCTCGGGGTAGGTGACCTCGACGTTGTCGGTCGTCCGCCGGACGACCGTCGCCGTCCCGTCGTCGAGGGGAGCGAAGTAGACCCCGTCTCCCGGTGCCGATCCGCGGTCGACCACCGCCGAGGCCTCGGCCCAGTCCGTCCCGCTCTTGCCCGTGACCTGTCGCTGCGAGGCGTAGACGGGGACGCACAGCAGCACGACCGCGACGACCGCGACCACCCGCGCCGCCCGGCGACGCAGGGCGAGAACGCCCAGCCCGACGAGCGCGGCACAGACGGGGGCGGCGAAGGTGAAGTAGCGCGGGTTGTAGAGCGGGCTGACGGTGAGGCTGTAGGCCACGACGACGACCGTCGGAACGACGAGGACGGGCGCGAGCGCGAACAGGGCCCGGCGCCCGTCACGTCGGCGACCGGCCACCACCGCGAGCACGATCAGGGCCCACCCGACCAGGGCGAGCCCCAGCGAGGCGAGCGCCCAGGGTTCGGTCGGCGACGCGGTCGACGTCACCCGCGTCGGCGTCCCCCCGAGGAACCACTGGTTCACGACCACCCCCCGCGCGATCTGGACCAGGCCCAGCCGGTTGTCGCCCAGCTGCCCCTGTTGCCCCGCCGCGAGCAGCACCACCGGCGACGCCGCGAGGCCCCCTCCCGCCGCCGCGACGAGCCAGGCGAGACGACGACGGATCGTGACGTCCCGGGCGACGACGACCGTGACGGCGTGCGCGACCGCGAGCAGGGCGACGTAGATGTTGAGGGCCGTCCCGATCCCGAGGAGTGCGGCGTACCCGACCCAACGACCCGTGCCTCCTCGGCGGAGGGCGACGACGAGGAGGACGGTCGCCCACACGGCGAAGGCCGCGCTCGGCCCGAACGACCGTGCCTCGATGCCCATCCAGGTGATGCGCGGCAGGACGATCGCCACGACCGCCCCCACCACGGCCGCGTCCGGGCGGCCGAGGACCACGAGCAGACGGTGCACGCCCACGACCGAGACGCCGACGGCGATCGCGCTCGGCAGCCGGAGGGCGAACGGCGAGATGCCCGCGACGCTCGTCCAGAGGTGCATCACGAGGTAGTAGGCGGCGTGCACCGCGTCGATGCGCTGCACCAGGGCCCAGAGCTCGGGCAGCGACCGGGTGGCGGCCGAGACCGTGGCGGCCTCGTCGGTCCAGAGCGACACGGTCGACGAGCCGACCAGGGCCACGGCCGTGCCGACCAGACCGAGCGCGAGCGGGACGCCGATCGAGGAGGCGCGGGGGCGTCGCGAGGACGCCGGCGACCCGGTCGGGCGGGTCGTCGTCGGGGTGGTGGTCGTCATGGCCGTCCTCACGCGTGGCCGACCGCGAGCCGTCGCCTCGGGCGAGGGAGAGGGCGACCGGACCGACGGGTCGGGTGCGGGTGGCCCGGAGTGCTGGCATGCTAGCAGCGGCCCTGGACCCCGCCGGCGTCCGGCGGGACGGGCCCACCCGAACGAGGAGCCGCCATGTCGTCGGACGACCAGACGCCCACCGAGCCGACCACCCCCCGATCCCGCCGACGCCTCGTCGTCGTCGCCGGCGCCGTCGTGGTCCTGCTCGCGCTGCTCGTCGCCTTCGTCATCGTGCCCGCCGTCTCGGGCGGAGGCGACGAGCCCGGCGCCGCCGGGACGACGTCGGGGTCGCCCTCGGCCGCCGCGCCCTCGGAAGGCGGCACGACGGCTCCGACCGACACCGCGCCTCCTGCGGCGGGCCCCGACACACCCGAGTCACCACCCGTCGGCCTCGACGAGTCGCCCTCCGTCGTGGACGGGGTGACGGTCCGGGTGAAAAGCCTCGACGGCGTCGACGGAGAGGCCACGTTGCCCGGAGAGGTGTCGGGCCCCGCGGTCCGCGCCGAGCTGGAGGTGTACAACGCGTCGACGGCCCCCGTCGACCTGTCGACCGTCGTCGTCAACCTGGCCTACGGCACCGGTCGGACACCGGCCAACACGTTCTCGACCGGGACTTCTTCGTTCCCGGCCTCGGTCGCGGCCGGCGCCACCGCCACGGGCGTCTTCGTGTTCGCCGTGCCCGCCGACGCGCAGGACGACCTGCGGCTGACCTTCGACTACGCCGTCGACGTGCCCGTCGTCGTCTTCGAGGGATCGACCTCGTAGAACCCCTGTACCCACAACGGGGGCCATTGTCCCCCCTTGGGGGGACCTTATAGTCGTCAAGCCATCGGTACCCGAATGCCGATGTCGCCTACCCGACCCGAATGAGGCCTCCCCATGGGAAGATCTGTCTCGTCGCGCCTTCGCCTGCCCGCGATCGTCGCTGCGTCTGCTGTGCTCCTGTCCGTCCTGGTCGGAGTGCAGCCCGCTGCGGCCGACTCCGCCCCCGCCGACCCGACGTCGCCGTCGACCCCGGCGACCGTCACGGCCGACGCGCTGCCGGCACCCCAGATCGACGGCTCGGTCTTCTCTCAGGTCATCGTGGGCAACACCGTCTACGCCGCCGGCAAGTTCACGAAGGCGCGCCCGGCGGGTTCCCCCGCGGGCGTCAACGAGGTGCCGCGCAGCTACCTCCTCGCCTACGACATCACGACCGGTGCGCTCTCGACGACCTTCGCGCCCGTCATCGACCAGCAGGTGAAGGCGATCGCGGCCTCTCCGGACGGCAAGCGCATCTACATCGGCGGCGCGTTCACCAAGGTCAACGGTGCCAACAAGTACCGACTGGCCGCCCTCGACCCGACCACGGGTGCCGTCATCAGCGGCTGGAACCCGGGCACGAACGCGTCGGTCAACGCCATCGCCGCCGTGGGTCCGAACGTCTACTTCGCCGGAGCGTTCTCGAGCGTGGGCAAGGACACCCGAGTGAAGGCCGCGGCGGTCACCGCCTCGAACGGCACCAACCTGCCCTGGGCTCCCCAGATCGCGAACGGCGACGTGCTCGGCCTCGTGACCAGCCCCGACGGGTCGAAGATCGTCCTGGGCGGTTCGTTCGGATCGGTCAACGGGTCGGCCCAGCCGGGCTACGGCCTCGCCATGGTCGACTCGTCGACCGGAGCCAACCTGCCCCTGCAGGCCAACGACGTCATCCGCAACGGTGGTGGCCAGGCCGCGATCTACAGCCTGAGCGCGACCGCCAACGGGTTCTACGGTTCGGGCTACACCTTCGGCGGCGGCGGTCGACTCGAGGGCGCCTTCAAGGCCAACTGGAACGGCGACCTGTCCTGGGTCGAGGACTGCCACGGCGACACCTACTCGGTGGCCGCCAACAGCACCGCCGTCTTCGTCGCCGGCCACCCGCACTACTGCGGCAACATCGGCGGCCAGCCGCAGACCGATCCCTGGACCTTCCAGCGCGCGATGGCCTTCAGCGACTCCGCGACCGGCACGGTCGGCAACGACCCCTACGGCTACTACAACTTCGCCGGCACCCCGGCCCCGAGCATCCTCAACTGGTTCCCCGACTTCGCCACGGGCACCTACACCGGCCTGAGCCAGGGCCCGTGGAGCGTCGCCGCGAACGACAAGTACGTCGTGTACGGCGGTGAGTTCCCCTCCGTCAACGGCAAGGCGCAGAACGGCCTCGTGCGCTTCGCGGTGTCGAGCATCGCACCGAACAAGATGGGCCCCGAGGCGTCGGGTGCGCTCTTCACCCCGAACCTCGTCTCGCTGTCGTCCGGAACCGTCCGCGTCAGCTGGCAGTCCAACTGGGACAAGGACAACGCGAACCTGACGTACGCGGTGTACCGCGACGGCGACCTCACGAACCCGGTCTACACGACCACCTCGGCCTCGACCTTCTGGAAACGCCCCGCCCTCGGCTTCGTCGACAAGGACCTCGCCCCCGGCAGCACCCACGGCTACCGCATCCGCGCCACCGATCCCCTGGGCAACACGGTCCTCGGGGACGGCGTGAACGTCACGGTGACCGCCGACAAGGTCTCTCCCTACGCCAAGCAGGTCGCCGCGGACGGCGCCACGTCGCTCTGGCGCCTCGGCGAGAAGAGCGGCTCGACCGTCTACGACTGGGTCGGCTACGACGACCAGCAGGCGCAGGGCGGCGTGACCCGTGGCGCCACCGGTCAGACCACGTCCGACCAGGACGGCGCGAGCACCTTCTCGGGCACGGACACCGGTCTCTCGTCGACGGCGTCGGCGATCACCGGCCCGCAGACCTTCACGGTCGAGGCCTGGTTCCGCACGACGTCGACCACCGGCGGCAAGATCGTCGGCTTCGGCAGCAACCGCACCGGCAACTCGAACTCGTACGACCGGCACCTCTACATGGACCCCCGGGGCCGTGTCTCGTTCGGCGTGTACCCGAACGCCAGCCGCATCATCACGAGCCCGACCGCCCTGAACGACGGCCAGTGGCACCAGGTGGTCGGCACGTTGAGCTCGGCCGGTCAGTCGTTCTACGTCGACGGCAAGAAGATCGCGACCGACGCCGGGACGACCAGCGCCCAGGACTACACGGGCTACTGGCGCATCGGTGGCGACAACAACTGGGACGGTGCTCCGTACTTCCAGGGCGACATCGACGACGTGTCGGTGTACCCGAAGGCCCTGAGCCCCCAGCAGGTCGACGGCCAGTGGGTCGCCTCGGGACGCACGAGCAAGCTGCCGACGTCGCCCACGGACGCCTACGGCGCCCGGGTGTTCCAGGACGACCCCGAGGCGTACTTCCGTCTCGACGGTGACTCGTCCGCTGTCGCGACCGATTCCTCCCCGGTCGGCACGAACGGTGTCTCCACCGGCGGGCTGACGACCGGCGGTCCGTCGGCCGTGGGCGGCACCGGCAAGTCCGCGACGTTCAACGGGCAGGACGCCGGGGTGGCGACGACGACCTCGTACGACACACCCAACAGCTACACGCTGGAGACCTGGTTCAACACGACCACGACCTCGGGCGGCAAGCTGATCGGCTTCGGCAACCAGCAGACCGGCTACAGCGGCAACTACGACCGCCACGTCTACATGGAGCAGGACGGTCGCCTGCAGTTCGGCAACTGGACCGGCCGGATGAACCTCGCGAGCAGCACGGCGAGCTACAACGACGGTCGCTGGCACCACGTGGTCGCCACGCAGGGGTCCGAGGGCATGAAGCTCTACGTGGACGGCGCCCAGGTCGGGTCGAACCCGACCACCGCGTCGGACGGCTACCGCGGGTACTGGCGCCTCGGCGGCGACAGCTCGTGGAACTCGGGCTCGGGATACTGGGCCGGCAGCCTCGACGAGGCCGCGGTCTACGCACGCCCCCTCGACGCCACGACGGTCGCGCAGCACTACGCGCTCGGCGCGAACAAGCCGAACGCGGCTCCCGTGGCCGCCTTCTCGTCGGCACCCACCGGCCTCGGAGTCGCCTTCGACGGCAGCACCTCGGCCGACGGCGACGGCTCGGTCGCCTCGTACGCCTGGGACTTCGGGGACGGAAGCGCCGCGGCGTCGGGGGTCAAGCCCTCGCACACCTACGCGGCGGGCGGCACGTACACGGTCACGCTGACCGTGACCGACGACCGAGGAGCCGTCGGCACCTCGACCGCGACCGTGACGGTGACGGCGCCCCGCGTGAACGCGGCGCCCACCGCCTCCTTCACCTCGACAGTGGACCACCTCGTCGTCGCCGTCGACGGAACGGCCTCGTCCGACGCCGACGCCGACGGTGGCATCGCGTCGTACCGCTGGGACTTCGGTGACGGCACGGCCGCAGCCACCGGCTCGACCACCGGCCACACCTACGCCGCGGCCGGCACCTACACCGTGACCCTCACGGTGACCGACGGCGAGGGTGCCACCGGCACCTCCACCGGCACGGTCACCGTCGCCCCGGCCCCGCCGGCGAACGTCGCCCCCACGGCGTCGTTCACGAGCACCGCGACGGGTCTGGCGGTGTCGACCGACGCGTCGGCCTCGACCGACCCCGACGGGACCGTGGCCGGCTACGCCTGGACCTTCGGAGACGGCGGCACGGCCATCGGGAGGACCGCCTCGCACACGTATGCCGCTGCCGGCACGTTCACCGTGACCTTGACGGTGACCGACGACAAGGGAGCCACCGGCACCTCCTCGGGCACCGTGACGGTCGCGCCGATCCCCAACGCGGCCCCCACGGCATCGTTCACGACGGCGACCGACAAGCTCTCGGTCTCCGCCGACGGACGCGCCTCGAGCGACCCGGACGGCACCGTCTCCGCCTACGCCTGGGACTTCGGCGACGGCGGCACGGCGACCGGCAGCACGGCGAAGCACGACTTCGCCACCGGCGGCACGTACACCGTGACCCTCGTCGTGACCGACGACAAGGGGGCCACGGGCACCCGCACCTCCACGGTGACGGTCACCGCGCCTCCGGTGGTCACGGCGGTCGCGCAGGACGGCTTCGGCCGCTCGGCGACGAACGGTTGGGGCTCGGCCGACGTCGGCGGCGCCTGGACGCGCACGGGCCAGGCCTCGCAGTACTCGGTCGCGAACGGCGTCGGCACCCAGTTCCTGGGCGCCGCCGGCTGGAACACCTCGATGGCCCTGACCGGTGTCAGCTCGATCGACAACGATCTGCGGACGAGCGTCAGCCTCGACAAGGCGGCGACGGGCGGCGGCACCTACGTGTACGTCACCGGTCGCAAGGTCGCCGCGAACACCGAGTACCGGGCGGCGCTGCGGTACCGACCGGACGGCTCGGTCGTGGTCGCGCTCACGGCCTTCAAGGGGTCGACCTCGGGCACCGCCCTCGTGTCGGAAACCCTCGTGCCGGGGAAGGTCGCCCCCGGGGCAAAGATCAACGTGCGCCTCGAGGTCAGCGGTTCGGGCACGACGACGATCCGCGCCAAGGTCTGGGCGGACGGCGCCACCGAGCCGACGGCGTGGACCGTGTCGGCCACCGACACGTACGCAGGGCTGCAGGCTCCCGGCTGGGTCGCCCTCGGCGCCTACGCCTCGGGCAGCACCACCAACGCCCCGCAGACGGTCTCGTTCGACGACCTGAGCGTCTTCAAGCCGTGACCGACGTCGTCCCGGGGCTCCCGAGCAGGCTCGTCGTCCAGCAGTCGTTCCCCCGACCGCGACCGACGACGAACCCCTACCTGGTGATGCTCCGGGACGCCGTCGGCGCGGTGCCCGGGGTCGAGGTGCGCACCTTCGACTGGAAGGGCGCGCTGCTCGGCCGTTACGACGTGTTCCACGTGCACTGGCCCGAGATCCTCGTCTCGGGGCAGAGCCCGCTCAAGGCGCTCGTGCGTCAGGCGTTGACCGTCGCCCTGGTGACGAAGCTGCGACTGACGCGCACCCCGATCGTCCGCACCGAGCACAACCTCGAGCTGCCGAGCGGCATCTCCCGCCGCGAGCGCGTCCTGCTGCGCTGGATCGAGCGACGCACCACGCTCTGGGTGCGGCTGAACGACGAGACGCCCGAGCACCCCGACGCCCTGGGCGCGCTCATCCCCCACGGCCACTACGTCGACTGGTTCGCCCGCTGGCCGTGGCCGTCCCGCGAGGCCGGCCGGGTGTCGTACTTCGGCTTCATCCGTCGCTACAAAGGGGTCGACGGCCTCGTCCGGGCCTTCCGTGGCGTGCGTGGCGACGACCGTCGACTGCACGCCGCCGGAAAGCCCTCGACGCCCGAGCTGGCCCACGGCCTCGAGCAGCTCGCGGCCGACGACCCCCGGGTCAGCCTCGACCTGCGGTTCCTCGACGACGAAGCCCTCATCGACGTGGTGCGCCGGGCCGAGCTCGTCGTGCTCCCCTACCGCGAGATGCACAACTCGGGCGGTGTGCTGACGGCCCTGTCGCTCGGCCGGCCCGTGCTCGTGCCCGCCAACGAGGTCAACGCCCGTCTGGCCGACGAGGTCGGTGCCGACTGGGTCCGGCAGTACGCCGACGACCTCGGTCCCGACGACGTCGAGCACGCGCTCGACGCGGCCTCGCAGCTCGACGACGACGCCCGCCCCGACCTGTCGGCCCGCGACTGGGACCGTGCCGGCGAGGCGCACGTCGCGGCGTACCGTCGTGCGATCGCGGCCGTCCGCGGTCGAGGCGTCGTCGACGGACGTCGGGTCCGCCCGTGAGGTCAGCCGTCGACGCGGCCGTACTCCCGGTACCCCGCGCCCCACGCGCCCGCCACCATGCCGGCGCCCCGGGCCATCGTGCGGATGCCGCGAGCGCGTTGCCCCAGCGACCGTCGCCCGAGAGGGCGGGACACCGTGCCGAGCGCGTACCGGCCCAGCCCGCCGACGACCCGCACGCCGCCCTTGGCCGACAGCCGGAGGCGCGTGCCGAGTCGCGAGGCCCCTCGCGCGGACAGCATCACCGAGGTGAGGCTCCAGCCGTTGCCGCTGCTGTAGGCGCGTTGCACGACCCAGCGCCGCGTGACCCGGTGAGCGGGGACGACGTCCGTGACGACCGCCTCGGCGCACCACAGGATCGCGCCGCCACCCGCGACCAGGCTCCGCGTGAAGAGGGTGTCCTCGCCGCCGAGCTGACCGAGCGCGACGTCGAACGTCAGCCCCTGGCGGCGCACCTCGGCGAGGTCGAGCAACAGGTTGTTGGTCGCGGCGACGTCGACGGACGTGCCGGTCGCGAGTCGGCGGCGCACGAAGAAGCGTCCCTCGACGATGAACGGCTCGGGCTCGACCTCGTACTCGCTGCGCACGGGGCCGACGACCGCCGCGGCGCCGGTCTCGGCCTGCAGGGCGACCAGCGCGTGCAGCCACTGCTCGGACGGCCGCTCGTCGTCGTCGATGAAGACCAGCAGGTCGCCGTCGCCGCTCTCGGAGAGCGCCCGGTTGCGGGCCGAGGCGATGCCCGGGGTCGCCTCCACGACGTAGTCCACCGTCACGGGCTCGGCATCGTCACCCGGGCCGGCCGCGGCGAGCGCCACCGCCTCGACACGCGCGCGCCCCGACCCGCTCGCGTCGTTGTCGACCACGAGCACGCGCGCCTCGACGCCGAGTCCGCGCACGCCGCGGGCCTGCTCGACGAGCAGCGGCAGCACCGCGTCGAGATCACGCGGCCGGCGGAAGGTCAGCACGGCGATCGTCAGGAGGCGCGGGGCGGTCGGGTCGGTCGTCACGGCCCCCAGCATGTCAGGTCGGTGACCGGCGTCGGGTCGCCCACCGCGCCTCCTGCGGGTGGACGGGGGACGAACCGTGGGTGAGTCGCTCGCCGGCCTCTCGGTGGTCGTCGTCAACTACGGCTCGACCGACCTGCTGCGGCAGAACCTCGCGCCCGTCTCGCGGGTGACCGAGGGCCTCGTCGTGGTCGTCGTCGACAACTGGTCCGGTGCGGCGGAGCGTGCCCGGGTCACCGAACTGGCCGCGGCCGAGGGCTGGCACCTCGTGGCACCCGCCGGCAACGAGGGCTTCGGCACCGGGGTCAACCTCGGCGTCGCCCGGGCCCGCGAGGCCGGGGCGCGCCACCACGTGCTGCTCAACCCGGACGCCGTGGCCGACGCGGGGGCCCTCGCCGCGCTGCACCGCGCCTCCTCGTCCGAATCGCTGACGATGAGCGCGCCGACCGTGTTGCGCCCCGACGGCAGCGTCTGGTCGGCCGGCAGCGACCTGTACCTGGACGACGGGCGCATCCGGTCGCGACGGCGACGGCTGCCCGGCGCCCGCGTCGAGGAGTGGCTGAGCGGCGCCTGCCTCGTGCTGAGCGACGAGCTGTGGCAGCGTTGCGGCGGCTTCGACGACGACTACTTCCTGTACTGGGAGGACGTCGACCTGTCGCGCCGCGTCGTCGGTTCAGGAGGCGCGCTGCGGCTGCTCGACGACGTCACCGTCGTCCACGCCGAGGGCGGCACGCAGACCGCCGGCGGGGCGGACCGGTCGGGGCAGGCGAAGTCGGCCGGGTACTACCGCCACAACATCCGCAACCGTCTGCTGTTCGCCGCGAAGCACCTCGGGGACGACGACCTGCGCCGGTGGCGACGCCTGACCCCGCGCATCGCGTGGGAGGTGCTGCTGCAGGGCGGGCGGCGGCAGTTCGTGCGGTCGCCGGGCACGCTGCTCGTGGGGCTGCGGGCCGTGCTCGAGGGGCGTCGCATCGTGGCGGCCGAGCTGCGGCGCCGTGCCGCGGCGCCGGGAGCCCCGTCGTGACGGCGGCCGCGGGCACCACGCAGGCGCCGCCGAGGCCCGGTCGACTGCACTGGGTCGACGTGACGAGGGGGCTCGCCGTCCTGCTCGTCGTCTTCTACCACGTCGTGATCGCAATGAAGGTGGACTCCGTGGCCGCGCCCGCGTGGGCCGTCGTGCTGAACGACGCCCTGGCGCCCTTCCGCATCCCGACGCTCATGTTCTGCTCGGGCCTGTTGTTGGCCCGCTCGCTCGAGAAGCCGCCGAGGACGTACCTGGTCGGCAAGCTGAGGCACATCGGCTGGCCCTGGCTGGTGTGGACGACCGTGATCGTGGTGTTCCTGTGGGCGGGCAGTTCGGTGGCCGGTGACGGCAACTACGGCCCCGGTCGGCTCGTTGAGCTGGTGCTCTCCCCCACGACCTACACCTGGTACCTCGCGTACCTGTTGGCGTTCTACGTCGTCGCCCTCGTCGTCCCGGCGGCGGTGCGCTCGGCTGCGGTGCCCGTGCTGCTCGTCGTGAGCGTGCTCGTCCACGACGGCGACGGCTGGACCCGGGTGACCTTCCTGCTGGCGTTCTTCTTCCTGGGCGACGCGGCGGCGCGCCACCGGGACGCCTTCGAAGCCCTCGCCCGGCGTCGCGTCGTCGTCGCGCTCGGGGCCGTCGCGGCGCTCGGCACGGCCGTCGCGTCGACGCAGCTGCCGGGACTCCGCTACGACCTCGTCGCCGCGATCGGCGTGGTGGGACTCGTCCTCGTGGCCGTCCCCCTCGGCAGCCGTCTCGCGTCGACCCCGGTGGGCAGGGGGTTGAGCGCCATGGGCCGCGACTCGATCGTGTACTACACGACCCACTGGATCGTCGTCACCCTCGGCGTGCACGTCCTCGGTGCGCTCGGACTGCACCAGGGCACCCTCATGATCGTCCTCTTGCTGGTCGCCGGCCTGGCCGCCCCGTGGGTGATGGTGCGACTCTCGCGCCGGTCGCGACTCGTCGCCGGACTGTACGCCTGGCCGGCACGACGACAGACCCCCTCCTCGAAAGCACGGCCATGACCGCCACCCCCCTCCCCGCCGTCCCGGTGCACCGTCGCATCCAGGGACTCGACCTGCTCCGCGGCGCGGCCATCCTGCTCGTGCTGCTGAGGCACTCGTGGCCCGACCTGTTCGGCGGGGCGGGCATCGTCGGCGTCGTCGTGTTCTTCACGCTCAGCGGTTACCTCATCACCGGCCTGCTCGCCGACGACGTGCGGCGGTTCGGTCGCATCCGCTACGGGCGGTTCTACCGCAACCGGTTCTTCCGGTTGATCCCGGCCCTTCTGTTCGTCCTCGTCGGTCTCGTGGTGATGGAGGGGCTGCTCGACGTCTCGGACACCCGTCGCTTCGTGCCCCGCACGATCGGCGTCGCCCTGACCTACACGATGAACATCCCGCTGTTCAACCACGGCAGCCCGAACTTCAGCCACCTGTGGACCCTCGCCAACGAGGAGCAGTTCTACCTGGTCTGGCCGCTGATCGTGTTCGTCGGCGTCCGCTACCGCAAGCTGCGCCTCCTCGTCGCGGTCACCGCCGTCGTCCTCGTCGTGCTGCTGGTCGCCACGGTGGCGTGGCACCGGGACGACATCGGGACGATCTACAACTACCCGACGACGTGGACGATATCGATGGTCGTCGGCGCCGCGGCGAAGCTCGGCGAGCCACGCCTCGACGCCCTGATCGGTGGGCGACGAGCCGCTCCGGCCGCTCTCGTGGGCGCGATCGCGCTGGTCGCGATGTCGCTCGTGCCGGACGCGAAGGACCATCTCGTCACGTACCTCCTGGGCGGTGCCGCCATCGGCGTGAGCACCGTCCTGGTGGTGTGGAAGCTGAAGGAGTGGGTGGTCGTGCCCCGCGGGCTCGGGCCGCTGGTCGCACTCGGCACGATCTCTTACGCGGTCTACCTCTGGAACTACCCGATCAGCTGGTGGCTCCGCGACGGCGGCGCCCCGGAGGTGCCCTTCACGACCGTCGGCCTGTCGATCGTGGCCGGCGTCGTCAGCTGGGTACTCGTGGAGCGCCCCGTGGCCGGGCTCAAGGCGCGGCTCGAGACGCGCGCGATCGACGGGCCGAGGCGACCCGAGCCCGTTCCGACTGCCCGGAGCTGATCCGCTCACCTGCGGTGGCGCTCCCTCTGCGCAGGAGGCCGGTGATAAATTTACCAACCTTCGACACGAGGTCTGATAAATTTATCGCCATGCGATCTCCCCTCACGAACCCGTTCCAGGCAGGCTCCGATGTCGTGCCCGACGTGTGGGCCGGTCGAATCGAGCAGTTGAGCGACTGGCACCAGATCCTGCGCCCCCGTCGGCACGCCGGCCTGTACGAGACAGGACGGACGATCCTCGGCGAACCGGGCACCGGCAAGTCGAGCCTCGTCCGCCGCATCGCCCGCGACGCCGCGGAGGCCGGCGACTGGGTCACGCCGCAGCTGCGCATGCCCACCGGGGCCGATCCCCTCAAGATCATCGCCTCCGCCGTCCTGCGACTGGCCGACCGCGCCGGGCTCCGCACCTCGACCCGCAGGGGGGTCCTCGACCTGCTCGCCAGGGTCGAGCAGGTGGCCGTGACCGGCTTCTCGGTGACGACCCGCGGCGCCGACGGCCCCGAGCCCTTCACGGCCCTCTTCGAACTCCTCGTCGAACTGGGTCAGGCGGCGATCGAGCAGGACGCCGTCGTGATGATCCACGTCGACGAGGTGCAGAACATCGGCGACGAGGCCGCCCTCTCACAGCTCCTCATCGCCCTCGGCGACGCCCTGTCGCACGAGGTCGAGGTCACCGTGCCCGGCGGAGGCACGGTGTCCCGCCACCTGCCCGTCGCCGTCTACCTCACGGGCCTGCCCGACTTCGAGGACATGGCGGGTGCTCGGAAAGGGGCGACCTTCGCCCGACGGTTCCGCACCGTCACACTCGGCCCCCTCGACGAGGGCGACATCCTCGAGGCACTCCAGCCCTTCGTGATCGCGGGGTGGGAGACCGCCGGCGACCACGGTGCCGTCGAGACCGTCCGCATGGACCCTGCGGCGGCGAAGGCGATCGCGGCCCTCAGTTGCGGAGAGCCCTTCCTGTTCCAGCTCGCCGGCCAGCGGGCGTGGAACGTCGCGACGGCACCCGTCGTCTCCGAGGAGGACGTCGTGGCCGGCTGGCGCGGAGCCGAGAGCGAGGCGTCGGCCCACGTCGAGCGCATCCTGAACCGCCTCCCCCCGCGCGAGCACGAGTTCTTGAGGGCGATGGCGTCGCTGCCCCCCGCAGAACGCACCCTGAACGCGATCGCCGAGGCGATGGGCCTGGCCTCGGGCACCCAGCTCGGGCCCACCTCGCAACGGCTCGACACGGTGCGTGGCGTGGTCAGCCGGGGCAAGCCGTACGCGTTCCGCAACCGTGCCGTCGAGGCCTACCTGACGACGGACTGGCCCCGAGCGGGCTGACTTCGAGCGGGAGTCGCCGCTCCTCGCGCAAGGCGGCGCGTCCCGCGATCTCCGACCATCGGTCGATCCCCGCCCGCCGGACGCTTCCTATGCTCGACCCATGAGCACAGCCACCGTACGGCCAGAGACCGCGACGCCCGCGACCGACGACGGCGACGGGGCGGTGGGTGACCCGAGGCCGTCCCGGGCCCGTCGGCTCTGGGCGGGGTCGTGGCGCCTCGGCGTCGCCCTGATGACCGGGCTGGTGGCCTTCGCCGTGGTCTGGCCGTCGACCGACATGAGCGGCTGGAGCGACGCCCGGGTCGGGGCCAGCATCGTCGGTGACGTGCTCGCCGGGTCGGCCGCCCTCGTCCTCGTCCCGTTCCGTCACCGGGCACCGTTCGCCGTCACCCTCGTCGTCGTCGGTCTGGGTTCGTTCTCGACCCTCGCGGTCGGGGCCGCCGCCCTGGCCGTCGTGTCGCTGGCCACGCGCCGACGCCCCGGCGAGATCGTGGCCGCCGGAGCCGTGTTCGTCGCGGCCACGGTGGTCGCGGAACTCGTCGTGTTCCGCTCGACCGACGACGGAACCTCCGTCGGGTGGACGGCCGTCGTCCTCGGTGCCATCGTCCTCGCCTACGCGCTCCTCGCGCTGGTCGGCGTGGTGATCGGGTCGCGACGCGCCCTCGTCTCCTCGTTGCGCGAGCGGGCCCGCCTCGTCGAGCGCGACCAGGCGCTGCGCGAGGAGCGGGCCCGCGACGGAGAACGGGCCCACCTGGCCCGCGAGATGCACGACGTCCTCGGGCACCGGCTCTCCCTCGTCGCCCTGCACGCCGGGGCGCTCGAGTACCGGGGCCGCGACCTCGACCCCGACGAGACCGTCGCCGCCGCGGCCGTCGTCCGGGCCGAGGCCCACTCGGCGCTCTCCGACCTGCGGGACGTGCTGGGGGTGCTGCGCGACCCGGAGGCGGGCGGGGCCTCCGAGGTCACCGTCACCGCGCCTCCTCAACCCACGCTGCTCGAGCTCGACGCCCTCGTCGACGAGGCGCGTGAGGCGGGGTCGTCGGTCACGTCCTCGATCGACGACGCCGAGCGTCTGGCCGAGGTGCCGACCACCGTCGGTCGACACGCCTACCGCATCGTCCAGGAGGCCCTGACGAACGCCCGGCGGCACGCTCCCGGACAGCCGATCCGGGTGTCGGTCGCGGTCGCCACGACGGACGTCGTCCGCATCCGCGTCACGAACCCCGCACCCGACGTCACGACCGAGAACCGCACGGGCCACGGCCTGGCCGGGCTGGCCGAGCGCGTGCGCCTGGTGGACGGCCACTTCAGGGCGGGCCCCGACGGGGACGGCTTCGTCGTCGAGGCCGACCTGCCGTGGACGCGATGACCGGCCAGCGTCCGGTCCGGGTCGTGGTCGTCGACGACGACGCCCTGGTGCGGTCGGGACTCCGCCTCATCCTGGGCGGGCACGTCGACGTCGAACTCGTGGGCGAGGCCGTGGACGGACTCGACGCCGCCGACGTCATCGCCCGCACGGCACCGGACGTCGTGTTGATGGACATCCGCATGCCCCGCTGCGACGGGCTCGAGGCGACCGAGCGCGAGCTGGCCCGACGACCCGACCTGCGGGTGATCGTGCTGACGACCTTCGAGGCCGACGACCTCGTGCTGGGGGCCCTGCACCGCGGGGCACGCGGATTCCTCGTGAAGGACACCCCGCCGGGTGAGCTCGTCGACGCCGTACTCGCCGTCGCCCGGGGACGCTCGATCCTGTCGCCGACCGTGCTCGACCGCGTGATCGCCGCCGCCACCCGGGCCGCCGGCCCGGACGAGTCCGGCTCGGCCGCCGATGCCCGGGCCCGACTGGCCCTCCTGACCGACCGCGAGAGAGAGGTGGCCGTCGCGGTGGCCGAGGGGGCGTCGAACGCCGAGATCGCCGCCGATCTCTTCGTCAGCGTCGCCACCGTCAAGACCCACGTCGGCCACGCCTACGACAAGCTCGCCGTCGGCAACCGGGTCCAGCTGGCGCTCGTCGTCCGTGCGGCCGGCCCCGACGGCACACGGCCCGTGGCGACGACGACCGACTAGCGGAGCCCGGGCACGCCGCCGAGCAGAGCCGGACCCGAAGCCCTCAGCCCGCGACGAACTCCGCCAGCGACGCCGCCAGGTGCCGCGTCGTCAACCGCTCCTCGACGAGGGCCCGCCCGGCCGCGCCGAACGCCCGGGCCTCGGCCTCGTCGCCGAGCAGCCGCAGCACGTGCGCCGCGAGCGCCGACGGGTCCCCCACCGGCGCCAGCAACCCCGTGCGTTCGTGCACCACGTAGTCCTCGATGCCCGGGGTGTTCGTCATCACGACGGGCCGCCCCGTCGCCATCGCCTCGAGGCTGACCGTCATGCCCGACGCGTGCAGGTTGTCCCGCGTCGCGACGGCCACGACCGAGGCCCGTGCGTACAGCTCGGCCAGCTCGCGGTGCGAGACGTGCGGCACCACGGTGACGCCCTCGGGCGGTGCCGCGTCGCTCGTCGTCTGCACGACCAGCTCGACGTCCGGCCGCGCGGCGTGCACGCGCGCCAGCGTGGCGAACAGCGTCGCGGGGTCCCGGTCGCGGTCGCCCCCGATGCTCAGCACCATCGGTCGCGAGGGCCACGGTCGCGCCGCGAAGAACTCCTCGTCGACCCCGAAGGTGAAGAACCCGACCGGCGGACCGTCCTCGCCGACGAACCGCCGCAACGGTTCGACCTGCCCCCGGCTGATCACCCAGAGCCCGCTCATCCGTCGCAGCACGTCGCGCATGCGCCCGACGTCCTGCCCGCGCTCGACCCGGTCGGTCACCCAGATCACCCCGGTGAACATCCGGTCGTGGGGCCGCGTCAGCAGCATCCGCCGCGCGACGTTCTCGTCCCAGGTCACCCCGACGTCGCTCGACGGGACCCCGGACGAGGAGGCGCGGCGCGGCACCACCCGGTCGCGCAGCACCTGCAGGCGGCCGGGTTCGGTGACCGACGCGAGGCGCGCCTCCGGGGCCGAGTCGCGCAGCGCCTCGAGGCCGTAGGGCCAGAGGCCGGGCCGGCGTCCCGCCGCGTGGTCGGCGGCCCAGCCGGCCACGTCGCGTTCGTGGGCGAAGAGGACCTCGATCACCGCGCCTCCTTCTCGTCGTCACCGGTACGGCCGTCGCGCGCATGCTCCTCGGCGGCCCGCTCGGCCACCGCTCGTTCGGCGATGGCCTGGTCGGTCGCGGTCTCGTCACCACGCTGCTCGTCGACGTCGAGGCCCGCCGTGCCCACCGTGGCGTCGTCGTCGACGCCGGAATCGTCGCCCGAGCCACCAGCGCCGCCAGCCGCGGCCTCGGCCCGACGCCGCCCCAGGTCGCGCGACACGTACCAGAGGTTCGGCACGAGCTGGCAGAGCGCCACCGAGATCGCCGAGCCCAGCACCGGCCCTGCCGCACCGACCAGCCCGATGAACCACCACGACAGCCCGAGGTTGAGCGGGACCATCAGCACGATCGGGAGCACCTGGAAGACCAGTCCGGTCTTGTCGGTCATGTACATGCCGACCGGGTACTTCGCCGCCTGCAGGCCGACGAACACGACGAAGCCGACGAGCATCCAGCCGTCGAGCGTGATCGCCCCGCCCGAGACGAACCGCGCCAGGAACGGGCTCAGCACGGCGAGCGCGGTGCCGAGCACGAGTCCCCCGAGCAGGAACCACAGGGTCGGCACGGTCGGGGACTCCACCCGCCCGGCCGACCGGGCCGCCGCGTAGACCGGCCAGAGCGCGATGCCTGCCGCGGCGACGGTCTGCAGGACGATGCCGAACAGCTGCGAGGCGAGGTTGTACTGCGCGAGCTCGTCCGGACCGGCGAGGTGGCTGAGCAGCAGGCGGCCCGTCTGCATCGCGACCGGCAGCGCGATCATCTGCACGAGCATCGGCCAGGCGAGGCCCAGGGCGGGTACGCCACGGTAGCTGCGGACGCGTGGCACGAGCTTGACGGCCTGTCCGATCTGCGGGGACAGCGCGCGGGCCGCCACGATCAGGCAGATCACCGAGACGAGGCTGTTGGCCACGTACGAGACGACCGCGAGGTAGCTGCCGATCGGCGCGCTGAACATGACGGCCGAGCCGATCGCGAGCAGCATGAACGGCGCCACGACGGCCTGGCTGGCCACCTGCGTGCTGGTCTTCTTCAGCCCCACGAGGATGCGCTGGCCGACCGTCAGCGGGATCACCAGGCCGAACACCGCCAGACAGAGACCGGCCGCGAGCGAGCCGCCGTCGGGCAGCAGCCCCTCACCGAGCAAGACGGGCCACCAGCCGGCGAGCGTGATGATCAGTGCGACCGCGACCATGATGCCGCCCGACACCAGCAGCACGCGGAAGGCCGTGACGATCGAGCGCTTGACGAAGTCGTCGGTGCGGACCGACGACGACCCGGCCACGGCGTTGATCACGATCGCCGCGATGCCGAGGTCGGCGAAGGGCAGCAGGGTGGGGAACGTCGAGAGCAGCCCGTACTGGGCGTAGGCGTCGGTGCCGAAGTTCTGGATGATCATGCGGCTCGTGATGATGCCGAGCACGCCCGACAGCCCCATCACGATCACCTTGATCGCCGCGGTCGAGCCCACGGCGGCCATCGCGCCGCCCCGCCGAGGACGACCGGCCGAGCCCGTCGCCGACCGGCTCACGAGGCGCGCCCGAACAGTCGGTCGTCCGCGGCGAGGCGTCCGTCGCGGTCGGGCAGGTCCGCCAGCACGTCGTCGGCGGCGCGGCCCGCGTCGAGCGCCGCGACGATCGCGTCGGCCAGCACCTGAGGGGAACGCGGGTCGGACGCGACCACGTGGCCGTGGGCGTCGAGCCAGTCGGCCAGGCCGGTCTCGGTCGTCGTCACGACGGTGCAACCGTGCGACAGCCCCTCGACGATCGGCAGTCCCACCTGCTCGCGCCAGGTCGGGCTCGGCTGCGACCAGAGCACGAGCACGCGCGCCTCGTCGAGCACGGAGTGGATGCGCGGGCGCGACGGGTCGACCTCGACGACGACCGAGGGCTCCGTGGCCGACAGGGCCCGCGCCTCCTGCTCGAGGGCGCCCTTGCCGAGCAGCGTGAGCGTCGCCTGCGGGCGGGCGGCGACGACGAGCGGCCAGGCCGCCGCCAGCACACGCAGTCCCTTGCGCTCGACGAACGAACCGACGAACGCGACCGAGGGCGGACGGACCCCGCCGCCGCGGGCGTCCTGGTGACGCGTCGGCAGCGCGGGCACCGAGGCCACGGAGGCCCGGGGCGACGGAGAACCGAGGAGGCGCGTGTACGTCTCGCGCGCCGCCTCCGTCCCGAAGACCACCCGGTCGAGTCGGCGCCAGACCGCCCGGGCCAGCACGCGTTCACCGCGTCGGCGCAGTCGCGTCCGCAGCCGGGGAGCGGTCGCCGACGTGAACGGGTCGGCGTTGCCGATCAGGTAGCTCACCACGGTGGTCGGGCGGCCGGTGATCCGACGTCGCACCGCCAGGGCCGCCAGCACGAGCGCGGTCGCGGGCAGGCTCGACGTCATCAGCGGCTCGTTGACCTCGAGGGTCTCGACCTCGGACCGCGCGATCAGCCAGGCGGCGCGCACCGGGCCGGCCGGCACGAGGTCGAGGCCCTCGGCGAGCGAGGCGTCGAAGTCGTACCGCGTCACCCGGTAGACGATGCTGGCCGGGGCGAGTTCGTGGGCCCGTTCGAGATGCGCCGTGCGCAGCGACTCGTACAACCGGACGGCCGGGAGGCGCGGTGCGGCCCCCCGGGACGGCCGAGCGACGGTCACGGCGCGTCGACGCCCCGACCGCCGGCCGGGCGGGAGGAGATCGGAGCCTTCGGCGCCGACGGGCCGCCACCGGCACGCTGTGCGCTCTCGGAGACGCCGTCGAGGACGATGCCGAGCACGGGCACCTGGACGCCGGTCAACGCCCGGGCGGCCTGGACCAACTGGCCGCGGGACGAGTGGCCCACCGTGGCGACGAGCACGACGCCGTCGCTCAAGCGGCCGAGCTCGAGGGCGTCGGACGAGCTGAGCACACCGGGGGTGTCGACGATGACCACGTCGTAGCGCTCGCGCGCGGACTCGACGAACAGGGCCATCGACTTCGAGCTGAGCAGCGGGCTGGGGTTCGGGGGCACCTCGCCGGTGGGGATGACGTCGACCCGGTCGCGCCAGGGCGTGACGGCGTCGGCGAACTCGAGACGCCCCACGACGACGTCGGTCAGGCCCGTCTCGTCCGACACGGCCGCGAGGTCGGCGAGTCCGCCGCCCCGGAGGTCGGCGTCGATCACGAGGACGGACTGGCCGCGTTCGGCGTAGGCCAGCGCCAGGTCGAGGACGACGGCACCGCGGCTCTCACGGTCGTCGGTGCTGACCGACGAGACGGCGATCGTCCGGGCGACCGCGTCCACGTCCGAGAACTGGAGCTGCGCACGGATGCGACGGAAGTCGTCGGCCGCCGCGCCCTGGGGCTCGTCGGCGAACGCCATGCTGCCGCGGCGACGGCGCGCGACGCTGCCGAGCACGGGGGCGACGCGCAGCTCGTCGACGTCGGCCGTCGAGCGGAGGCGCGTGTCGACCACGGAGCGGACCAGGGCGAAGACGATGCCCAGGGCCGCACCGATGGCGAGCCCGGTGAGTGCGATGAGGCGACGGTTGGGGCCCGCGGGCGAGTTCGGCGGCGTGGCCTCGGCGATGGGTGCCACGCTCAGCGTCGACAGGCCGGCCGCGCTCTCGGGCGAGAGCGATCGGGCCTCGTCGCTGAGCGACCGGGTCACGGCGTTGGCGATGTCGGCCGCCCGCTGACGGTCGGAGTCGACCACGGTGACGTCGATGATGACGGTGTTCAGCGGGTTCTCGGCCGTGACCTGCCGGGCCAGCTGGACCGGGGTGAGGTCGAGCCCCAGGTCGGAGATGACCGGTTCGAGGACGACCGTCGACGTGGCCAGGCGGGTGTAGCTCTGCACGAGGTTCTGCGTGTACGACGAGCCCTGGAGCAGCTCGTTCGGGTCGGAGCCCTCGGCGGCGGAGACGAAGACGCTGCTGGTCGAGCGGAAGCTGTCGGGTCGTGTCTGGGCGTAGCCGTAACCGGCCGCACCGCCGAGCAGGGCGAGGACGAGGATGACGGGCCAGCTCTTCACGAGCGCGCGCCAGTAGTGCTGAGGATCCAACTGACACTCCCGGGTTAAGTGGTTGAACCTGGCGAGCATACCCGCAGCGAACGGGGGCCATGACCCCCCGACGGGGGCGCCCCGGCGGCCGCACGCGTGGGATCACCCGCTCTCACCCGCTGACCGCCCGGTGGGGGGATGCGGCCGGCCGCCCTCGGCCGGCGGCCGAGTCAGCGGACGGGCAGCTCCACACCCACCCAGCGCGGCCCGTGCGGGGTGATCGTCACCCGGCGGGGTTCGTCGGGCTCGTCGGGCTCGTCGACGGGATCGCTCGAGGGGGTGACATCCCGGGCACCCGTCGGTCGCTCGATCACGACGTCGAGCCACGAGTCGGACACCCCGTCGAGCAGCCCCGCACCCCACTCGACGACGACGATCGAGTTCTCGAAGTCGAGGTCCAGGTCGTCGAGCTCGGCCTCGCCCGACAGCCGGTAGGCGTCGACGTGCACCAAGGGAGTGCCCGACGCGGTCGGGTGCGTGCGCGCCAGGACGAACGTCGGGCTCGCCACCTGGCCGCGGACCTCGAGCCCCTCGCCCAGGCCGCGCGTGAAGGTCGTCTTGCCGGCACCGAGCGGTCCGGTGAGGACCAGCAGGTCACCCGCTCGCAGCAGGCCGGACACCCGACGTCCCAGCGCCTCCATGGCGTCGGCGTCGGCGACGGCGAGCTCGACGGGACGGCCCGGGGTGGTCACGGGCGGCCGCCGACGTAGACGCGCGGCACCCGGGCGCCGACGCGGCAGGCGACCTCTTCGGGAATCGTGCCGGTGGCGTCGGCCCACTCGCCGATGGTCATCTCGCCCCGGTCGCCCGGGCCGAACAGCACGACCTCGTCGCCGACCGCGACCGGGTCGTCGCCCATGTCGACGAGGAACTGGTCCATCGCGACCCGGCCGACGATCGGCCGCGGCGCACCGTTCACGACGACGTGCACCGCCCCCTGCGCCCGGCGGCTGACGCCGTCGGCGTAGCCCAGGGGCACGAGCGCGAGCGTCGTGTCGGACGGAGCACGGAAGGTGTAGTCGTACGAGACCCCGGTGCCCGCGGCGACGCGCTTGACCTTGACGACGGACGCGCTCAGCGTGAGCACCGGACGCAGCCCGCGGTCCGCGGCGGTCACGCCCTCGGTCACGGGGATGCCCAGGCCGTTCGACCCCATGCGCACCATGTCGAAGCGCCGCTCGGGGTGCTCGAGCGCGGCCGAGCTCGACGACATGTGCCGCTTCTCGACGGTGGCACCGAACGCCTCGGCGTCGGCCACGGCCTTCTCGAACACCCGGGCCGCGGCCTGGTCGTCGGCCTCGCTCGTCTCGCTGACGTGCGAGAAGATGCCGCGCAGGCGGACCACGCCCTCGTCGCGCAACTCGACGGCACGGGCGACGAAGGCCGGCCAGTCCGAGGGCAGGCAGCCCTCGCGGTGCAGCCCGGTGTCGATCGTCAGGTGGAGGAGGGCGACACCACCGCGTGCCCGCGCGACGGCAGCGACGGACTCGAGCTGGTCGAGGGTCGACACCCCCAGGTCGACGTGCAGGTCGACGGCGGCCTCGAGGTCGTCGGACGGGCTGAGTTGCCAGGCGAAGAACGAGGCGTCGCCTCCGATGCCCAGACGTCGCATCCTCAGGGCCGGCGCGAGCTCGACCGTGCCGAACCAGCGGATGCCCGCTGCCACGGCCTCGGGCACGAGCACGTCGGCCCCGTGGGAGTAGGCGTCGGCCTTGACGATGGCCAGGATCTCGACCGGGTCGAGACGGGCGATCAACGACTCGAGGTTCGCCCGGTACGCGGCCAGGTCGACCGTGGCCCGGCGCAGGGACGTCGCGGCGCTCATGCGGTGTACCTCCGGGTGAGGCCGGCGGCCAGGCACGCGACGACCTCGTAGGTGATGCCGCCCATGGCGTCGGCCCAGTCGGCGGCGGACTGCCGACCCAGCGCCGGGTCGCCGAACAGCACGACCTCGTCGCCGATCTCGACGGGGTCGTCGCCCACGTCGATCACGAGGGCGTTCATCGCGATGCGCCCGCGGACCCGGTAGGTGCGCCGGCCGATCGTCACGGACGCGCGCTCGCTCGCGGCCCGGTCGATGCCGTCCGCGTACCCGGCGGGCACGATCGCGATGGACGTGTCGCGCTCGGGGCGGAAGAGGTAGCCGTAGGAGACGCCCTCGCCCGCCGGGATGCGCTTGACGGTGGTCACCGGTGCCGTGACGGTCATGGCCGGACGCAGGCCGAGCTCGGCGGACGTGCGGTCGGGGTAGGGGCTGAGCCCGTAGCTCGCGAGACCGAAGCGCACCATCGTGGCCCTCGAGCCGACGTAGTCGAGCGCCGCCGCCGAGGCGGCGACGTGCAGCAGGGGTGGCCGCACGCCCCGCTCGTCGAGCATCTGGGAGGCGCGGGCGAAGCGGGCCGTCTGCAGGCCGTCCTCCTCGGACGAGGCGTTCGACACGTGGGTCATGAGGCCCTCGACCGGCACGACGGCGGCGTGGCCGGCCGCACGCTCGAACAGCTCGGGCCACTCGGACTCGACGGCCCCGTTGCGGCTCAGGCCCGTGTCGATCGCCAGGTGGACCGCGCGGACGCCGGCCGCCACGGCCGCCTCGAGCTGGTCGACGCTCGACACCGCCGGGGTGATGCCGAGCGCGGCGGCCTCGACGAAGTCCTCGTCGGGAGCGTGCAGCCAGGCGAGCACGGGCGCCTCGACACCCGCTCGTCGCAGGGCCACGGCCTCGGTCAGGTCGGCCACGCCGAGCCAGTCGACGCCGGCCTCGACGAAGGCCCGGGCGCACTCGACGGCACCGTGGCCGTAGGCATTGGCCTTGACGACGGCCATGACGGCCGCCGGTGCGACGGCCGCCCGCAGCACCTCGACGTTGTGTCGCAGCGCGGCCGTGTCGACGGTGATGGTGACGTCGTGGGTCATCGGTCTGCCCCTTCGTGGTGTGCGTCGTCGTGGTCGGCAGCGCCGCGGCCGTCGCCTTCGGCGACCACGTAGGCGACCGCCACCCCGCCATCGTGGCTGAGCGACAGGTGGAGGCGCGCGACGCCCCGCGAGTCCGCCAGCGACCGTGCTCCCCCGCTGAGCACGAGCGAAGGGGCTCCCTGGTCGTCGGAGACGACCACGACGTCGTGCCAGCGCACCCCGGTGGAGCCGCCCAGGGACTTGATCAGCGCCTCCTTGGCGGCGAAACGGGCCGCCAGCGACTGGCGCCCGCGCGGGCTGCCGTCACGCAGGACGAGTTCGTCGGCCCGGAACAGTCGCGTCGCGAGTGCCGGGGTGCGCTCGATCGAGCGGCCGAAGCGTTCGAGGTCGACGACGTCGACGCCGATGCCCACGATCACGTCCTCACCCGCCTGATGCCCTGCCCCGGCTGCACGACCCGTTACTCGACGGTGACCGACTTGGCCAGGTTGCGCGGCTGGTCGACGTCGAGGCCCTTGGCGGCGGCGAGCTCCATGCCGAAGATGTGCAGCGGCACGACCGACAGCAGGGGCTCGAAGAGCGGGGCCGCCAGCGGGATGTGCAGCACCTCGTCGGCGAAGGGCAGCACCGCGGCGTCGCCCTCTTCGGCGATCGCGATGACCCGGGCGCCGCGCGCACGGATCTCTTGGATGTTCGAGACGACCTTGGGGTGCAGCGATCGCGGGTCGCGCGGGCTGGGGACGATGACGAAGACGATCTGGCCGGGCTCGATCAGCGCGATCGGGCCGTGCTTGAGCTCGCCGGCGGCGAAGCCCTCGGCGTGGATGTAGGCCAGCTCTTTCAGCTTGAGCGCCCCTTCGAGGGCGATCGGGTAGCCCACGTGGCGACCGAGGAAGAGGACGGACCGGGTGTCGGCCATCCAGCCGGCGAGGGTCTTGATGCGCTCGGACGACTCGAGCACCTGCTCGATCTTGCCGGGGATCTCGTGCAGGTCGGCGACCTGCTCGGCGATGGCCTCGGTGCTGAGCGTGCCCCGCAGGGTCGCCAGGTGCAGGCCCAGCAGGAAGAGCGCGGTGCCCTGGGCGACGAACGCCTTGGTCGACGCGACGGCGACCTCGGGGCCGGCGTGCGTGTAGAGCACGGCGTCGGACTCGCGCGGGATCGTCGAGCCCTGGGTGTTGCAGATCGAGAGCACCTGGGCACCCTGCTCGCGGGCGTACTTGACGGCCATCAGGGTGTCCATCGTCTCGCCCGACTGGCTGATCGACACCACGAGGGTCTTCTCGTCGAGCACCGGGTCGCGGTAGCGGAACTCGTGCGCCAACTCGACCTCGACGGGGACGCGGGCCCACTGCTCGACGGCGTACTTGCCGAGGATGCCGGCGTAGGCGGCGGTGCCGCAGGCGATGACGATGACGCGGTCGACCGTCAGGAGGCGCTCCCGCACGCCGTCGAGCTCGGGCAGGGTCACGGCGCCGTCGACGGTGATGCGGCCGAGCAGCGTCTTGGCGACGGCCTCGGGCTCCTCGCTGATCTCTTTAGCCATGAAGCTGGACCAGCCGCCCTTCTCGGCGGCCGAGGCGTCCCAGTCGACCTCGAACTCGGTCGTCTCGACGGGCGCGCCGGTGAAGTCGACGACCTCGACCGAATCGGGACGGATCGTCACCAACTGGTCCTGCCCGATCGACATGGCACGACGGGTGTGCGCGACGAAGGCTGCGACGTCGCTGCCGAGGAAGTTCTCGCCGTCACCCAGGCCGATGACCAGGGGCGAGTTGCGGCGGGCGCCGACGACGACGCCGGGCTGGTCGGCGTGCACGACGAGCAGCGTGAAGGCGCCGTCGAGGGTGTTGACGACCGTGCGCAAGGCCTCGGTCAGGTCGCCGGAGGCGCGGTAGGCGCGGGCGACCAGGTGCGCGGCGACCTCGGAATCGGTCTCGCTGAGGAACTCGACGCCCTCGGCGAGCAGCTCGGCCTTGAGCTCGGAGAAGTTCTCGATGATGCCGTTGTGGATGAGGGCGAGCTTGCCGTCGTCCGACAGGTGGGGATGCGCGTTCTCGTCCGTCGGGCCACCGTGGGTCGCCCACCGGGTGTGACCGATGCCGGTCGTGCCGTCGGTCAGCGGCGTCGCCTCGAGGTCGTCGACGAGCATCTGCAGCTTGCCGGCTTTCTTGCGGGTCCCGAGGTCACCCGCGGCGTCGATCACGGCGACTCCCGCCGAGTCGTACCCGCGGTACTCGAGTCGCTTCAGGCCGCCCAGCAGTACCTCGACGCTCTTGTCACCCGCTCCGACGTATCCCACGATTCCACACATGCGGTCGATCCTAGAGGTTCCCGTCCGAGAGCCCGGCGGGCCGTGCCGACTCGCGCCGACCCCGGACCGGTAGCCTCGTGCGCATGGCCGAAGCCAACCCGACGACCACGCCCTCCGCCGTGCACGCGAGCCCCTTCGTCGAGATCGGACGCGACGCCTGGGCCGACCTGGCCCCGACGACGCGCCTGCCGCTGACCGAGACCGAGATCGTGCAGCTGCGCGGCCTCGGCGACCGTCTCGACATGCGCGAGGTGCAGGACGTCTACGTCCCGCTCAGCCGCCTCCTCAACCTCTACGCTGCCGGCGCCCGCAACCTGCATCGGGCGACGAGCGACTTCCTCGGCGAACGCGCCCAGCGCACGCCCTTCGTGATCGGCGTCGCCGGGTCGGTGGCCGTCGGCAAGTCGACCGTGGCGCGCCTCCTGCGTGAACTGCTGAGCCGCTGGGACGACACCCCGCGCGTCGAGCTGGTGACCACCGACGGGTTCCTCTACCCGAACGCCGAGCTCGAACGCCGCGGCATCATGAGCCGCAAAGGTTTCCCCGAGTCGTACGACCGCCGCCACCTGCTGCGGTTCGTCTCGCAGGTCAAGAGCGGTGCCGAAGAGGTGCGGGCCCCGTTCTACTCGCACACCAGCTACGACATCATGCCGAGCGCCGAGGTCGTCGTGCGCCGGCCCGACATCCTGATCGTCGAGGGGCTGAACGTGCTGCAGCCCGCCGTCGCCGGTCGGCTCGCCCTCAGCGACCTGTTCGACTTCACGGTGTACGTCGACGCCCGCACCGGCGACATCGAGAACTGGTTCGTCGACCGGTTCCTCGCTCTGCAGAAGAGCGCCTTCACCCAGGAGCGCTCGTTCTTCCACCGCTTCGCCGACATGAGCGAACCCGAGGCCAGGTCGTTCGCCTCGGGCGTCTGGAAGTCGGTCAACGAGCCGAACCTGATCGAGAACGTGCTGCCGACCCGGTCACGGGCGACGCTCGTCCTGCGGAAGGCCGCCGACCACAAGGTCAGCTCGGTCTTGCTGCGCAAGATCTGACCCGAGGCGACGACGCCGCGCCCCGATCAGGGGCGGGGTCCGGTCAGGAGGCGCGGGTGGCGTCACCGCGACGACGCACCCCGTGCGCCGCGCGGCTCAGAGGGCGAGTCGCTCGCGGACGACGTCGGCCAACGCGTGGGCGACGCGGTCGGCGGTCGCCTGGTCGGCGGCCTCGACCATCACGCGCACGACGGGCTCGGTGCCCGAGGGACGGAGCAGCACGCGGCCGGTGTCGCCGAGCTCGGCCTCGAACCGGCGCACGGCCTCGGCCACGCCCTCGTCGGACGCGGCTCGCGAACGGTCGACGTCGCGCACGTTGATCATGATCTGCGGGAAGACCGTCATGACCGAGGCGAGTTCGGCCAGGCTCTTGCCGGTCGCGGCCATGCGGGCCACGAGCGAGAGGCCGGTGAGGATGCCGTCGCCGGTGGTGGCGTAGTCGGCGAAGACGATGTGGCCGGACTGCTCGCCGCCGAGGGTGAAGCCGTGCTCGTTCATGTCCTCGAGCACGTAGCGGTCGCCGACCTTGGTCTGACGGACCGTGATGCCGTGGTCGGCCATGGCGCGGATGAGGCCGAGGTTGCTCATGACGGTCGCGACGAGGGTGTCGCCGACGAGCGCGCCGCGCTCTTTCTGGGCCAGGGCGATGATGGCCATGATCTGGTCACCGTCGACCACCGCACCCGTGGCGTCGACGGCCAGGCAACGGTCGGCGTCGCCGTCGTGCGCGATGCCGACGTCGGCACCGTGCTCGAGGACGGCCTTCGCGAGGTTGTCGAGGTGGGTGGACCCCACGCCGTCGTTGATGTTCACGCCGTCGGGGTCGGCACCGATCAGGGTGACGGTCGCGCCGGCGTCGGTGAAGACCTCGGGCGAGACGGCCGAGGCGGCCCCGTGGGCACAGTCGAGGACGACGTGGATGCCGTCGAGCCGGTTCGGCAGGGCACCGAGCAGGTGCAGCACGTACCGGTCTTCGGCGTCGGCGAAGCGGCGGATGCGGCCGACGTCGCCACCGATGGGCATCAGCTGAGGATCGGCCATGGCGGCCTCGATGCGGTCCTCGACCTCGTCGGGCAGCTTCGTGCCGCCGAAGGCGAAGAACTTGATGCCGTTGTCGGGCGCCGGGTTGTGCGAGGCACTGATCATCACGCCGAAGTCGGCGCCGATGTCGTCGACCAGGAAGGCCGCGGCGGGGGTCGGGATGACCCCGGCGTCGAGCACGTCGACGCCCGAACTGGCGAGCCCGGCGCAGACGGCGGCGGTGAGGAACTCACCGGAGATGCGGGGGTCGCGCGCGACGACGGCGACGGGTCGCCGTCCCTCGGCGCGGCGGGCATCGGCGTGATGCCCCTTCGTGAGCACCACCGCGCTCGCCTGGGCGAGGCCCAGGGCGAGCGCGGCGGTCAACTCACGGTTGGCGAGGCCTCTGACACCGTCCGTACCGAACAAACGCGACATCGCGAGACCTGCCTTGTGTGGTGCTGGTTAGCGCTTCGAGAACTGCGAGGCCTTGCGGGCCTTCTTGAGACCGGCCTTCTTGCGCTCGATGACGCGGGCGTCACGGGTGAGGAAGCCGGCCTTCTTGAGCGTGGCGCGGTTGTTCTCACGGTCGATCTCGTTCAGCGCACGGGCGATGGCGAGACGGAGGGCACCGGCCTGACCCGAGGGGCCACCACCGGTGACCTTGACGGCCACGTCGTACGAGCCGAGCAGGTCGAGGACCTTGAACGGGTCGTTGATCAGCTGCTGGTGCAGCTTGTTGGGGAAGTAGTCCTCGAGGGTGCGACCGTTGACGACGATCGTGCCGGAGCCGGGCGTGAGGCGCGCGCGGGCGATGGCCTCTTTGCGACGACCGACGGCGGAACCGCCGACGCTCAGCACGGGGCGGGGCGTCGCGGCGGCCTCGGGGGCCGAGCTCTCGGTGGTGAAGCTCTCGGGAGCCTGGTCGATGGAATCTGCGATCTGAGCCACTGTGTGGGGGTCCTTAAGTCTGAAGGCGGACGCTACTGGGCGACCTGGTCGAGGGTGTAAACCGTGGGCTGCTGAGCAGCGTGGGGGTGCTCGGCACCCGCGTACACCTTCAGCTTCTTGATCTGGGCACGGCCCAGCGAGTTCTTCGGCAGCATGCCACGGATGGCCTTCTCGACCGCACGGGTGGGGTGCTTCTCGACCATCTCGGAGTACGTGGTGGCCGTGATGCCGCCCGGGTAGCCCGAGTGACGGTAGTAGAGCTTCTCGGCCAGCTTGGAGCCGGTGAGGGCCACCTTGTCGGCGTTGATGACGATGACGAAGTCGCCCATGTCCATGTGGGGGGCGAAGGTCGGCTTGTGCTTGCCGCGCAGCAGGGCCGCCACGTGGCTCGCGAGGCGGCCGAGCACGACGTCGTTGGCGTCGATGATCAGCCAGTTCGGCTGAACGTCAGCCGGCTTGGGGGAGAAAGTGCGCGTCACAGTAGTGCTGCTTTCTGGTCGAGGTGAGAGGTTCGTGAATCCCGCTCCGTTGCCGTTGTCACCGCAGAGGCGATGAGAACGAGTCAGGTGGAGGGCTCAACTTCGGGCGAAAGCGCGCAGTTGCGCAGACACCAAGAGGCAACGTTACCCGAGACAGGCGTGACGGTCAACCGCCGCCTCCCTCGCGCGAGGAAGTCACTCCCCCAGCTGATCGTGCGACCGCTTCACCTGCGTCAGGGCCACCCGGGCGGCCATCTCGTCGTCGGGCGGGTAGCCGACCTCGACCATCGTGAGCCCGTGGGCGGGCACGACGCGGAACTCGCCGTTGCGCTGGGCCTCGCGCCGGACGCCCACCGCACGATGCGCCTCCATCGCTCCCTCGCCGACGGCGACGCAGGCGCCCACGAGGTTGCGCACGAGGTTGTGGCAGAACGCGTCGGCCTGCACGGAGGCGACGAGCACGCCGTCGGCCTCGCGCCTCCACGAGAACTCCTGCAGCTCGCGGATGGTGGTCGCGTAGTCGCGGTGCCGGCAATAGGCGGCCCAGTCGTGCAGGCCGAGGAGGCCCGCGGCGGTGGCGTTCATCAGGTCGAGGTCGAGGCGCTGGTCGTACCAGAGCGTGTGGCTGCGTCGGGTGGGGTCGCGCTCCGCCCCGCGGTCGGCGATACGGTACTCGTATCGTCGCCAGAGGGCGCCGAACCGGGCGTGGAAACCAGGAGGCGCGACTCGCGCACCCGAGATGACGATCTCGTCGGTCGCGCCCGCGAGCCCGTTCAACCGCCGGGCCAGCACGGTCGGGGCGTCGAGCGGCGACCGGTCGCGCATGCCGCGGTGCGGTTTCTGCAACTGGGCGATCTGGGCGTCGGTGAGGTCGAGGTGCACCACCTGCCCGCGCGCGTGCACGCCGGCGTCGGTGCGGCCCGCCACGGTCACGGTCGGCACGTCGCCCAGCCGGCGGAACAGCGTCTGCAGAGCGGCCTCGATGTCGCCCTGCACCGTGCGACGGCCGGGCTGCTCGCTCCAGCCCGAGAAGCCGGTGCCGTCGTACGCGACCCCGAGACGGAGGCGCGTCAGGGCCGGGGCGTCGATCGTCACCCGACGATCCTACGGGGCCGTCACCGCGCCTCCTCGGCCTGTCGGTCGGTCGGACGACGACGGCGGTCGCGACCCGGTCACCCGGGTCGCGACCGCCGTCGGGCGTGTCCGCCTAGCCCACGCGGGAGGCGCGGCGCCGGACCACGAGGACCGTGCCGCCCATCGCCATCAGCACCAGGGCGAGCGCGAGCCACCCGGCCAGGGGCGCGGAACCCGTGAAGGCCAGCGAGCCGTCCGCGGTCGGTGCCGCGGTGCCCGGCGAGACGGCGCCGGGAGCACCCGGCGTGGTCGGGTCGGCGCCCGCACCGGGCGTCGCGCCCGGGTCGGTCACCGGCGGCACCGGGTCGACGGGAGCGGCGAGCAGCGACACCCCGACGACGACCGGGTCGTGGTCGCTCGAGCGGAACTGGTCGGCCTGGTAGAGCTGCTTCACGTTGTAGTTGAAGCGGCTGTACTCGAGGCCGATGCCCTCACCCGAGTTGATGTTCCAGATGTCCACGCCCGTGACGGCCTCCGCCGCGGCGGACGAGGCGAGCACGTGGTCGAGCGAGCCACTGAGGCCGCTGAACACGTAGCTGTACTCGTCGGTCCCGGTGGAGCCGAGGTCGACGTAGCCCGCGGCCCGCAGCACCTGGATCGGGTCCTCCTGGCTGTAGGCGTTGAAGTCGCCCAGCAGGAACACCTTGTCGGTGCCGGCGGCGGCCTCGCGTTCGGCCGCGAAGGCGACCAGGGCGTTCGCCTGGTTCACGCGCGAGCCGTTCGAACCGCCCTGGCCGTCGCCCTGGTCGGCGTCCGGGCCCGAACCGCTGCCCTTCGACTTGAAGTGGTTCGCGATCGCGACGAAGGTCGACTCGGCGTCACCGCCGACGGGACGGAAGGCCTGCGCGAGCGGCTGGCGTGCGTTGCTGAACGCGGCGGAGCCGGTCAGGATCGTCGACCCGCCGACGGGTTCGGCGACGGCCTTCTTGTAGATGAAGGCCAGACGGATGACGTCCTCGTTGGCGGGCAGCGCCTCCGGTGAGCGCGCGTAGTCCCAGACCTCGCTGCCGGCCGCGGCGTTGAGCGCGCCGACCAGGGTCGCGAGCGCCGAGTCGCGGTCGTCACCGAAGCGAGCGGAGTTCTCGATCTCCTCGAGCGAGACCACGTCGGCACCCAGCGCGTTGATCGCCGTGACGATCTTCACCTGCTGGCGGGCGAGGTTCTCGGCGTTCGCGGCACCGCGAGCGTCGCAGCCGCTGTTGACGGTGAGCGGGTTCCCCGCCCGGTCGTCGTAGAAGGTGCACCCGGGGATCGAGTCACCCGTCGTCGTGAAGTAGTTCAACACGTTGAAGCTGGCGAGCTTCACATCGCCTCCCACCTCGCGCGGGGCGTCGGTGCGGATGTCCTCGAACGTGACCGGCAGGTCGCCGTAGGCGGTGTCGCCGGTGAGGCGGGCGGTCGGCTGGTACTTCCAGGCCGAGTTGCGGAAGTCGAACACGACCGGCTTCGTGAAGGCCACGGAGGCGCCCACCGTCACCGGGTCCTCGTTCGAGAGGTAGGGCACCGGGATCGACTGGTTGGCCGCCGTGAAGAAGTTCGTCGTGGCACCGTCGTCGAGGGTCACGGCACGGGCCGCGTTGTCGGCGACCACCGCCGCGTAGCCGGCCGAACCCGGACGCGCCACCTCGGTGGGCTGGATCAGCGGCCGGTCACCCGAGGCGAGCTTCACCTCGCCGTACTGGTTCGTCGTGTAGGTGTCCGCGACGGTGAACTCGCCCTGGGGCAGTACGAGCATGCTCTCGAGCGTCTCACGCTGGGCGTCCGTGGCCGGCAGACCGACGGTCGCCGCCCGCGGTGCCACGACGGTCGAGGCGTCGAGCGTCCTGAGCGACGACGCACCGGTGACGGTGATCTGCGTCAGGCCGAAGAACTCGGTGACCGTCCCGTCCACCTCGACGTAGTCGCCGACGGCGACCGAGGAGGCGGTGCTCGCGGAGTACACGAACAGTGCGTCCGACGCGACGTGCGTCGACAGGTCGAGCGCGCCTCCGGTCCCCGGGGTCTGGATGACGTAGCCGTCCAGCCCGCCCGTGGGGTAGGTCGCCGTGACGATGCCGCGCGTGGTCACCGTGCGACCGCCGAGCGGACTCGTGCCGGTCACGCCCTGGATCTGCGCGATCGTGACGTCGGCCTCGGGGGTGGGCTCGGGCTGCGGCTCGGGCTCGGGGCCCGGCTCGCTGCCCGTGCCGCCGGAGTTCTGCGGGGTGACGGTGGTCTGCGTCGAGAAATCGGCCGAGTTGACGTCGGTGTCGACCCCGCCTGCCCGGGCCAAGGAGTTCGGCGTCTGGTTGGTGCCCGTGACAGGAGCGACCGACGTCTCGTAGGTGTTCGACGTGCCGTAGCCGAGCAGGTCGACGACGCCTGGCGTGCCGGCGGTGATCGAGCCGGGGGCAGGCGCCACGGGTGTGGTGGCGTTCGACAACACCAGCGTGCCCGTCGTCCCGCTGGGGTTGAGCGAGACGCTCGCGTCGGGCTCGGGCAGATCCGCTCCCGTGGTGCCGTTGCCCGGGATCGCGACGAGGAAGTACCCGTCGGCGGCGATCGTGCCGGTCAGGGCTGCCGACGAGAAAGCTCCGGCACCCGTCGCCGGGCGGTACTGCAGCGACCAGCCGGCCAACGACACCGATGACGACGTGGGGTTGTACAGCTCGACGAACTTCCGGTTGAACGGCTGGTTGGCGCTGCCACCCTTCAGATACGCCTCGTTGATGACGATGCCGGAGCCGCCGGGGGCGGCGACGGCCGCGACCGGTACGAGGGGGCCGAGCAGCAGCGAGAGTCCGGCGACGAGGGCGGCGGTGCCCAGTGCGGTGTGTCGAGGTCGGGGTGACATTGGTTCCTTCGGTGATTCGTAAGAGGACCCTGTGAATCTAGAGCCCTCGTCCACCCGGCGGGTTTCGCCCGTGTGTCCCGCAGATGAACGACACCCGTTGTGGGTACGACGAAGGGCCCGCCACCTCACGGTGACGGGCCCTTCGGGTGGTGCGGGTGGCGCTACTTGGCTGCTTCGTCGTCCGACTTGGCAGGGGCGTCCGCCTCGACCTCGTCGGCCGCAGCCGTCTCGGTCTCGGTCTCGACGGGAGCGGACTCCTCGACGGTCTCGGTCTCGTCGACGGGAGCCTCGGTCGGCTCGTCGTCGGCGGGCTCGGTGACCGGAGCCGCCGTGGCGGTGGTCTTCGAGTTCTTGACCTTGGGGCTCACGGGCTCGAGGACGAGCTCGATCGACACCATCGACGCGTTGTCGCCCTTGCGGAAGCCGAGCTTCGTGATGCGGGTGTAGCCGCCGTCACGGTTCTCGACCAGCGGAGCGATCTCGGTGAAGAGGATGTGCGCGGCCTCTTTGTTGTTGCGCAGGGTCTGCATGGCGCGACGACGCGAGTGCAGGTCGCCACGCTTCGCGAAGGTCACGAGACGCTCGGCGACGGGACGGAGGCGCTTGGCCTTGGTCTCGGTCGTCTTGATCGTCTTGTGCTCGAAGAGCGAGGCGGCCAGGTTGGCCAGCATGAGGCGCTCGTGCGCCGGGCCGCCTCCGAGGCGGGGTCCCTTGGTGGGCTTGGGCATTGTCTGTTCCTAAAGTGAGTCGAGAGTGGAGGGCGTCGGGCGGAGAGACCTAGTTGGTGGTCTCTTCTTCGTCGTAACCGCTGTAGAAGTGGGCTCCGTCGAACCCGGGGACCGTGTCCTTCAGCGAGAGGCCGAGCTCGACGAGCTTGTCCTTCACCTCGTCGACCGACTTCTGACCGAAGTTGCGGATGTTCATCAACTGGGTCTCGGACAGGGCGACCAGCTCGGACACCGTGTTGATGCCCTCGCGCTTCAGGCAGTTGTAGCTGCGGACCGACAGGTCGAGGTCCTCGATCGGGGTCTGCAGCTCGCTCGACAGGACGGCGTCGACCGGCGCGGGGCCGATCTCGATGCCCTCGGCGGCGGTGTTGAGCTCGCGGGCCAGACCGAACAGCTCGGTCAGCGTGCGACCGGCCGACGCGATGGCGTCACGGGGCGAGATCGACGGCTTCGACTCGACGTCGACGACCAGACGGTCGAAGTCGGTGCGCTCACCGGCACGCGTCGCCTCGACGCGGTAGGTGACCTTGAGCACGGGCGAGTAGATCGAGTCGATCGGGATCTGACCGGCTTCGCTGAACTCGCTGCGGTTCTGCACGGCCGACACGTAGCCGCGGCCACGCTCGATCGTGAGCTCGAGCTCGAACTTCGCCTTGTCGTTCAGCGTGGCGATGACGAGCTCGGGGTTGTGGATCTCGACACCGGCCGGAGCCGAGATGTCGGCGGCCGTGACCTGACCGGCACCCTGCTTGCGGAGGTAGGCCGTGATGGGCTCGTCGTGCTCGCTGGCGACGACCAGCTGCTTGATGTTGAGGATGACCTCGGTGACGTCTTCCTTCACACCGGGGACGGTCGTGAACTCGTGCAGCACGCCGTCGATGCGGATGCTGGTGACAGCAGCGCCGGGGATCGACGAGAGAAGCGTGCGGCGCAGCGAGTTGCCGAGGGTGTAACCGAAGCCGGGCTCGAGCGGCTCGATCACGAAGCGGGAGCGGAACTCCGAGATGTTCTCCTCGGTGAGGGTGGGGCGCTGTGCAATGAGCACTGATTATTCCTTTCGGCGAAGAGTCCGCTATATGACTCTTGGCGGTACGACAGGTGGCTGGCCCGTCGGGTCTGTTGAGTTGTGGGCACCTCGGGCGAACACGCGGGAGGCGGTGCTGACGCGGGGGTGCCCGCCGCCCCGGCGGACCCCGGTGACGGGGTCCGTGCCGGGTGCGGCGGGCGGTAACTCAGTTAGACGCGACGACGCTTCGGCGGGCGGCAGCCGTTGTGCGCCTGAGGGGTGACGTCGTTGATCGAACCGACCTCGAGGCCGGCGGCCTGGAGCGAACGGATCGCCGTCTCGCGACCCGAACCCGGGCCCTTGACGAAGACGTCGACCTTCTTGACACCGTGCTCCTGCGCCTGACGGGCAGCGGACTCGGCGGCGAGCTGGGCGGCGAACGGGGTCGACTTGCGCGAACCCTTGAAGCCGACGGCGCCGGACGAGGCCCAGCTCAGGACGGCGCCCGAGGGGTCGGTGATCGAGACGATCGTGTTGTTGAACGTGCTCTTGATGTGGGCCTGACCCACGGCGACGTTCTTCTTCTCTTTGCGGCGGGGCTTACGCGCGGCCGTCTTCGGTGCTGCCAATTTTTTCTCCTACAACCTTGAGGGGCGTACGGCGGGAGCCGAGGCCTATCGAGCCTTCTTCTTGCCAGCGACGGTGCGCTTCGGGCCCTTGCGGGTACGAGCGTTCGTCTTGGTGCGCTGGCCGCGGACGGGGAGGCCACGGCGGTGGCGGATGCCCTCGTAGCTGCCGATCTCGACCTTGCGGCGGATGTCGGCGGCCACCTCGCGGCGGAGGTCGCCCTCGACCTTGTAGTTGCCCTCGATGTAGTCGCGGAGCAGGACGAGCTGGTCGTCCGTGAGGTCCTTGACGCGGATGTTGCCGTCGATTTCGGTCTCGGCGAGAGTCTTGAGCGCGCTGGTGCGGCCGACTCCGTAGATGTAGGTCAGTGCGACTTCGACGCGCTTGTCGCGCGGGATGTCAACGCCTGCTAGACGTGCCATGATGGCCTCTTTTCAGAGATGGTGGAGGTCTGTCACAGCACCGGTGCCCGGGCCTCCGACCCGGGGTGTCCCCCGCCTCCGCCCACCCTGTCGGGTGACCGTGACGAGTTCTGGTGCTGCTGGGAGGGTGTTGCTGTGTGACCCGGCACGGCCGGGTCGGCATCGGCACGCCGCCGGAGCGGCGGACGAGTCAGCCCTGGCGCTGTTTGTGGCGCGGGTTGCTCTTGCAGATGACCATGACGTTGCCCTTGCGGCGGATGACCTTGCAGTGCTCGCAGATGGGCTTGACGCTGGGGTTGACCTTCATCGTTGTTTCCTTGATCTCGCTGGCTTCGTGCCCCACGGGTGCGTGGGGCCGTTCCTTTCCAGCACGCCCTACTTGTAGCGGTAGACGATCCGGCCGCGGGTCAGGTCGTAGGGGCTGAGCTCCACGATCACACGGTCTTCGGGCAGGATGCGGATGTAGTGCTGCCGCATCTTGCCGGAGATGTGCGCGAGGACCCTGTGTCCGTTAGTCAACTCAACGCGGAACATCGCGTTGGGCAGAGCTTCGATCACTGCGCCTTCGATTTCGATGACACCGTCTTTTTTGGCCATAGCCTCACTGTCGCTAAGAATAGGGGTGTTGGTCGTGCGGGGATGCGATGCCCAGGCGCGCAGAAACGCACACGGAACACCAAAGATCGATCCTAGGTGATGCCGGTATAGTTCAGCAACCCGGCTGGTCAACCCGACACGCCGGAGCACCCGTCGACCTCCGCCGACCACGTCAGTCGTCGTCTCGTCGGGTACGCGTCACGACTGCCGGGAGCACCATGCCTGACCGCTCGACCACCCCCTCTGCCCCTCGGGGGGTCGCTCGCCACGGTCGACTCCGCCGCCGAGGACCCGTCCGCATGCTGCTGGCCCTCGTCGCCGGGGCGATGGCCGTCGTGCTCGTGAGCGGCGTGTCCGTCGCGGCGATCGCGGTCCGCACCGCGACCTCCGGGGTTCAGACCGTCTCGCTGGGCAACGAGGACGAGGTCGCCGGGGTCGATATCTCGGCCATCCAGGGCGGTGCCAACATCCTGCTGGTGGGCAGCGACGAACGCGACGACGGCAGCCAGGTCGACGCCGGCGAGGTGGACGGCATCCGCAACGACGTGACGATCCTGGCCCACCTCTCGGCGGACCACACCCAGCTGACGGCCGTGAGCTTCCCCCGTGACCTCATGATCGACGTGCCCGAATGCGTCGGTGAGGACGGCCAGGTCTACCCTGCCGAGGACTACGTGCAGTTCAACACGACCCTCGGCCGCGGTGGCCTCTCGTGCACCGTCAAGACGGTCGAGGGCATGACCGGGCTGGCGATCCCCTACGCCGGCAAGATCACCTTCGACGGCGTCATCGAGATGTCGAACGCGATCGGCGGGGTCGACGTCTGCGTCACGCGGACGATTCGCGACACCGACTCGGGCATCGATCTGGCCGCGGGCACCCACCCCTTGCAGGGTGCCGAGGCACTGGCCTTCCTGCGTACCCGACACGGCGTGGGCGACGGCAGCGACATCGCCCGCATCAGTTCGCAGCAGGTCTTCCTGTCGTCGATGATGCGCAAGATCATCTCGGGCGGCACGCTCGGCGACGTGACGACGCTCTACAAACTCGCCTCGGCCGCTCTCAGCAACATGACCCTGTCGTCCACCCTCAACTCCCCCGACACGCTCGTGCGCCTGGCCCTCGCACTGAAGGACATCCAGCCCGCCGGGATCGTCTTCATCCAGTACCCGGTCGTCGACGACCCGCGCGACTCGAACCGGGTGGTCGAGTCCACGACCGACGCCGCAGCCCTCAACGCCGCTCTGAACGCCGACGAGAAGTTCACCCTCGGCGACGACAGCGCGGGACGTGGCTCCGTCGCGGACGGGACGGCACCGGTCGCGACCACGGCCCCCGCTGCACCCGAAGCGACCTCCACGCCGTCCGACGCGACCTCGGGGTCGGCGGCACCTGCCGACCCGGCCGCGACGGCCGCGCCGACCACCACGCTGCCCTCGACGATCACGGGGCAGTCCGCGGCCGAGGCCACCTGCAGCGTCGGCTCGTCCCGCTGAGCCGCAGCGCGCCTCCTCGGCGTCGCCGAGACGGACCGAGGAGGCGCGGGTCAGGCGATCGGGACGGGCGTCACACCCAGCGGCGCCAGGCCGGCTGCACCACCGTCGCGTGCCGTGAGCACCCAGATGCCGTCGGCGTGCACCGCGATCGAGTGCTCCCAGTGCGCGGCCAGCGAGCCGTCGCGCGTGCTGACGGTCCACCCGTCGTCATGGGTGACCGTGTCGATTCCGCCGGACGTCACCATGGGCTCGATGGCGATCACCAGGCCCGGCCGGACGGCGGGGCCACGTCCGCGGACGCGGTAGTTGAAGACGGGCGGGTCCTCGTGCATCGACCGACCGATGCCGTGACCGGTGTAGTCCTCGATGATGCCGTAGTCGCCCTGCACGTCGATGTAGTCCTCGATGGCGCCACCGACCTCGTTGAGGTGCGAAGCGGACGCCAAGGCGGCGATGCCGTGCCAGAGGGACTGCTCGGTGACCTCGTTCAGGCGACGGCGCTCGGCCACGACGTCGGGGCGGTCGGCGTCTTCCAGGACGAAGGTGCGTGCGCTGTCACCGTTCCACCCGTCGAGTTGCGCGCCGCTGTCGATCGAGACGAGGTCGCCGGCCGCCAGGACGCGGGAGCCCGGGATGCCGTGGACGACCTCGTCATCGACCGATGCGCACACCGTGTGGCGGTACCCGGGCACCAACATGAAGTTGGGTTCTCCCCCACCGTCGCGGATGGCGGACTCGGCGACGGCGTCGAGCTCGAGCGTCGACACGCCCGGTCGCACGACGGACTGGACGGCATCGAGAGACGCGGCCGTCAGGAGTCCCGGCGCGACCAGACGTCGGAGTTCGTCGGCGGTCTTGTAGATGCCGGAGCGGCGGAACGCCACGAGATCAGGAGGCCGAGGCGACGGACGTGAACCCGCGGGAGGCGAGGGCCGACTCGATGCGCCCGGCGACCTCGTCGATGCTGCCCAGACCGTCGACCTCGACCAGCAGGCCACGCTCTCGGTAGGTGTCGATGAGGGGAGCGGTCTCGCGGAGGTAGACGTCCTGGCGGTGGCGGATGGCGTCTTCGGTGTCGTCAGAACGGCCCTGGTCGAGGGCACGCTTGCGGAGACGCTCGACGATCTCGTCACGGTCGGCGACGAGCTGGACCACGGTCGTCAGGGACTGCCCCTGCTCGGCGAGGTGCTCGTCGAGGAACTCGACCTGCTGCAGGGTGCGCGGGTAACCGTCGAGGAGGAAGCCCTCGGCCGCGTCGGCCTGCGACAGCCGGTCGGAGATGAGCTCGTTGGTGAGGCTGTCCGGGACGTAGTCGCCCGCGTCGAGGATCGCCTTCACCTTGAGGCCGAGTTCGGTCTCGTTCTTGACGTTGGCGCGGAAGATGTCACCGGTCGAGATCGCCGGGATGCCCAGCGAGTCGGCGATGGCGACCGCTTGGGTGCCTTTGCCGGCCCCGGGGGGACCGACGATGAGGAGGCGCGGGCTGAGTCGGGTCTCAGCGGCGCTCATCGGAGCAGGCCCTCGTAGTGACGCTGCTGGAGCTGCGAGTCGATCTGCTTGACCGTCTCGAGACCGACACCCACGATGATCAGGATGCTGGCGCCTCCGAAGGGGAAGTTCTGGTTCGCACCGACCGTGGCCAAGGCGATCAACGGGATGAGCGCGATGATGCCGAGGTACAGGGCGCCGGGAAGCGTCACACGCGTCAGCACGTAGTCGAGGTACTCGGCCGTGGGGCGACCGGCGCGGATGCCGGGGATGAAGCCGCCGTACTTCTTCATGTTGTCGGCGACCTCTTCGGGGTTGAAGGTGATCGCGACGTAGAAGTACGTGAACCCGACGATGAGCGCGAAGTACAGCACCATGTAGAGCGGGTTGTCACCCGAGGTGAGGTTCGCCTGCACCCAGCTGACCCACGCGGGCGGAGCCGTGCCGTCGGAGGGCTGGTTGAACTGTGCGACCAGGGCCGGGAGGTAGAGCAGCGACGAGGCGAAGATGACCGGCACGACGCCCGCCATGTTGACCTTGATCGGGATGTACGTGTTGTTTCCGCCGTAGGTTCGCCGGCCGACCATGCGTTTGGCGTACTGGACGGGAATCCGCCGCTGGGACTGCTCCACGAAGACGACGAGCGCCATGATGATCAGACCGACGGCGATGACGAGCAAGAAGATCTCGAAGCTGCGCGACTGGGCGATGCTCCAGAGGGCGGTCGGGAAGCGGGCGGCGATCGAAGTGAAGATCAACAGCGACATGCCGTTGCCGATGCCGCGCTCGGTGATGAGTTCGCCCATCCACATGATGAGGCCGGTGCCGGCGGTCATCGTGACGACCATGAGCATGACGGCGTACCAGGCGTCGTTCGTGATCAGCTGGCTGCACTCGGCGATGCCCGACGAGCCGAACAGGGCGCCGGAGCGGGCCACCGTGATGAGGGTCGTCGACTGGAGGACGCCCAGGGCGATGGTGAGGTACCGCGTGTACTGCGTGAGTTTCGCCTGCCCGGACTGGCCCTCTTTGTAGAGGGTGTCGAAGTGCGGGATGACCACTCGCAGCAACTGCACGATGATCGACGAGGTGATGTAGGGCATGATGCCCAGCGCGAAGACCGACAGCTGCAGCAGTGCGCCACCGCTGAACAGATTGACGAGCTCGTAGAGACCCGAGGTGCCCTGGTTGCCGGCGAGGCAGGCCTGGACGTTCTGGTAGTCGACGAACGGCGCGGGGATGAAGCTACCCAGCCGGAAGAGCGCGATGATGCCGAGCGTGAACCCGATCTTGCGACGCAGGTCGGGGGTGCGCATGATGCGCGCGACAGCTCTGAACACGTGGGGCCTCCCGGTATGAAGGATAGACGACTGATGGGGGTGGCCCTGATGGACCACCCCCTCAGGTGATTTTTACTTGCTGACGGACCCGCCGGCGGCGACGATCTTGTCTTCGGCGGAGCCGGAGACCTTGTCGACCGCGACGGTGAGCTTGACGCTCAGATCGCCCTGTCCGAGGACCTTGACCTTCTCGTTCTTCCGAACGGCACCCTTGGCGACGAGGTCACCGACGGTGACGTCACCACCCTGGGGGTAGAGCTCGTTCAGCTTGTCGAGGTTGACCACCTGGTACTCGACGCGGAACGGGTTCTTGAACCCGCGCAGCTTCGGAGTACGCATGTGGAGCGGCATCTGGCCACCCTCGAAGCCGACCTTGACCTGGTACCGGGCCTTCTGACCCTTGGTGCCACGACCGGCCGTCTTACCCTTCGAGCCCTCACCACGACCGACGCGCGTCTTCGCCTTCTTGGCACCGGGAGCCGGACGAAGGTGGTGCACCTTGAGCACCTGGGGACGCGCGACGTCGTCGGAGGACGTCGTCGAGGCGGGAGCGACCTTGGTGGTCGACCCCGTCGAAGCAGCGGCCTTGTCGGCTGCCGGCTTCTTGGCTGCGGCCTTGGGAGCTGCTGCCTTGGTGGTCGTCGCCTTGGGGGCGGCGGCCTTCTTCGGGGCGGCCTTCGCGGCGGCCTCGTTCTTCTCGTCAGCCATTAGTCAATCTCCTCGACCTTCACGAGGTGGGCGACCGTGTTGACGTAGCCGCGGTTCTGCTTGGTGTCCTCGCGAACGACCGACTGGCCGATGCGCTTGAGGCCCAGGCTCCGCAGCGTGTCACGCTGGTTCTGCTTCTCGCTGATTACGGACTTGATCTGGGTCACCTTGAGGTTGGCGGCCATCAGGCACCTGCCTTCTCGGTTGCGGCGGTACGAGCTGCCTGCTCGGCACGGACCATAAAGGCCGGCATGACAGCGTCGATGTCGAGTCCACGACGGGCGGCGACGGCGCGCGGCTCTTCGAGCTGCTGCAGCGCCTCGACCGTGGCGTGGACGATGTTGATCGTGTTCGACGAACCGAGCGACTTGCTCAGGACGTCGTGCACGCCGGCGCACTCGAGCACGGCGCGGACGGGACCACCGGCGATGACACCGGTACCGGCCGAAGCCGGACGCAGCATGACGACGCCGGCAGCGGCCTCGCCCTGCACGGGGTGCGGGATCGTGTTGCCGATGCGCGGGACGCGGAAGAAGTTCTTCTTGGCCTCTTCGACGCCCTTGCTGATGGCCGTGGGGACCTCTCGGGCCTTGCCGTAGCCGACACCGACCAGGCCGTTGCCGTCACCGACGACGACGAGCGCGGTGAAGCTGAAGCGACGACCGCCCTTGACGACCTTCGACACGCGGTTGATCGTGACGACGCGCTCCAGGAACTGGCTCTTGTCGTCACGGTCGCCGCGTCCGCGGCCACCCTGGTTGCGGTCACCGCGACCCTGGCCGCCACGGCGGTCGGTGCGACCACCCTCGCGGTTGTTCGACTCCGAGCCGGCAGCGGTCTCGACGGGACGCTCGACGACGGCCTCAGCCGGCGCCTTGGTCGCTTCGGTCTCTGCGGGGGGAGTGGTGTTCGTAGCGTCGCTCACAGGTTCAAACCAGCCTCTCGGGCGCCTTCGGCGATGGCCGCGACGCGTCCGGCGTACTTGTTGCCGCCGCGATCGAACACGACGGCCTCGATGCCCGCAGCCTTCGCACGCTCGGCGACGAGCTCGCCGACCTTGCGGGACTTCGCGGTCTTGTCACCGTCGAACGTGCGCAGGTCGGCCTCGAGGGTCGATGCGCTGGCGACGGTGAAGCCCTTGCTGTCGTCGACGACCTGCACGAAGACGTGCCGGGCCGAACGGGTGACGACGAGACGGGGGCGCTCTTCGGTGCCCACGACCTTCTTGCGCAGGCGGGTGTGACGGCGCTTGGTGGCAGCCGACTTGCTTTTTCCTCGTGTACCGAGACCCATGATTACTTACCTGACTTTCCGGCCTTGCGGCGGACGACCTCGCCGGCGTAGCGGACACCCTTGCCCTTGTAGGGCTCGGGCTTGCGCAGCTTGCGGATGTTGGCAGCCATCTCGCCGACGGCCTGCTTGTCGATCCCGACGACGGTGAGCTTGTTGTTGCCCTCGACCGTGAAGCTGATGCCCGCGGGCGGCTCGACGGTGATGGGGTGCGAGTAGCCCAGGGCGAACTCGACGTTCGAGCCCTTGGCCTGGACGCGGTAGCCGGTTCCGACGACCTCGAGGCCCTTGGTGTAGCCCTCGGTGACGCCGATGATCTGGTTGGCGATCAGGGTGCGCGTGAGGCCGTGGAGCGAACGCGACTCGCGCTCGTCGTCCGGACGGGTCACGACGACCGTGCCTTCTTCGATCTTGGCTTCGATGGGGCTCTTGACGACGAGCGACAGCTCACCCTTGGGGCCCTTGACGCTGACGGCCTGGCCGTCGATCTTCACGTCGACCCCGGCAGGGATCGAGATGGGGAGTCTTCCGATTCGAGACATGACGAGTTACCACACGTAGGCGAGGACTTCTCCGCCTACGCCCTTCTTCTGGGCCTCACGGTCGGTCAGCAGACCGGAGGAAGTCGACAGGATGGCGACACCGAGGCCACCGAGCACCTGGGGGATCTCGGTCGACTTGGCGTAGACGCGGAGGCCGGGCTTCGACACGCGCTTGATGCCCTTGATGGAGCGCTCACGGGCGGGGCCGTACTTGAGGTCGATCGTGAGGGTCTGGCCCACGCGGGCGTCTTCGACCTTCCACGACTCGATGAAACCCTCGCGCTTGAGGATCTCGGCGATGTGGGACTTGAGCTTGCTGCTCGGGAGCGACACGGTCTCGTGGAAAGCCGAGTTCGCGTTGCGCAGTCTGGTCAGCAGGTCTGCGACCGGATCTGTCATCGTCATGCGGTTTGTCACTTTCTCGTCCGGTTTCGACATCCGGTACACCGGGTGCCGACCTGGGCGATCGATTGGTCGACGAGCGGTTCTCGTCGACCTCAGGGGAACGGCCGGCAACTCTTCGAGAGAGTTGCCGACCGGACGATCTTAGTTGGCCGAGTCGGCCGAACGGAACGGGAACCCGAGCGCCTTGAGCAGCGCGCGACCTTCGTCGTCGTTCTTGGCGGTCGTGACGACGGTGATGTCGAAGCCACGGACGCGGTCGATGCGGTCCTGATCGATCTCGTGGAACATGCTCTGCTCGTTGAGACCGAAGGTGTAGTTGCCGTTGCCGTCGAACTGGCGGTCGCTCAGACCACGGAAGTCACGGATGCGCGGAAGCGCGAGCGACAGCAGTCGGTCGAGGAACTCCCAGGCGCGGTCGCCGCGGAGCGTGACGTGAGCACCGATGGGCTGGCCCTCGCGGAGCTTGAACTGCGCGATGGACTTGCGAGCCTTGGTGACCTGGGGCTTCTGGCCGGTGATGGCCGTCAGGTCCTTGATGGCACCGTCGATGATCTTGCTGTCGCGAGCGGCCTCACCGACACCGGTGTTGACGACGATCTTCACGAGTCCGGGCACCTGGTGCACGTTCGTGAAGCCGAAGTCCGACTTCAGCTGCTCGATGATCTCGGCGCGGTACTTGGCCTTCAGCCGCGGGAGGGCCGTGGCGGCCTGCGTGGTGGTGTCGGTCATCAGAGGTTCTCACCAGACTTCTTGGCGTAACGGACGCGAACGGTCTTGGACACGCCGTCCTTGGTGACCGTCTCTTCGCGGAAGCCGACGCGGGTCGGCTTCTTGGTCTTGGGGTCGACGACGGCGACGTTCGACACGTGGATCGGTGCCTCGTGCGTCTCGATGCCACCGGTCTTGGAACCGCGCTGGGTCTGGCCGACACGCACGTGCTTGGTGACGAAGTTGACGCCTTCGACGACCACGCGGTTGCGCTCGACGAGCACCTCGAGGACCTTGCCCTGCTTGCCGCGGTCTCCGCCGCGGGCCTGCGAGGCACCGGTGATGACCTGCACGAGGTCACCCTTCTTGATGTTTGCCATGACTTAGATAACCTCCGGCGCCAGCGAGATGATCTTCATGAACTTCTTGTCGCGGAGTTCGCGACCGACCGGTCCGAAGATGCGGGTTCCGCGGGGGTCTCCGTCGGCCTTCAGGATCACTGCGGCGTTCTCGTCGAACTTGATGTAAGAGCCGTCCGGACGACGGACCTCTTTCTTGGTGCGAACGATGACGGCCTTGACGACGTCACCCTTCTTCACGTTGCCACCGGGGATGGCGTCCTTCACCGTGGCGACGATCACGTCACCCAAGCCGGCGTAACGACGGCCGGAGCCACCGAGGACGCGGATGGTGAGGATCTCTTTTGCCCCAGTGTTGTCGGCGATCTTGAGGCGGGATTCTTGCTGAATCACTTGTGTCTCCTTCTACGCAAGCAGGCCGCGAGGCCTACTTCGCCTTCTCGAGGATCTCGACCAGGCGCCAGCGCTTGGAGGCGCTGAGCGGACGGGTCTCGCTGATCACGACGAGGTCGCCGACACCGGCCGCGTTGGCCTCGTCGTGGACCTTGACCTTGGACGTGCGGCGGATGACCTTGCCGTACAGGGGGTGCTTCACGCGGTCCTCGACCTCGACGACGATGGTCTTCTCCATCTTGTCGCTGGTGACGTAGCCGCGACGCGTCTTGCGGTAGCCGCGGACCTCGACGGCAGCCGAGTCGACCTCGGTCTTGTTCTCGGTGGCCATTACTTGCTCTCCTCGGCGGTCTCGTCAGCCGTCTCGGCCGGCTTGTCAGCCTTCTTGGTCGACTTCTTGGCAGCCTTGGGGGCCGCCTCGACCGGGGCGGGGGTGGCACGGATGCCGAGCTCGCGCTCACGCAGGACCGTGTAGATGCGAGCGATGTCGCGCTTCACGGCACGCAGGCGGCCGTGGCTCTCGAGCTGGCCGGTGGCCGACTGGAAGCGGAGGTTGAAGAGTTCTTCCTTCGCCTTCTTCAGCTCATCGACGAGACGCTCGTCTTCGAATGTGTCGAGCTCGACAGGACGGAGCTCCTTGGAACCGATCGCCATTATGCGTCGCCCTCCTCGCGCTTGATGATGCGTGCCTTGAGGGGCAGCTTGTGGATTGCGCGAGTGAGCGCCTCTTTGGCGATCTCCTCGCTCACGCCGCTGAGCTCGAAGAGCACGCGACCCGGCTTGACGTTCGCGACCCACCACTCGGGCGAGCCCTTACCGGAACCCATGCGGGTCTCGGCGGGCTTCTTCGTGAGGGGACGGTCGGGGTAGATGTTGATCCACACCTTTCCGCCACGCTTGATGTGACGCGTCATCGCGATACGAGCGGACTCGATCTGACGGTTAGTCACGTAAGCGGGCGTGAGGGCCTGGATGCCGTACTCACCGAAGCTGACCTTGGTGCCACCAGTGGCCTGGCCACTGCGGCCGGGGTGGTGCTGCTTGCGGTGCTTGACACGACGGGGGATAAGCATGGTTACGCCTCAGCTCCTGTGGTGGCGGGTGCCTTCTGCTCGCGGGGAGCGCGGTCGCCCCCGCCGCGGCGGGCGCCGTCACGGTCGTTGCGGCGCTCGGGGCGAGACGACTTCTGGTTCGCCTGCTCGCGCGCGAGCTCCTTGTTGGTGATGTCGCCCTTGTAGATCCAGACCTTGACACCGATGCGACCGAAGGTGGTCTTGGCCTCGTAGAAGCCGTAGTCGATGTTGGCGCGGAGGGTGTGCAGGGGGACGCGACCCTCGCGGTAGAACTCCGAGCGGCTCATCTCGGCGCCGCCGAGACGGCCCGACACCTGGATGCGGACACCCTTGGCACCGGCACGCTGAGCACCCTGGAGCCCCTTGCGCATCGCGCGACGGAACGCCACGCGAGCAGCGAGCTGCTCGGCGATGCCCTGGGCGACGAGCTGGGCCTCGGCCTCGGGGTTCTTGACCTCGAGGATGTTCAGCTGGATCTGCTTGCTCGTGAGCTTCTCGAGGTCGCCGCGGATGCGCTCGGCCTCGGCGCCACGACGACCGATCACGATGCCCGGACGGGCGGTGTGGATGTCGACGCGGACACGGTCACGGGTGCGCTCGATCTCGATCTTGGCCACGCCGGCGCGGTCGAGCGAGGTCTTGAGCAGGGTGCGGATCTTGACGTCCTCGGCGACGTAGTCGCTGTAACGCTGTCCCGGCTTGGTGCTGTCGGTGAACCACCGCGACACGTGGTCGGTGGTGATGCCCAGACGGAAGCCGTACGGGTTGACTTTCTGGCCCATTACTTGCTCGCCTTCTTCGTAGCGTCGGCAGCCTCGACCTCATCAGGCGTCGAGAGGACGATCGTGATGTGGCTGGTGCGCTTCAGGATCTTGAAGGCGCGGCCCTGTGCACGCGGCTGGAACCGCTTGAGGGTGGCGCCCTGGTCGACGAATGCACGACTGATGTACAGGTCCTGCTCGTCGAGGTAGCTGTTCGAGGCGTCCGCCTTGACCCGAGCGTTGGCCATGGCCGACGCGACGAGCTTGTAGACGGGCTCGCTGGCGCCCTGAGGCGCGAACTTCAGGATCGCCAGAGCCTCGGCGGCCTGCTTGCCGCGGATCAGGTTGACGACACGACGGGCCTTCATGGGGGTGACGCGGATGTGACGCACGCGTGCGATCGACTCCACCATTTCTCTCCTCCTTCACGTCGCCGCGTTAGCGGCGACGACCCTTCTTGTCGTCCTTCACGTGACCACGGAAGGTGCGGGTGGGCGCGAACTCACCGAGCTTGTGGCCGATCATGCTCTCGGTCACGAACACGGGGATGTGCTTGCGTCCGTCGTGCACGGCGATGGTGTGCCCAAGCATGTTGGGGACGATCATCGAACGGCGCGACCAGGTCTTGATGACGTTCTTGGTGCTGGCCTCGTTCTGCGAGACGACCTTGCGAAGCAGGTGGTCGTCAACGAAGGGGCCCTTCTTAAGACTGCGTGGCATCTTCTACAACTCCTACTTACGCTTCTTGCCAGCGTTACGACGACGGACGATGAGCTTGTCGCTCTCTTTGTTGGGGTGACGCGTGCGGCCCTCTTTCTGGCCCCACGGGCTGACCGGGTGACGTCCACCGGAGGTCTTGCCCTCACCACCACCGTGCGGGTGGTCGACGGGGTTCATGGCGACACCACGCACGGTCGGGCGGACGCCCTTCCAGCGCATGCGGCCGGCCTTACCCCAGTTGATGTTCGACTGCTCGGCGTTGCCGACCTCGCCGATCGTGGCGCGGCAGCGGGCGTCGACGTTGCGGACCTCGCCCGACGGCAGACGGAGCTGCGCGTAGGGGCCGTCCTTGGCGACGAGACGCACCGACGCACCGGCCGAGCGGGCCATCTTCGCGCCTCCACCGGGCTTGAGCTCGATGGCGTGGATGACGGTACCGACCGGGATGTTCTTGAGCGGCAGGTTGTTGCCGGGCTTGATGTCGGCGGCGGCACCCGACTCGACGACGTCGCCCTGCTTCAGCTTGTTCGGCGCGATGATGTATCGCTTGGTGCCGTCCACGAAGTGCAGGAGCGCGATGCGAGCCGTGCGGTTGGGGTCGTACTCGATGTGAGCGACCTTGGCGTTGACGCCGTCCTTGTCGTTGCGACGGAAGTCGATCACGCGGTACTGGCGCTTGTGGCCACCACCGATGTGACGGGTCGTGATGCGACCGGCGTTGTTGCGGCCACCGGACTTCGAGAGCGGGCGCAGCAGCGACTTCTCGGGCGTCGAACGCGTGATCTCCGCGAAGTCGGCGACCGACGAACCGCGGCGACCCGGGGTCGTGGGCTTGTAGTTACGAATTGCCATGATTTATGCCTCTGCTCCCTAGCCGACAGCCGTGAAGATGTCGATGGAACCGGACTTCAGCGTGACGATGGCGCGCTTGGTGTCCTTGCGCTTGCCGGTGCCGAAGCGGGTGCGACGGGTCTTGCCCGTTCGGTTGAGCGTGTTGATGCTGTCGACCTTGACGTCGAAGATCTTCTCGATGGCGAGCTTGATCTCGGTCTTGTTCGAACGCGGGTCCACGAGGAAGGTGTACTTGCCCTGGTCGATCAGGGAGTAGCTCTTCTCGGAGACGACGGGCGCGATGATGACGTCGCGGGGGTCTTTTCCGTAGCCGCTCATGCGGTGGCCTCCTTCTTGGTCTTCGAGGCGACGAAGCCGTCGAAGGCGCTCTTCGTGAAGACGATGTCGTCGCTGACGAGGACGTCGTAGGCGTTCAGCTGGTCGAACGTGATCACGTGGACCGTGGGCACGTTGCGGACGCTCTTGAGGGTCAGCGTGTCGTCGCGGTCGGTGACGACCAGGACGTGCTTGCTCGAGGCGATCGACGCGAGCAGGTCGAGGGCGACCTTGGTCGAGATCGAGTCGGCGACGAAGCTCTCGACGACGTGGACGCGGGCGCCACGAGCGCGGTCGGACAACGCACCGAGCAGGGCTGCGGCGATCATCTTCTTGGGGGTGCGCTGGGCGTAGTCGCGGGGCTGCGGACCGTGGACGATGCCACCGCCGGTCATCTGAGGAGCGCGGATCGAACCCTGACGGGCGCGGCCGGTGCCCTTCTGCTTGAACGGCTTGCGGCCGGCGCCGGAGACCTCGCCGCGACGCTTGGTCTTGTGCGTGCCCTGACGGGCGGCGGCCTGCTGGGCGACGACGACCTGGTGGATGAGCGGGACGTTCGTGACGACGTCGAACAGCTCGACGGGGAGCTCGACCGTGCTGGTCTTCTGGCCCTTGGCGTCGACGACGTCGACCGAGGTGGCCGATGCGGTAGTGGTGGCCATGAGCTACTTCCCCTTCACGGCGGTGCGGACGAAAACGATGCGGCCACGAGCACCGGGGACGGCGCCCTTGACGAGCAGCAGACCCTTCTCGGCGTCGACGGCGTGCACCGTGAGGTTGAGGATGGTGACGCGCTCGCCACCCATGCGACCGGCCATGCGCATGCCCTTGAAGACACGGCTGGGGGTCGAGGAGGCGCCGATCGAACCGGGCTTGCGGTGGTTGCGGTGCGCACCGTGCGATGCGCTGACGCCCTTGAAGTTGTGACGCTTCATGACACCGGCGAAGCCCTTGCCCTTGGAGGTTCCGACGACGTCGACCTTCTGGCCGGCTTCGAAGGTGTCGACCGTGAGCTCTTGACCGAGTGCGTACTCGGCGGCGTCGGCGGTGCGGACCTCGGTGAGGTGGCGGCGGGGCGTGACGCCCGCTGCGTCGAAGTGACCCGTGGCGGGCTTGTTCGACTTGCGGGGGTCGATCTGGCCGGCCGCGATCTGGACGGCGGTGTAGCCGTCCTTCTCGAGCGAGCGGACCTGGGTCACGACGTTCGGGGCGATCTCGACGACGGTGACGGGGACGAGCTTGTTGTTCTCGTCCCAGACCTGGGTCATGCCGAGCTTCTTGCCGAGCAGGCCCTTGACGTTCTTGGTGGTGCTGATGGTCATGGTCGCCCCCCTACAGCTTGATCTCGATGTTGACGTCGGCAGGCAGGTCGAGACGCATGAGCGAGTCGACGGCCTTCGGCGTCGGGTCGACGATGTCGATGAGGCGCTTGTGCGTGCGCTTCTCGAAGTGCTCGCGCGAGTCCTTGTACTTGTGGGGCGAACGGATCACGACGACCACGTTCTTCTCGGTCGGGAGCGGCACGGGGCCGACGACCGTAGCGCCCGCGCGGGTGACCGTGTCGACGATCTTGCGCGCGGAAGTGTCGATGACCTCGTGGTCGTACGACTTAAGTCGGATGCGGATCTTCTGTCCCGCCATGTGTGACTCTCTCTCGTTCGGACGTCGCGCACCTCGGGGGCCGCCTGACGCTGTTCGCTGGGCGAACATCTGTTGGCACTACGTGTCTCTCGCGTACCGCTGTTCTTGTGTCAATCCATCTGCCGAAACCGGTCGGTGCCCGCGAGGAAGGACCCGGGGAGGGCCATCTTCGCCACCGCCACCTGCACCCAGGGCTTCGCCCCGGCGCACCGCGACCGATGGCCACGGCGATGGTTTCGTTGTGAGATGTGTCCTGCTACCCGCGGCCCAGACGCCTTGCGTCTGTGCACTGCCTGGCAGTGATCCGACACCCGGCGCAGAGGCCAGGCTCGAAATGTTGAACTAGACGATTTTGCCACACGCCTGCATTTGCTGCAACCCGGGCGTGTCGCGGATCTCAGACCGCTTCGACGACCGGGGCCGGCCGGAACCACGGCGGGTAGACGGCGACGCGCGGTGCGTCGGCACCCAGCTCGGCGAGCGTGTCCTTCACGGCGTCGCGGACCTTGTCGTTCGGGACGCCCACGAGGGTCACCGAGGAGAAGGGCACCGAGCCGGGGACGAGCACTTCGGGTCCGAGCAGATCGGGGTCCTTCAGGCTGAAACGGCGGACCATCGACGAGGCGTCGTCCAGTCCCGCGGCCGCGCGGACGCCCTCGACGGCTGCGTCGCCCTCGGTCACGACGAAGTCGTCGCCGAGGGAGGCTACGGGCACGACGAGCATGACGAAGTCGATGGCGCGGGCCTCGCGTGCGGCATCGGACCATTCGTAGCCCTCGGCGCCGGTACGGACGGCGTCCCAGGCGGTCGCGTGGGGCGACAGCGAGAACGGCACGTGGGCGGCGACGGGCTGACCCGAAGCGGTCGTGACGGAGGCGCGGAGGGCCCGCGTGGCCTCGGAGCTGACGTCGAGCACGGGAGTCGCACCCGCCTGCAGGGCACCGGCCTCGAGGATGGCGGGCAGATTCGACACGTGGGTCCAGTGGTAGGCACGCTGGGTCGAGAACTCGGGGACGGGAGTGGCAGCCGACTGGGCGGCCACGGCCACGGCGGCCGAGTCACGGGCGAGCGCGGGCGTGCTGCGCAACGACTCGGGCTTGCGGTTGGAGGGGCGGCGGCGGGTGGTGACCGACCGTGCGGCGGTCGAGGGCATGCCGTCGGCGACGCCCTCGCGCTTGCGGGGAGCACAGATGTCGCACAACTCTCGCTCGAATCCGTGGATGCACTCGTCAGTCACTGCAGTTGTTCCTCTCGGGCGCCCCGAACGGGACGCGACCCTCTAGGTTACGTCACGACGGGGGCCGCCCGCAGACCGAGGGCGACGACGGCAGCCCGCGGGCTCAGCGGAACAGCAGGGCCCGGACCTCGGATTCTGCCGCGTGCAGGCGGGCCGGGTCGATGGTCTCCCCGTGGACGGTACGCGTCGACCAGTCGGGGATCGACGTACGAGGACTTCGCGATGGCCGGGGTGTTGCCGAGCACGGCGGCGGCGTCGCGCATCGCCTGCGCGAGGGACCTCGCCTGGCGGGAGGCCGCCGCCTGCGGCCCGGAGCGGGCCAGGCTGACGGCGGCGGCGACGGTCCCGTGCAGGGTGCGGAAGTCCTTCGCGGTGAACTCGTCACCCGCCTTGTCCTTGACGTACTCGTTGATCTCGGTCGCTCGCAGCGGGTGCCAGGCCGCGCGCGCCTCCTCCGCTCCCCCGACGTCGGCCTTCCAGGCGAGCAACCGGGCCCGCCCGCCACGCCGTTTCAGGCTGCGGACGACGGAGGCCAGGTCGGCGTCGCGGATCTCGGAGTCCCAGTCCTGACCGCTCTTGCCGGGGAAGGCAAGCGACACCGTGTCGCCGGAGACGGTCGCGTGAGCACAGAGCAGGGTCGAGAGCCCGTGGCTGCCGTGCTCCTGCGCGTAGCGCTCGGACCCCACACGTAGGGAGCCGGTGTCGAGCATGCGGAAGGCGGCGGCCAGGACGCGCTCTCGCCCGGCACCGTCGAGGCGGAGGTCGCGCGTCACGAACCGGCGGGCGGTCGGCAGCGACTCGGCGAGGGCGAGGGCACGGTCGAACTTGATGCGATCCTTCTGCTCACGCCAGGTCGGGTGGTAGATGTACTGACGCCGACCTGCGGCGTCCACGCCCGTGGCCTGGATGTGGCCGTTGTCGTACGGCGAGATCCAGACGTCGGTCCAGGCCGGTGGGATCGCGAGGTGCTCGATGCGGCCCCGTAGTTCGACGTCCGCGACGGCAGTCCCGTCGGCGGTGCGGTACGAGAATCCTCGTCCCGCTCGGACCCGGGTCAACCCGGGTCGACTCGAATCGGTCCTCCGGAGGCGCGGCATCGGTCGAGTGAACACCGCCCGTCGCCGAGGGGGCTGGGCGGGGTACAGCGAAGCCCCCGTCGGGGAGACGGGGGCTTCGCCGGGGACGACCTACTGGTTGCCGAGCTTCTTGTCGGCCTGCTCTTTCGCCTGGCGGATCTTGTCGGTGTGCTTGCCACCGGTGGCCTTGTCGGCCGCGGACGCGACGGCGTCGAGGATGTTGTCGCTGACTCCCTCGGCCTTCTCGCTCTTGAGTGCGTCCTGCACCTTGCCGTCCTTGAGGAAGGCCTGGGCCTTCTTGGTGATGTCGTCGAAGCCTGCCATGACGTCCTCCCGTCGGCGCCGGACCGTCCGGCGTCCGTTCCATCGTGCTCCGGGAACGCGAAAGAGGTCAGACCCCGAAGGGCCTGACCTCTTTCGTCAGATCAGCAGTTCTGCGTGAACAGGACTTACTTGTTGATCTTGGTGACCGTACCGGCACCGACCGTGCGACCACCCTCGCGGATGGCGAAGCGCAGGCCGGCTTCCATGGCGATCGGCTGGATCAGCTGGACGCTGATCTCGGTCGTGTCGCCGGGCATGACCATCTCGGTGCCCTCGGGCAGCGTGATGACACCCGTGACGTCGGTGGTGCGGAAGTAGAACTGCGGGCGGTAGTTCGCGTAGAACGGGTTGTGACGGCCGCCCTCGTCCTTCGAGAGGATGTAGACGTTCGCCTCGAACTCGGTGTGCGGCGTGACCGAACCGGGCTTGACGACGACCTGGCCGCGCTCGACGTCTTCGCGCTTGGTGCCACGAAGGAGCAGACCGGTGTTGTCGCCGGCCTGGGCCGAGTCGAGCAGCTTGCGGAACATCTCGATGCCGGTGACGGTGGTCTTGACGGTCGGGCGGATGCCGACGATCTCGACCTCTTCGTTGACGTTGAGCTGACCGCGCTCGACACGACCGGTGACGACGGTGCCACGACCGGTGATCGTGAAGACGTCCTCGATGGGCATGAGGAAGGGCTGGTCGGTGGCGCGAACGGGCTCGGGCACGTTCTCGTCGACGGCGTTCATCAGCTCGGCGACCGTCTCGGCCCACTTCTCGTCGCCCTCGAGGGCCTTGAGAGCGGAGACCTGGACGATCGGGGCGTTGTCGCCGTCGAACTCCTGGCTCGAGAGGAGCTCGCGGACCTCGAGCTCGACGAGCTCCATGATCTCTTCGTCATCGACCATGTCGGCCTTGTTCAGGGCGACGACGATGTAGGGCACGCCGACCTGGCGAGCGAGCAGCACGTGCTCACGCGTCTGGGGCATGGGACCGTCGGTGGCGGCGACGACGAGGATCGCGCCGTCCATCTGAGCCGCACCGGTGATCATGTTCTTGACGTAGTCGGCGTGGCCGGGAGCGTCGACGTGAGCGTAGTGGCGCTTCTCGGTCTGGTACTCGACGTGCGAGATGTTGATCGTGATGCCGCGCTGCTTCTCTTCAGGCGAGTTGTCGATCTGGTCGAACGCCGACGCCGTGTTGAGGTCGGGGTACTTGTCGTGCAGGACCTTGGTGATCGCCGCGGTGAGCGTGGTCTTGCCGTGGTCGACGTGACCGATGGTTCCGATGTTGACGTGCGGCTTGGTCCGCTCGAACTTGGCCTTAGCCACTGTGGGTCCTCCTCAGGACTCGGTTGCGGTGCGGCCGGGGGCCGGGTCGATGACCCGGCCTACCGGACGCCTCGCGGATTGGTGTGTGTACATGTTACGTGGTCGTCGGACGACCACGCGGTTCAGGACTATTCGCCCTTGTTCTTCTGGATGATCTCTTCGGCGACGGCCGAGGGCACCTCTTGGTACGACTCGAACGTCATCGAGTAGACGGCCCGGCCCGAGGTCTTCGACCGCAGGTCTCCGACGTAACCGAACATCTCCGACAGCGGCACGCTGGCCCGAACGACCTTCACACCACTGGCGTCTTCCATCGACGAGATCTGCCCGCGTCGCGAGCTGAGGTCGCCGATGACGTCGCCCATGTATTCCTCGGGCGTACGGACCTCGACCGCCATGAGCGGCTCGAGGAGAACGGGCTGGGCCTTGCGAGCCGCCTCTTTGTAGGCGATCGACCCAGCGATCTTGAACGCCATCTCGGACGAGTCGACGTCGTGCGCCGCACCGTCGAGCAGCAGCGCGCGGACGCCCACCGTCGGGTAGCCGGCGAGCACGCCGACCTGCATGGCGTCCTGGATGCCGGCATCGACCGAGGGGATGTACTCGCGGGGGATGCGGCCACCGGTGACCTTGTTGACGAACTCGTAGGTCGACTCGGCCGTGACCTCGAAGGGCTCGAGAGCGATCTGCACCTTGGCGAACTGACCCGAACCACCGGTCTGCTTCTTGTGGGTGTAGTCGTAGCGCTCGATGCCCTTCTTGAGGGTCTCGCGGTACGCGACCTGGGGCTTGCCCACGTTGGCCTCGACGTTGAACTCGCGCTTCATGCGGTCGACCAGGATGTCGAGGTGGAGCTCGCCCATGCCCTTGATGACCGTCTGGCCCGTCTCGGCGTTGAGCTCGACGCGGAACGTCGGGTCTTCTTCGGCGAGCTTCTGGATGGCCAGCGACAGCTTCTCTTGGTCGGCCTTGGTCTTCGGCTCGATCGCGACCTCGATGACGGGCTCGGGGAACGTCATCGACTCGAGGACGATCTGCTCGGACGGGTCGCACAGGGTGTCACCGGTGGTGGTGAACTTGAGCCCGATGACGGCGTAGATGTGACCGGCGGTCACGCTGTCGACCGGGTTCTCCTTGTTGGAGTGCATCTGGAAGATCTTGCCGATGCGCTCTTTCTTGTCCTTGGTCGAGTTGATGACCTGGGCGCCGGACTCGATCGAACCCGAGTAGACGCGGACGTAGGTGAGGCGACCGAAGAAGGGGTGCACCGCGACCTTGAAGGCGAGAGCCGAGAAGGGCTCGGTCGACTCGGGCTTGCGGATGATGATCTTCTCGGCGTCGCGGACGTCGTGACCCTCCATGGGAGGCACGTCGAGCGGCGAGGGCAGGTAGTCGATGACCGCGTCGAGCATCGGCTGCACGCCGCGGTTCTTGAAGGCCGAACCACAGAAGATCGGGTACAGCTCGGAGTTGACCGTCATCTTGCGGACGGCACCCTTGATCTCGGCGATCGTGAGCTCTTCGCCACCGAAGTACTTCTCGAGCAGCACGTCGTCGGACTCGGCGACCGTCTCGAGGAGCTTGGCGCGGTACTCGGCCGCCTTCTCCTTGAGGTCTTCGGGGATCTCTTCGATCTCGTACTTCGCACCCAGCTCGACGTCACCCTTGGCGTCGCCGCGCCACGTGAGGGCACGCATCTCGACCAGGTCGACGACGCCCTCGAAGGAGCTCTCGGCACCGATCGGGAGCTGCATCACCAGCGGCTTGGCGCCGAGGCGGTTGATGATCGTGTCGACCGTGAAGTAGAAGTCGGCACCGAGCTTGTCCATCTTGTTGACGAAGCAGATGCGGGGCACGTCGTACTTGTCGGCCTGACGCCAGACGGTCTCGGACTGGGGCTCGACGCCCTCTTTGCCGTCGAAGACGGCGACGGCACCGTCGAGCACGCGGAGCGACCGCTCGACCTCGACCGTGAAGTCGACGTGACCGGGGGTGTCGATGATGTTGATCTGGTTCTTGTTCCAGAAGCAGGTCGTCGCAGCCGACGTGATGGTGATGCCGCGCTCTTGCTCTTGCGCCATCCAGTCCATCGTGGCCGCACCGTCGTGGACCTCACCGATCTTGTGGGTGATGCCCGTGTAGTACAGGATGCGCTCGGTGGTCGTCGTCTTGCCAGCATCGATGTGAGCCATGATGCCGATGTTGCGGACCTTGTTCAGGTCGGTGAGCACATCTTGTGCCACGGGTTCCTCCGAAGGGATAGGTGGGGTAGTTGGGGGGACGAGGAGGTGCGGTGCGCGTCGTGCGCACACCGCGCCTCCTCGTGCCGGTTACCAGCGGTAGTGCGCGAAGGCCTTGTTCGACTCGGCCATCTTGTGCGTGTCTTCGCGACGCTTGACAGCGGCGCCGAGACCGTTCGACGCGTCGAGGATCTCGTTCATGAGACGCTCGGTCATCGTCTTCTCGCGACGAGCCTTGGCGTAGCTGGTGAGCCAGCGGAGGGCCAGGGTGTTGGCGCGGTGGGGCTTGACCTCGACGGGGACCTGGTAGGTCGAACCGCCGACGCGACGCGAGCGGACCTCGAGGGTCGGGCGCACGTTGTCGAGCGCCTTCTTCAGCGTGGCCACCGCATCTTGGTCGTTCTTGGCGGTGACGCCGGCGAGAGCACCGTAGACGATGCGCTCGGCGAGGCCCTTCTTGCCGTCGAGGAGGATCTTGTTGACGAGCTGGCTGACGATCGGCGCACCGTAGACCGGGTCGGCGACGACAGGGCGCTTGGGCGCGGGTCCTTTACGAGGCATTACTTCTTGTCCTTCTTCGCACCGTAGAGGCTGCGAGCCTGCTTGCGGTTCTTCACGGCCTGGGTGTCGAGGGCGCCACGGACGATCTTGTAGCGCACACCGGGGAGGTCTTTCACACGACCGCCGCGCACGAGCACCATCGAGTGCTCTTGCAGGTTGTGGCCCTCGCCGGGGATGTAGGCGGTGACCTCGGTGCCGTTCGAGAGCTTCACACGGGCGACCTTGCGGAGCGCGGAGTTCGGCTTCTTGGGGGTGGTGGTGTACACACGCGTGCACACGCCACGCTGCTGGGGGTTGGACCGCAGGGCGGGGGCCTTGGTCTTGACGACCTTCGGCGTACGTCCCTTGCGGACCAGCTGCTGAATAGTTGGCACTGGTTCTCCTCATCGGATCTCGACGCTGTTCTCTCGAACACGCCGAGTCGCGCTGCTCTCGCATCGCTCTGCTCTGTCCGGCTGATCAGCCGGCATCCTCGTCTCGGTGGCCGAGACGGTCTGCCCGTCTCGGCCGCGAGGTCGAGGGGGCTTTTATTCGGGCGCGCGGTCAGGCGCACACCCGAAAGAGCTTATCTTGCGGTAGTGCCTTAATCAAATGGTCGAGGGTCGGCGTGCCCCGGGTCGATGCGGGACACGGCGAGCGTGCCCCCGACGACGAGTCCGGCGCAGATCGCCGAGCCGATCACGAAGGGCGACACGGCGTACCGCGCGGCGAAGAGCAGCACCCAGACGAGTTCCTCCCGCACGAGGCCGTAGACGACTCCCCCGACGGCGAGCATCAGGACGTACACGAGCGCTGCGGTGACGATCGCGACGACGAGGAGGCGCGGTGCGGGTCCTCCAGGGCCGGTCACCTCGTCACCGGTGCCGGAGCGCGTTCCGCCCGCGGTGCCCGGGCGGGCGAACACGGCGGGCTGCGCGGGGAACGTGCCCCGCACCTCCGGAGCCCTGTCGTCGCGGGCGTCGGAGAGTGCCGCCGACCGTAGCAGCGACAGCAGCACCACGAGCACGGCGGCGGCGACCATCAGTGGGCCGAGCAACGTGCCGGCGTCGGGTTCGTCGATCGGGTCGCGGTCGAGCAGCAGCGCCTCGAAGCCCGCGACCATGATGACGAGCGCACCGAAGAGGACGGTGCCCATGACGGCGTAGACGGCTCGGGACATCCTTCGAGGCTACGCGCCCGCAGGAGGCGCGGTGGCCCGCCGATGCGCCACCCCGCCACGATGTGGACACGCCGCCACGTTTTCTCGTGGCGGCGTGTCCAGATCGTGGCGTTCTGGGGCGGGCGGTGGTCGGGACCCGGCCTGAGGCGCTTCGCGCTACTGGCCGGCGGCGGTGTCCGAGCTCGTGCCGTCGGTGCCCTCCGCCGTGGCGGCGGGGGTCTCGGCGGCCTGGTCGGCCTGGGTCGCTGCGGCGTCCTGGAGGACGTAGACGAGGCCGCCGACGGTCCACTGGTCGGGGACGCCGGTCGCGTCGCCGGCCTCGGAGCTGCCGGTGCTGGCGAACGTCGTCACGAGGAAGAGCCGCGACCCGCCCTGCAGCTTCGACAGGAAGTCACGGGCCTGGGCGTAGCTGCCCTGGATGCTGACCGTGATCGGGATCGACGAGAAGTTCGTCGCGGTGACGAGCGGGTCGGTCACGAGGTCGGGGGCGGTGGGCGCGGCCGGGGCGGTGGCGGCGGTCCCGCCCGAGTCGGATGCCGCCTCGTCGGTGGCGGCGGGTGCGGCGACGTCCGTGGTCGTGGGCTCGTAGACCGTCGCGTCGGACGAGGTGAATCCCGTCACGGTCGTGCCCGAGGCCCCGGCCAGCTGGTCGAGTTCGGTCAGGAAGGACGACAGGGCGGCCTGGGACGGCACGGACGTGTCGAGCGTCGCCAACTCGGACTTCAGGTCGGGGAGCTTGGCGTTGTCGGTCTCGAGGGTCGCGAGGCTCGCGCGCAGGGTCTCGTTCTGCGCCTCGACGCTCTGCTGTTGCGACTCGGCGGACGAGGCGGCGACGAGTTGCGGCTGCACCCCCACGAGGAATCCGAGGGCCAACACCACGACGCCGGTCAGGGCGGCGGCGATGAGCATCATCCGGTTGCGGTCCATGGTCACTCGCCGGCTTTCTGGTCGAAGCGGCCCGAGAAGGCGTCCGCCGTGATGTGCATCGTGATGTCCGCTTTGTAGACGCCTTCCTCGAGGGTCACCGAGCCCGGCTGGGCGTCGGCGAAGCCGGGGAGGGTCGCGAGGCCGTTCAGCCAGTCGGGCACGGACGGCAGGGTCGGGCTGGTCGCCTGGAAGGTCAGGGTCGCGACCCGGGCCCCCTGGAGCGGCGCGGTCGGCTGGGTGTACTGCACGAGGGGCGAGGCCTGGTCGAGCGAGACGCTGATGATCGTCACGCCCACGGGCAGGGTGCCCTGCACCTTCTCGAGGTAGGTCGGCCAGTCGATGTCGGTCGAGCCGCCGACCTTCTGGGCGGCCTCGACCAGGTCGAGCTGCCCCTGCGTGGTCTTGAGGTCCGCGTACTTCGTCTGGGACATGAGGAGGGACTGGGTCTCGCCCTGGGCGGTCATCAGCCCGTCCTCGGCCTGCATGCGCTGCAAGAACGCCGCGCCCGAACCGATGCCGACCACGATGGCGACCACGACGACGCCGGCCCAGACCCGATGGGTCAGGGCGGCGGCGCGACGCTCGGCGCGGACCTCAGGAGGCAGCAGGTCGACGCGAGGCGCGCCTCCTACGGTGATGCCGATGTCTTTCCCACGGGTTCTCATGCTGCGCTCCCCAGGGCCAGGCCGAGGGCCACGGTCAGGTCGGTCGACCGCGACCGCAGGGCGGTCTCGTCGAGGTTCTTCGCGAAGCCCACCGTCGCGAACGGGTCGGCGAGGGCGACCGGCAGGCGGGTGACCTCACTGAGCGCCTCGGGCAGGCCCGGCAGGGCCGCTCCCCCACCGGCGATCATGATGCCCGCGACGGTCTCGGTCGGGCGGGTGTTGACGTAGTACTGGATCGTGTTGCGCAGGCTGCCGAGCAACTCGTTGACGGACTCGAAAATCGCGGCCGACGCGGCCTGCTCGTCGGGAGTCGTGACGGTCGTGGCGAGGCCGCGGCCGAACTTGATGCCCTCGGCGACCTGGGACGAGACCTCGAGCTTCGTCGCGACGGCCTGCGTGACGTCGTCACCGCCCGAGGGGATGATGCGGACGAACTGCGGGACGCCGTCGGCGATCATGATGACCGAGGTCGTGCTGTGACCGATCTCGACGAGCGCGACCGTGCCCGCGATGCGCGGGCGGGTGACGAGGAGGCGCGTGTTCGAGAACGGGATCAGGTCGACCCCCAGCGTGGTCAGGCCGGCGAGCTTGCTGGCCTGCACGTTGCCGAGGACCGCGTCCTTGACCGCCGCGATGAGCAGCCCGTGGACGACGGGACCGTTCTCGCCGAGCCCTTCGGCGTAGGGGTAGAAGTCGAGCAGGGCGTCGGCGACCGGGACGGGGAGCATGTCCTGCACCTGGAACGGCAGCATCTCGCGGATGCGTTTGTGCGAGGCCTTCGGCACCGTCATGTCGCGCGCGAGCACCCGCTGGTTGCCCATGCCCAGCACGACGCGCTTGCTCTTGAAGCCCCCGGCCGACCACAGCTGCTTGAGCGTGCCGGCCATGGTCTGCGACTCGATGACCTCGCCGCGGCTCGCGGCACCGTCGGGCAGGGCGACCTCGCTGAACCGGACGATGGTCGGCTTCGCCTTGTCGACGTCGGCGACCTCGACCGCGCGCACGAAGCGGCTGCCGATGTCGATGCCCACGATGTTCTTGCCCATCAGTTCTGCTCTCTGTCAGCTCGCCGGCTCATGCCAGGCCGAGGAGGGTGAGGTACGCCGTGGCGACGGTGCCGCCGGCGAAGACGCCGACCCAGGTGCCCGCGAGCATCCAGGGGCCGAAGGGGATGCCGCCCGTGCGATGCACGCGCCGGGTGACGAGGAGGACGATCGCGAAGAGGCCGCCCAGCAGGAACGCCGCGAAGGCGCCCACGGCGAACTCGCCCCAGCCGAGCCAGGCGAGGTACAGGCCGAGCACGCCGGCGAGCTTGACGTCGCCGAAGCCCATGCCTCCCGGGTACGACAGGGCGGCGATCAGGTAGAAGGCGAAGAGGGAGGCCAGGCCGATGGCGGCGCGGACGAGCGCCGACCAGTCCCCCACGAGGATGCTCGAGGCCGCCAGGAGCGCGCCCCCGACCGCGTAGGACGGCAGGACGATCGCGTTCGGCAGTCGGTGGTGCTCGAGGTCGATCACGGCGAGCGCGACGCTGACGCCGGCCAGCCAGAGGAACGCGACGAGCGCCAGGAGGCGCGACACGAGCGGCAGCGCCTCGGTCGGGACGTCGACGAGCGGCCACAGCCGGGCGGCGACGAGCACGAAGAACAGGCCGGTGGCCAGTTCGACGATCGGGTACCGGGCCGAGATGGACGTGCGGCAGTCGCGGCACTTCCCGCCGAGGGCGAGCCAGCTGACCACGGGGACGTTGTCACGGCGGCGGATCGGCGTCGAGCAACTCGGGCAGGCGCTCGCGGGTCGCGCGATCGAGATCCCCGCGGGGACGCGGTACACGACGACGTTGAGGAACGAGCCGATGAGCAGACCGAAACCACCCGCCAGGAGGACGGCGGTGACCCACGGGGCCGCGATCACGTCGCGGCCCCGGTCGACGTGAAGGCGGCCTTGACCTCGGTCTGCGTGGTGACACCGTACGAGGTGGTGACCGGGCTGAGGAACTTGGGCGGCGCGAGGTACCGCAGGCGCGTGTCGTAGGTGTAGGCCTTGATGTAGCCGTTCGACCCGCTGCGGACGACGCCACGGTAGGCCTGCGAGATCGACCCCTTGATGGTCAGCGTGCCCCGGTCGCCACCGCGGCCGTAGTTCTGCACGAGGAACGAGTGCTGGACGGAGATGATCGCGGCGTCGATCTCACGGTCACGGTCGCCCAGCATCGAACCGCCGAAGACGTTGACCGGGTTGTGCACCCAGGTGACGCCGTCGGAGGCCAGGCCGAGGATGTTCGTGCTCGCGTTCGTGGACGCGTAGGTCAGGTCGCCCGTGACGTAGAGGTAGTTCTTCGCCGCGATGGTCAGCTGCCCCTGGAAAGCGCCCTTGACGAAGGCGTCCCCGCTGCGGGCACCGTAGGCGCAGGCCCCGGAGCCCGGACCGCCGGCCGTGTTCGCGATCGGGACGGACTCGCCGGCCAGGGGGTAGCCGACGTGGTTGTTGGAGCACGAGGTCTCGGTGAGGTCGCCGGTGGAGGCCCACGCGTTGACGTTGGACTTGCCCTTGCCCGACGCGGGCACGGGGATGTCCTGGACGTAGACCAGGTTGTTCGCGGGCACGGTGATGGTCGCGCCGTCGGTCGAGCCGAGCTGCCCCTTCCCCGTGCCCGGTGTGCCGCACTCGGCCGGGGCGCTGCCCTCGGTGGCCTCGGCGTTCGCGAGCCGCGTCATCTTCGAGTACGGCGACTTGACGGTCATCTTGCCGTCGGCGGTGAAGACGATGTCGGTCGGCCCCGTGTAGAGGCAGCCGGGGCGCGGCACCTCGGCGGGGATGTCGGTGCGGGTCTCGCGCACCTTGTCGTTGTTGGTGTCGGGCATCTGCACGGTCGCGACCTGACCGGGAACGCCCTTGTCGAACGTCTGGCCCGAGCAGGCACTGTTGTTCGAGTCGACCTTGGCGTACGTGCGTCCGAGGGTCGGGTCGGCCGTGGTCACGACCTCCTTGAAGGTCGCCGAGCAGACGCGCATCGTGTCGTTGGAGTGTGCCGGCCCGTAGATCGTGTCTCCACCGCTGAACGCGATCTCGCCGCAGTCGTCCCCCTGGGTGCGTCCTTCCCAGGCGTGCTTGGTGCAGTCCGCGTTCGTGCTGCGGGTGAGCGTGGGGTCCTGGGACTCGATGTCGGTGAAGTACAGGTAGTCGATGAAGCCCTTCTGGCGAAGGTCGGCGATGACCGACCGCGTGGCCGAACCGACCTTGCCCGTCGAGCGGATGCGCAGGGCGCCCGACCCGACGTACTTCGAATTGTCGACCTCGTAGCGGAACTGCGCGAGGTCGGTGCTGCCCGGCACCGAGGCCCACGAGCCCGAGGGGCCCGACCCGAACGCCTTGTTGGCCTGACTGCCCGACGGCAGGGTCAGCTTGCTGGCGGTCGCCTTGCTGAACGGGGCGTCGGAGTCGCCGTACTGCTGGTAGCTGTTGTCGTTGGCGAGACGCGACTGGTACTCCTCGACGCCGGCGTAGGCCGCGGCGAGGGCACCGTTGACGTCCTGGTCCCCGTCGGCCTTCTTGAGCCCGCTGGTGGCCACGGTGAGGGCGGTGGCGGCCATGATGACGAGCACCATGCCGAAGATGAGGGTGATGGCCATGGCCATGCCGCTCTCGGCGGACGGGCCGCCCAGGCCGAGACGGGTGCGCAAGGAGGTCATGTCGTCGCCCCTCCGGCGAGGTTGGACAGTGAGACGGTGTTCTGCAGGGTGACCGCCTGGCTCGACATCGAGCTCGTCCGGTCGATGGTCAACGAGATGGTCACCGCGGCGATGGAGGGCAGCTGCGACGCCGTGAGCGCACCCGAGGCGTCGGGGGTCAGCGCCTTGCCCGTGAAGTCGAGATAGGTGAAGAGCGGCGCACCGCTGCTCGCGGCCGTGACGACGGTGCCGCCGAGGGCGCGCTTGGTCGCCGGCGAGGTGAACTGCCAGAAGTCGGTCTGGAGGGGCGTGGCCACGACGGTGGACGAGCTGAGGGTGCGGTCGGCCTCGACGCGGAAGGTCACGCGCCGCGGCACGGTGGTCAGGGAGTCCGCGGTGTTGACGGCTGTCGTCAGAGTGAGGCTCTCGGTCGTGGCGAGCGTGAACGACGACGCCTCGGTGCCGCCGGGTTGGGCGATCGTGCGGGCGGCGCGGATGGTCCGACTGAGGTCGTTCAACCCGTTCGAGGCGACCCTGGTGTTGGCGTCGATGAAGCGGGCCTGGGCCGTGGCTTTCGTCAACGAGACGAAGGTGGTCGAGACGACTGTGAGGACGATGCCGAAGACCATGATCGCCACGAGCAGCTCGGCCAGGCTGACGCCCTCGTCACGGCGGGCCCGGGCGATGAGTCGCCGCAGCGCGGTCACTTGGCGGGCCTCGGGTCGAGCGTGACGACGTTGGCGGTGCCGCCGCTGCCACCGAAGATGGCCCCGATGATGCTGCCGATCAACCCGCTGATGGTCAACGACCGGAGGTTCGAGGTCGACGTGCCCGAGCTGATCGCCCAGGTGCCGTAGGGAAGGGCGATCGTCACCTCGTTGGCCGGCGTCTTGTTCTTGACCGTGAAGGAGTAGGTCTGTGTGGCGGCGCAGCCGGGGTCGCCGTTGAGGGCGGTGGTCGACCGGGCCTGGATCAGGGTGTCGCTGCCCGCGGCGAGCTTCACCGTCGTCACGCCCATCGGCAACGGGTAGGCAGCGGTCTTGTCCGACGCGGCGACGAACGGCTGGCGCGTGGCCGTCTTGCCGGCGGCGTTGGCAGGCCACGAGGCCGGGTCGGGTGAGAGGCAGCTGCCGCCGGTCGTGCCGACGGGCAGGTACGTGCCGGCGATCAGCTGGTAGCCGGTCGTCAGGGGGAAGAGGTAGGCGTCGCTCACCGGGCCGTTGAGCACGTACGCTTCGGGCCCGCCGAGGACGGTGGTCTTGAGGTCGTTCGGCAGCAGCACGGTGCCGCCGGTGTAGTTCGAGGCGTAGCCGAGTTCGAAGTCGTCACCCAGGTCGTAGGTGAACGAGACACCGGCCGTGTCTCCCTTGACGACGACGGTTCCCGTCTTGAACGGCGCCGGCTGCTGCCGGGAGTCGCGGTAGGGCGCGGCGTCGGCCCGCGAGACGGTCACCTTGTAGGAGCCCGGAAGCACCTTGATGGCGACCGCGCAACCGTCGGCGTTGGTCGCGCCGGGCTTGGAGCCGGAGGTCAGCGCTTTGCCGGGGGTGGTCGAGGCGGTGTCGGGCTCGACCGTGACCACGACGCCCGAGACCGGGCCACCCTTGGTGTCCTTGACCCCGATGACGATCGTGCCGGTGTCCTGGTCGTTGAGCCGGCTGTTGGGGGCGAGGATCGTGTCGCTGCGCACGGGCGAGGTGGTCTTGCGCATGCCCGACCAGGTCACCGCGACCTGCAGACGCTTGTAGAACAGCGAACCGTTGCCCGACGCGGAGGCCGGGGTGCAGGTCGCGTCGACGCCCGTGGTGGTGATCCAGGCGGCGGTCTGGGCCACGGTGAACGTGGTGCCGTTGACGACGGTCGTCGTCGTGCCCGAGGCCACCGCGACGACGTCCGTCACGGCGCGGGCGACGTCGACGGCCTGTGCGGCGAGGTTGGTGGCGACCTCACGGCTGCGGTTGTCGCTCGAGATGGTCAACGTGGTGCCGACGGCGACGATCGAGCCGACCGTGATGATCGCGAAGACCAGGAGGGCGACGACCACCTCGACGATCGACAGGCCGGCGTCGCGCGCCTCGGGGTCGAGGGGACAGAGACGGGCGCTGAGGCGCTGCAACATGGTGGTTCACCTCCCGGTCGGGTCGAGGGCGTTCATGTCCTGTAGCAAGGACGTTGGAAGAGGCGGGACGAGGACAAGCCGCCGTCCCGCCTCAGGGGCGAGCTGAAGGGCTAGGAAATGGTGCAGGCCGTCTCGCTGACACCGGAGTTGCCGGTGGCGTAGAACTTCTTGTTTGTCGAGCTCGTTCCGATGATGCAGAAGGAGTCCGTGGACGACTTGCCGAACTTCAGCTCGGTCGTGTTGTCGCTGATCGTCGCACCAGCACCGGCCCAGTCGGGAGTCGTCGCGGTTCCCGCAGCAGGTTTTGCCGTCTGGGTGAAGGTGGCAGTGGCGGGCAGCGTGCTTGTTGCGTTCGTCTGCAGGCTGATGATGGCCGTCTTGAGGTTCGTGACGTCGCTCTTCACGGCCGAGTCCTTGGCGTTGTTCTGCACGCCCAGGTACACCGGGATGGCGATCGCGGCGAGGATGCCGATGATGATCACGACGACGAGGAGCTCGATCAGGGTGAAGCCCTTGTCCTTGTCTTCGGCGAGGTTCTGGCGGCGGGCGCTGAGCTTGCCCATGAGGGTGAAGTACATGTCGCTGGTCCTGTTCGGTCGGGTGCGGGGTGGTTGTCTCGGTGTTCGGGTAGGCGGTCACCGAGCTCCCGCCGGGATCGATGGTGCCACCTGGGAAAGTGCCCCAGAATCCCTTGGAAGGGGGGTTTTGGGCCGCGACACGGCCCCAGTTCGGGTATCCCCCGAAAGGCCGAAAATCGCTGGTCAGCACCCGTTCGCGGGGTAGACCGGGCCGTCGCGAGACGCCCGGCACGAGAAGGAGGCGCGAGCCGGCCTCGTGAGCCGGGCCGCGCCTCCTGCGGGGGTGCCTGATGCGCTACTTGATCAGCGACGTGATCTGGAAGATGGGCAGGTAGAGCGCCACGATCATGCCGCCGACGACGACGCCGAGGAAGGCGATCAGCAGGGGCTCGATCAGGGCCGTGAGCGACTCGGTCGTCGACTTCACCTCTTGGTCGTAGAAGTCCGCGACCTTCTCGAGCATCGTCTGCAGCGAACCGCTGTCCTCACCGACCGAGATCATCTGCGTGACCATCGAGGGGAAGACCCCCGACTCGGTCAGCGGTCCGGCGATGGACTCGCCCTGCCGCACCGACTCGGCCACCTTGACCAGCGCCTCCTCGAGGACGTAGTTGCCCGACACCTCACCCACGATGCGCAGCGCCGTGAGGATCGGCACGCCGGCCCCGATCATGTTCGAGAAGTTGCGGCTGAACCGTGCGATCGCGATCTTGCGGAACAGCGCACCGAAGACGGGCAGCCTCAGCTTGAGCGGGTCGAGGAACGCCCGCACCCTGACCGAGTTCTTGTTCGTCCGCCACCAGATCGAGAACGCGATGCCCACGACGATGCCGGCCGGCACCACGTACGGCATCGCCCGCGAGGCGTAGACGAGCATCATCGTCGGCAACGGCAGCTGCCCGCCGAGGTTCGTGAACATGTCCTGGAAGATCGGGACGATGAACAGCAGCATCACGACGACCGCGACGAGCGACATGACGAGCACGACGACGGGGTAGGTCATGGCCGACTTGATCGTCGACCGCAGCGCCACCTCTTTCTCGAAGTTCTCGGCCGTCGACTCGAGCGCCTTGTCGAGGAACCCACCGGTCTCGCCCGCCTTGATCATGTTGATCATCAGCGGGGGGAAGTCCTTGTCGTGCTTGCCGACCGCGTCCGAGAACGAGACGCCGGTCTCGACGTCGTCACGCACCTCGGCCATGATCTTGGCCAGCCGCTTGTTCTCGACCTGGTCGGCGAGGATCGTCAGGGTGCGCAAGAGCGACAGCCCCGAGCCGATCATGGTCGCCATCTGGCGCGACATGACCGCGATGTCCTTCATCTTGACCGCGCGGTCGCCGAGCCCGGGGATCGACACCTCGCGCTGCAGGCCCGTGCCGGCGCCCGCCTCGCTGATCGAGATCGGCTGCACGCCCATCGTGCGCAGGCGGGTGATGACCGCGCCCTCGCTCGACGCGTCGACCTTCCCCTTGACGACCTTGCCGGCCCCGTCACGCCCCTTGTAGGCGTAGGCGACTGCCCCGGCCATCAGGCGGCCCCGCCCGAGAACGAGTCGCCGAAGTCGATGCCGCTGTCGAGGCCCTGACTCTCGGACTTGTTGATCACACGCGTCACGAGACGGTCAAACCCTTCACGGTCGTGCACCTTCTCCATGGCGGCCTTGTGCGTCACGACGCCGGTGTTCACCAGGTCGGCGAGCTTCTGGTCCATGGTGTGCATGCCGAGGTCACGGCCCGCCTGCATCGACGAGGCGATCTGGTAGGTCTTGCCCTCGCGGACGAGGTTGCCGATGGCGGGGGTCATCATCATGATCTCGGTCGCCACGACCCGGCCCCGCCCGCTGGCCTTGGGCAGCAGCGTCTGGCAGACGACGCCCTGCAGCGTCGAGGCGAGCTGCGTGCGCACCTGGTCCTGCTGGTACGGCGGGAACACGTCGATGACACGGTCGATCGTCTGCGCCGCGCTCTGCGTGTGCAGGGTCGCGAACACCAGGTGGCCGGTCTCGGCGGCGGTCAGCGCGACCGAGATGGTCTCGAGGTCGCGGAGCTCGCCGATCAGGATGACGTCGGGGTCCTGCCGCAGCACGTGCTTGAGCGCCGCCGCGAAGCTGTGCGTGTCGTGCCCGACCTCGCGCTGGTTCACGAGCGACTTCTTGTGCTGGTGCATGAACTCGATCGGGTCCTCGACCGTCACGATGTGGTCGGCGCGCGTGCGGTTGACGAGGTCGATCAGTGCCGCGAGGGTCGTCGACTTGCCCGAACCCGTGGGGCCCGTGACGAGCACGAGACCGCGCGGCAGCTTGGCGAAGGTCGACACCGACTCGGGCACGCCCAGGTCGCCGAGCTGCTTGATCTCGGTCGGGATGAGCCGGAACGCCGCCCCCAACGAACCGCGCTGCTGGTAGAAGTTCACGCGAAAACGCGCCTCGTCCGAGAGCGAGTAGGCGAAGTCGAGCTCGAGCTCGTCGTCGAACCGCTGCTGCTGCTCGGGCGTGAGCAGGCTCTCCAGCGCCGTGCGGACGATGGCCGCATCCCAGACGGTCCCGCCGGCGAGGGCCGGTCGCAGGGCGCCGTCGACGCGGATCGTCGGCATCGCGTCGGTGGTGACGTGCAGGTCGGACGCGTTCTGCAGCACGACCTGGATCAACGCCGAGACGAGCCCGGCGTGCGCGTGGTCGCGCGGGTGGCGGTGCAGCTCGATGCCGTGGAAGTCGGCCGCGTCCTCGGGGGTGGTGAGGACGGCGGTCGGCGCGTCGGCGGCGACGTGCTGCGGGGCCGGGGCGTCCCAGGGCGCCACCGCGGACGGGGCCGCCGGGACGCCGTCGGCGGCCGGGAAGACGACGCCCTCGGCGGCGAACGGCGAGGCGGACGAGCTCGTCGCCGTCGTGCCGGCCGTCGCCGGGATCGCGACGGTGGGGGCGGTGGCGGCGAGGTCCGTCGCGGAGCCGGCCCGCGCCTCCTGCGTGGGGGTCGCCTGAGCCCGGGAGGCGCGGATCGGCTCCTCGAAGCGGGGGTCGACCCAGCCGGCTCGCGGCGTGGACGGCAGCACGTGGCCGGCGGGCGGCGGGCTGAGCGGTGCCGGGGAGGCTGCCGTGGGCCCTGCGGCCGCGGGCGGCGTGAGCACGGAGGAGGGCGCGGAGACCGACGACGGGGCCGCGGCCGACCGGGGCAGGACCGGCGAGGGGCCGGTGTCGGGGACGAGCAGGGCCTCCTGGTCGGCGAGCGCGGCCTTGTCGACCAGGGCCTCGGCCAGCCGGGCGGCGCGACGGCTCGAGGGGGCGCGCGTCGGCGTCCACCCCATGACCGGGTCCTGTCCACCGTCGAGGCTGTAGACGGGCGCCGGGGCGGCGCCGCCGGCGGACGCGGGGGCGGGCGGGAAGGGCGACGCCGAGGACACGTCGGCCGGAGCCGGCGACGGCGCGGTCGCCGTGGTGGCGGCGGCCGTCCGGATCTCGTCGCCGGGACGCCCGGGGGTCCAGCTTCCGGGAGCGGCGTCGGCTGCCGCGTCGTCGGGGAGGTCGTAGATCGAAGCGCTCATGAGAGGGCCTCCTCGTTCTCGGTCCGGGCTCGGCCGGAGACGGGCGTCACGCGACGACCCGCAGGATCTCTTCGACGCTGGTGAGGCCGAGCTTGGCCTTCGCCCAACCGTCCTGACGCAGGCTCAACATGCCCTGCTCACGGGCGACCCGGCCGATCTCGGCGCTGGACGCGCGGGCGACGGCGAGGCGTTCGATCTCTTCCGAGACGCTCATCACCTCGTGCAGGGCGATGCGACCGCGGTAGCCCGTGTTCGAGCACTGCTGGCAGCCCACCGGCTGGTACACCGTGGGGTTCTCGTCGGGCCCGACGCGGAACTTCAGATGCGCCAGCTGCAGCGGCGAGTAGGCCGTGGGCGTCTTGCACCGGTCGCAGAGCCGACGCGCCAGGCGCTGGGCGACGACGCAGTCGATGGCCGACCCCACGAGGAAGGGCTCGATGCCCATCTCGGTGAGGCGGGTGATCGCGCTCGGGGCGTCGTTCGTGTGCAACGTGCTCAACACGAGGTGGCCGGTGAGCGACGCCTCGATCGCGATCTGCGCCGTCTCGTGGTCGCGGATCTCGCCGAGCAGGACGACGTCGGGGTCGGACCGCAGGATGCTGCGGAGCGCACTCGCGAAGGTCAGGCCCGCCTTGGGGTTGACCTGCACCTGGTTGATGCCCTTCATGCGGTACTCGACCGGGTCCTCGACCGTGATGACGTTGATCTCGGGACGGGCGACGGCGTTGAGCGTCGTGTACAGCGTCGTCGACTTGCCCGAGCCCGTGGGGCCGGTGACGAGGATCATGCCGTAGGGCTTCGAGTACGACTCGGCGTAGACGTCGAAGTTGCGCTCGAGCAGGTTGAGGTCGCGCAGGCTCATCGAGGTGTTCGAGTTGTCGAGGATGCGCATGACGACCTTCTCGCCCCACACGGTCGGCAGCGTCGCCACCCGCAGGTCGATCTGGCGCCCGCCGTGGCGCACCGACATGCGGCCGTCCTGCGGCTTGCGGCGCTCGGCGATGTCGATCTCGCTCATGATCTTGAGACGCGAGATGACGCCGTTCTGGATCGCCTTCGGTGCTGGCTGCATCTCGTGCAGCACACCGTCGATGCGGTAGCGGATGCGCACGTCGGTCTCGGACGGCTCGATGTGGATGTCGGAGGCGTGGTCGGTGATCGCCTGGCTGACGAGCAGGTTGACGAACCGGACGATCGGCACGTCGTCGTCCGGGCCGTCGGTGATGTCGGCGGCCGTCTCGTGCGCCCTCTCCTCTTCGAGGGTCGACGTCAGGTCGTTCAGCTCGTCGTCGGCGCGGAGGTAGCGGTCGATGGCGGCGCGGAGGTCGTTCTTCTCGGCGACGACGGGGTCGACGCCCATGCGCAGGCCCGCGCGGACGTCGTCGATGGCGAAGACGTCGCCCGGGTCCTCCATGGCGAGGATCAACGAACCGTCGCGCACGCCGATCGGCAGGACCTTGTGCCGTCGGCACACGGCCGCGGGCACCATCGTCACGGCCGAGCGGTCGACGGGGTAGTCGATCAGCTCGACGAAGTCGAGGTCGGCGGCGGTGGCCCGGGCCCGCGCCACCTGCATCTCGGTGACGACGCCTCGCGAGAGGAGGTCGCGGATCGACGCCTCTTCCTCGGCCGGGCCGCGCGGGATCACGTCGAGCTGCTCGATCGGCAACAGCCCGTGCAAGATCAGGATCTCGGTCATGGAAGCCACGCGTACCTCCTCGGAAGTACAGGGCCTCGGGGGTAGGACGACGAGGCCGTTCGACGCTCGGGGTCGGGACCGAGCTTGCCTCACGCTACGGCCGGGACGTCGTCGCCGGCACGTCCCAGAGCGGGTGCCCCTCGAAGGGGTGCGGGCCCGCCCGCGTGACGACGAAGGGCCTCGGTCCGCACGAGGTGCGAGCCGGGGCCCTTCGAGGCGAGGCCTTCAGGAGGCGCGGTGCGGGTCAGACCCTCACCGCGCCTCCTTGCGGGGTTCTCAGTTGTAGGTGCCGGGCGTGAAGTCGTCCGAAGAGAACGAGTCGAAGTCCACGAAGCTCAGGTCGGCTTCGTTGAACGATGCATCGTCGGTGAAGACGCGGTTGGGGTACCGCTCCGCCTTCGCCTCTTCCGTCGCCTCGACCGACACGTCGCGGTAACGCGACAGGCCGGTGCCCGCGGGGATGAGCTTTCCGATGATGACGTTCTCTTTCAGACCGACCAGCGGGTCGCTCTTGCCTTCCATGGCCGCCTGCGTCAGGACGCGGGTCGTCTCTTGGAAGGACGCGGCCGACAGCCACGACTCGGTCGCCAGCGAGGCCTTCGTGATGCCCATGACCTCTTGGCGAGCGGACGCGGTCCGCTTGCCCTCGGTCAGTGCCGCACGGTTGATCTCGTTGTACTTCGACCGGTCGACGAGCTCACCGGGCAGCAGGTCGGTGTCGGCGTGGTCGACGACGGTGACCTTGCGGAGCATCTGACGGACGATGACCTCGATGTGCTTGTCGTGGATCGGCACACCCTGCGAGCGGTAGACGTCCTGGACGCCACCCACGAGGTGCTGCTGCACCGCACGGACGCCCTTGACGCGCAGGACCTCTTTCGGGTCCACCGCACCGGCGATGATCTGCTCACCGAGCTCGACGTGCTGACCGTCCTCGACGAGGAGGGTCGAACGCTTGAGCACGGGGTAGATCACTTCTTCGTCGCCGTTGTCGGGCTGCAGGATGACGCGGCGAGCCTTGTCGGTGTCCTCGATCGTGATGCGACCGGCCGAGTCGGCGATCGGGGACGCACCCTTGGGGGTACGCGCCTCGAACAGCTCGGTCACGCGAGGCAGACCCTGCGTGATGTCGTCAGCCGAGGCCGAACCACCGGTGTGGAAGGTACGCATGGTCAGCTGCGTGCCGGGCTCACCGATCGACTGGGCCGCGATGATGCCGACGGCCTCACCGATGTCGACCAGGTTGCCGGTGGCCAGCGAGCGGCCGTAGCACTGGGCGCAGACACCGACGGCGGCCTCACAGGTGAGGACGGAGCGGACCTTGATGGTCTCGACACCGGCCGCGACGAGCTCGTCGATCAGCACGTCTCCGACGTCGGCGCCGGCCTCGGCCAGCACCGTGCCCTTGGCGTCCACCGCGGCTGCCGCGAGCGACCGTGCGAACACGGTGTTCTCGACGGTCGCGTCGCGCACCATGACGCCGTTCGCGTCGGGTGCGGCGATCGGCATCTCGAGGCCGCGCGAGGTGCCACAGTCGTCTTCACGGATGATGACGTCCTGCGACACGTCGACGAGACGACGGGTCAGGTACCCCGAGTCGGCCGTACGGAGGGCCGTGTCGGCCAGACCCTTGCGGGCACCGTGCGTCGCGATGAAGTACTCGGCCACCGACAGACCCTCGCGGTACGAGGAGATGATCGGGCGGGGGATGATGTCACCCTTCGGGTTGTTCACCAGGCCTCGCATGCCGGCGATGTTGCGCACCTGGAGCCAGTTACCACGTGCCCCGGACGTCACCATGCGGTTGATGGTGTTGTCGATCGGGAAGTTCGCCCGCATCTCGGCGGCGACCTCGTTCGTGGCCTCCGTCCAGATCTTGATCAGGTCGGCACGACGCTCGGCGTCGGAGATGAGGCCCTTGTCGAACTCGGACTGCACCGCCGCGGCCTGCTTCTCGTAGCCCGCGACGATCTCGGGCTTGCGCGGAGGCGTGAGCACGTCGGACAGCGCGACGGTGACACCCGAACGCGAGGCCCAGTAGAAGCCCGCGTCCTTGATGTTGTCGAGGGCTGCCGCGACGGCGACCTTCGGGTAGCGCTCGGCGAGGTCGTTGACGATCGTCGAGAGCATGCCCTTGTCGGTCACCTGCTGGACGAACGGGTAGTCCGCCGGCAGGTTCTCGTTGAAGAGCGCACGACCGAGGGTCGTCTCGAGCAGGATGTCCTGCCCGACCTCGTAGCCCTCTGGAGCTTCGCCCTCGGCGAAGTGCACGCCGTTCATGCGGATCTTGACCATCGCGTTGAGGTCGAGCGAGCCCTGGTCCTTGGCGAGGATCGCCTCGGCGACCGACGAGAAGGCACGGCCTTCACCCTCGGCACCTTCGGTGACCGTCGTCAGGTAGTGCAGACCGATGATCATGTCCTGTGCGGGCAGGGTCACCGGGCGGCCGTCGGACGGCTTCAGGATGTTGTTCGAGGCGAGCATCAGGATGCGCGCCTCGGCCTGGGCCTCGACGGACAGCGGCAGGTGCACGGCCATCTGGTCACCGTCGAAGTCGGCGTTGAACGCCGCGCAGACGAGCGGGTGCAGCTGGATGGCCTTGCCCTCGACCAGCTGGGGCTCGAACGCCTGGATGCCGAGACGGTGCAGCGTGGGCGCACGGTTCAGCAGCACGGGGCGCTCACGGATGATCTCTTCGAGGACGTCCCAGACCTGCGGACGCGAACGCTCGACCATGCGCTTGGCCGACTTGATGTTCTGAGCGTGGCTCAGGTCGATCAGGCGCTTGATGACGAACGGCTTGAACAGCTCGAGGGCCATCTGCTTGGGCAGACCGCACTGGTGCAGCTTGAGCGTCGGGCCGACGATGATGACCGAACGACCCGAGTAGTCGACGCGCTTGCCGAGCAGGTTCTGGCGGAAGCGACCCTGCTTTCCCTTGAGCATGTCGCTCAGGGACTTCAGGGCGCGGTTGCCGGTACCGGTGACGGGACGACCGCGACGACCGTTGTCGAACAGGGCGTCGACGGCCTCTTGCAGCATGCGCTTCTCGTTGTTCACGATGATCTCGGGGGCACCGAGGTCGAGCAGGCGGCGGAGGCGGTTGTTGCGGTTGATGACGCGACGGTAGAGGTCGTTCAGGTCGCTGGTCGCGAAGCGGCCACCGTCGAGCTGCACCATCGGGCGCAGCTCGGGCGGGATGACCGGGACGACGTCGAGGACCATGGCGGCCGGCGAGTTGCCGGTGGCCAGGAACGAGCTGACGACGCGCAGGCGCTTGATGGCGCGGATCTTCTTCTGACCCTTGCCCTCGGAGATCTGCAGGTGGAGGTTCTCGGCCTCGGTGGTGAGGTCGAAGGCCTCGAGGCGCTTCTTGATCGCCTCGGCGCCCATGTGGGCCTCGAAGTAGATGCCGAAGCGGTCCTGCAGCTCGTGGAAGACGGCGTCCTCGGGCTTGAGGTCGCCGACCTTGAGGTTGCGGAAGTCCTCCCACACGCGCTCGAGGCGGTTGATGTCCTCGTCGAACGACTTGCGCGTCTGCGACATCTCTTTCTCGGCGCCGTCCTTCGCACGACGCTTCTGGTCGCTCTTCGCGCCTTCTTCCTCGAGGACGGCCAGGTCGTCCTCGAGCTTCTTCAGGCGGTCGGCGATGCGCGTGTCGCGCTGCGACTCGAGCTGCTTGATCTCGAGGCGGAGCTCGTTCTCGAGTCCGGGCATGTCGGCGTGACGGCCCTCTTCGTCGATCGAGATGACCATGTAGGCCGCGAAGTAGATGACCTTCTCGAGGTCCTTCGGGGCCATGTCGAGCAGGTAGCCCAAGCGCGAGGGGACGCCCTTGAAGTACCAGATGTGCGTGACGGGGGCGGCGAGCTCGATGTGGCCCATGCGCTCACGACGCACGGACGACTTCGTGACCTCGACGCCGCAGCGCTCGCACACGATGCCCTTGAAGCGGACGCGCTTGTACTTGCCGCACGCGCACTCCCAGTCACGCGAGGGCCCGAAGATCTGTTCTCCGAAGAGACCGTCCTTCTCGGGCTTCAGCGTGCGGTAGTTGATGGTCTCCGGCTTCTTGACCTCACCGTGCGACCAGGCGCGGATGTTCTCGGCAGTGGCGAGGCCGATCCGCAGCTCATCGAAAGTTGTTGCTTCGATCAAAATTTAATCCCTTGTCAGATGTATCGACGTGTCGTTGTGGGAAGGGGGCTTAGATCTCGTCGACGTTCGACGATTCGAAGCGGGAGGAGATGTTGATGCCGAGCTCTTCGGCGGCACGGAAGACCTCGTCGTCCGTGTCGCGCAGGCTGACCGTCTGGCCGTCGGCCGAGAGGACCTCGACGTTCAGGCACAGCGACTGCATCTCTTTGATGAGGACCTTGAAGCTCTCGGGGATGCCGGGCTCCTGGATGTTCTCGCCCTTGACGATGGCTTCGTACACCTTCACGCGGCCGAGGATGTCGTCCGACTTGATGGTCAGGAGCTCTTGCAGCGCGTACGCGGCGCCGTAGGCCTCGAGGGCCCAGACCTCCATCTCACCGAAGCGCTGGCCACCGAACTGTGCCTTACCACCCAGCGGCTGCTGCGTGATCATCGAGTACGGACCCGTCGAACGCGCGTGGATCTTGTCGTCGACGAGGTGGTGGAGCTTCAGGATGTACATGTAGCCGACCGAGATCGGGTTCGGGAACGGCTCACCCGAGCGACCGTCGAACAGACGCGCCTTGCCGGACGAACCGATCAGACGCTCACCGTCGCGGGTCGGCAGGGTCGAGTCGAGCAGACCCTCGATCTCGCGCTCGGCGGCACCGTCGAACACCGGGGTGGCGACCTTCGTGCCGGGAGCGGCGCTGAGCGCCTCTTCGGGCAGGTTCTTCGCCCACTCCTGGACGCCTTCGACGTTCCAGCCCTGCGCCGCGATCCACCCGAGGTGGATCTCGAGCACCTGGCCGAAGTTCATGCGACCGGGAACACCCAGCGGGTTGAGGATGATGTCGACCGGCGTGCCGTCCGCGAGGAAGGGCATGTCCTCGACGGGAAGGATCGTCGAGATGACGCCCTTGTTGCCGTGACGACCGGCGAGCTTGTCACCCGCGGTGATCTTGCGCTTCTGGGCGATGAACACGACCACGCGCTGGTTGACGCCCGAGCCGAGCTCGTCGTCGCCGTCCTGCGAGTCGAACACCTTGACGCCGATGACCGTGCCCTGCTCGCCGTGGGGCACCTTCAGGGACGTGTCGCGGACCTCACGGCTCTTCTCGTTGAAGATCGCACGCAGCAGACGCTCTTCGGCGCTGAGCTCGGTCTCGCCCTTGGGCGTGACCTTGCCGACGAGGATGTCGCCGGGGCGCACCTCGGCACCGATGCGGATGATGCCGCGCTCGTCGAGGTCGGCCAGCAGGTCGGGGCTGACGTTGGGGAGATCACGGGTGATCTCTTCCTTGCCGAGCTTCGTGTCGCGGGCGTCGACTTCGTACTCTTCGATGTGGATCGACGAGAGAGTGTCGTCCTTGATGAGGTTCTGCGACAGGATCATCGCGTCCTCGTAGTTGTAGCCCTCCCACGGCATGAACGCGACGAGCAGGTTCTTGCCGAGTGCGAGCTCGCCGTTCTCGGTCGCGGGACCGTCGGCGATGACCTCGCCGACCTCGACGCGCTGGCCGGCGTCGACGATCACACGGTGGTTGTAGCTGGCGCCCTGGTTCGAGCGGTCGAACTTGCGCAGGAAGTAGTCCTGCGTGCCGCCGTCGTCGAGCTGGACGGTGACGACGTCGGCCGACACCTCGGAGACCACGCCCGCGGCGTCGGCGGTGACGACGTCACCGGCGTCGATCGCGGTGTAGCCCTCCATGCCGGTGCCGACGAGGGGGCTCTCGCTGCGGACGAGCGGGACGGCCTGACGCTGCATGTTGGCACCCATGAGGGCGCGGTTCGCGTCGTCGTGCTCGAGGAACGGGATCAGCGACGTGGCCACCGACACCATCTGGCGCGGCGAGACGTCCATGTAGTCGACCTCGGCCTTGTCGACGAGCTCGACCTCGCCGCCCTTCTTGCGGACGAGCACCTTGTCGTCGACGAAGTCGAACTTGTCGTCGAGGGGGGCGTTCGCCTGGGCGACGACGTAGTCGTCTTCTTCCGAAGCGGTGAGGTAGTCGATCGTCGTGGTGACGTTGCCCTTCTCCACGCGACGGTAGGGCGTCTCGATGAAGCCGAACGAGTTGATGCGCGCGAAGGACGCGAGCGAACCGATCAGACCGATGTTCGGGCCTTCAGGGGTCTCGATCGGGCACATGCGGCCGTAGTGCGAGGGGTGGACGTCGCGGACCTCGACGCCGGCGCGCTCACGCGACAGACCGCCGGGGCCGAGCGCGCTCAGGCGACGCTTGTGCGTCAGACCCGAGAGCGGGTTGTTCTGGTCCATGAACTGCGACAGCTGCGAGGTGCCGAAGAACTCCTTGATCGCGGCGACGACGGGGCGCACGTTGATCAGGGTCTGCGGCGTGATCGCCTCGATGTCTTGGGTGGTCATGCGCTCGCGGACGACGCGCTCCATGCGCGACAGACCGGTGCGGACCTGGTTCTGGATCAGTTCGCCCACCGCGCGGATGCGGCGGTTGCCGAAGTGGTCGATGTCGTCGACGTCGAGGCGCAGCTGGACGGGCTCGCCGTCGCGCGTGCCGTTCATCGTCTTCTCTTCGGCGTGCAGCGACACGAGGTACTTGATCGTCGCGACGATGTCGTCGACGGTCAGGACCGAGTCGCCCAGGGGCGCGTCGATGCCGAGCTTGCGGTTGATCTTGTAGCGACCCACCTTGGCCAGGTCGTAGCGCTTGTGGTTGAAGTAGAAGTTGTCGAGGAGCGCACGCGCGGCCTCTGCGGCGACCTGCTCGCCCGGACGGAGCTTGCGGTAGATGTCCTTGAGCGCCTCTTCCTTGGTGAGGATGGCGTCCTTCTCGAGGGTGGCCTCGATCGAGGCGAAGCCCTTGAACTCCTCCATGATCTCTTCGCTCGTCAGGCCGAGGGCCTTGAGGAAGACGGTCACGCTCTGCTTGCGCTTGCGGTCGATGCGGACGCCGACCTGGTCGCGCTTGTCGATCTCGAACTCGAGCCAGGCACCGCGGCTCGGGATGACGCGAGCCGAGTAGATGTCCTTGTCGCTGGTCTTGTCGGAGGCGCGCTCGAAGTAGACGCCCGGGCTGCGGACGAGCTGCGAGACGACGACACGCTCGGTGCCGTTGATGATGAACGTGCCGCGCTCGGTCATGAGCGGGAAGTCACCCATGAAGACCGTCTGGGTCTTGATCTCACCGGTGAGGTGGTTCATGAACTCGGCGTTCACGTAGAGCGGCGCGGCGTAGGTCTTGCCACGCTCTTTGCACTCGTCGATCGTGTACTTGGGCTCTTCGAGTTCGGGAGCCGTGAACGAGAGCTGCATGGTCTCGCCGAGGTCTTCGATCGGCGAGATCTCTTCGAAGATCTCTTCCAGGCCCGAGTGGAGGGCGAGGTCGGTGCGACCCTGCTCGGTCGCCTCGGCGAGGCGGTCCTTCCAGATGTCGTTGCCGACGAGCCAGTCGAAGCTCTCGGTCTGGAGCGCCAGCAGGTCGGGGACCGTCAGCGTGTCGGTGATCTTGGCGAACGAGAGCCGCGATGCGTTGCGACCGTTCTTGGGCGAGTTGGTGGATGCGTTGTTCGCAGCAGCCAAGGAAGTAACCTCCGTGGACCCCGTCGGGTCATCACTGTCGGACAGTATGTGGTGAGTGAGTGAACGGCCCTACCCGGCGGACACCATCCACCCCGCCGTCATATTCGGGGGTGGGTGTCTCGAGACGTTGTCGACCGCAATATGACGACAGGACGCACGGGGAGCGCAAAGGTCCATACTAGGTCGCCCCGGACACGCCTGGCAAGCCCTGTCGTTGACCTTTCGCTCGAGCTTCGGTATAACCCGGGCGCATGCACAGGCATTCCACGGGATCGGGGGCCGCGCGCGCCTCCTCGTCCCCGGGATGGGAGGCTGGAGGCATGGCCGCACAGCACGACGATCCACCCGTCGAGATCTCGATCGGGGCGGGCCTCGCCCGCGTGGACGAGGACCGGCACCGCCCTGGTTCGTACACGCTCGTCGTCGACGGCACGCCCCAGTCGCACGTCGACCTCGACGACCCGACGCACCTGGCCTTCGAGTACGTCCGACGGATCGGGCACGCGGTCGACCTGCTGCCCGAGGGGCCGGTGACGGCGCTGCACCTCGGCGCCGGCGCCCTGACCCTGCCGCGGTACGTCGAGGCGACCCGGCCGGGCTCGCGCCAGCAGGTGATCGAGCTCGAGGCCGACCTCGTGGCCCTGGTGCGCGAGACGCTGCCGCTGCCACGCGGGGCCTCCATTCGGGTGCGCTACGGCGACGCCCGCGAGGTCATGGTGAAGCTGCCCGCCGGGCTGCGCGGCACGGTCGACCTGCTGATCGTGGACGTGTTCGGCGGCTCGCAGATCCCCGCGCACGTGACCTCGCTCGAGTTCTACACGGCGGCGGCCGAGTTCCTGTCGCCGACCGGCATGCTGATCGTCAACTCGGCCGACGGCGCGGGCCTGGCCTTCGCCCGGGGCCAGGCGTCGACGCTCGCGACCGTGTTCGAGCACGTGGTCGCGGTCGCCGACCCGGCCACGCTCAAGGGGCGCCGCTTCGGCAACGTCGTGCTGATCGCCTCGCCGTCGCCGCTGCCGACCGACCGCATGCCGCGGCTCTACTCGTCGGACCCGCTGCCGGCCAAGGTGGTCCACGGCCGCGAGCTGCGCGACTTCGTCGCCGGGGCGCCCGTCGTCACCGACGCCACGGCCGTGCCGTCGCCCGAGCCGTCGCGGAGCGTGTTCGGGGCGCGGTGATCACGCTCCGGTCGAACCACTGGGCCGCCCCCGTGGCGCCCACGACGGCGACCGTGGCGAGGACCGTCGCGACGACGACGGGGACGACGTTCGGCAGGGTGGGCGTCACCGGCACCCTGGTGACCACGGCGAGCGCGAGCGAGAGGCCCGTCGACGTCGCCACGACGAGACCGACGGGCAGCGTGGCCGTGAGCACGACGACCAACCCCTCGGCCAGGGCGATCCGTCGCGCGACGGACGGTCGTGCCCCGTGGGCGGACAAGTGGAGTCGGTCGGGGTCGCGGCGAGGGCCGCGGAGCAGGGTGGAGGCGGCCGCGCCCGCGAGCGCCACTGCCGACGCCGGCCCGAGGGCCAGAGCCGTCTGACCCCATTGGGACGCCGAGGCCCCGGCGGGTGCGGCTCCGAGCATCACACCCAGGTCGAGCGCTGACCCGGTCGCCATCACGAGACCGACGAAGAGGCCGACGGTCACCGTCGTGGACACGCCGGCTACGGTCCCGGCAACCGCCCGGGCCCTCGTGATCCGCCAGACGACTCCTCTGCCGTCGGGAACCAGTCGTGTCCAGCGCCGAACGAACCACGGCGTGAAGCACGGGTACAGGAGGACGAGGGAGACGACCGACACGACGCCGACCGTCGAGTCCAGCGCGAGCAACCGGAGTGAGGGCGTGAAGAACGCGAGCTCGGAGAACGCGGCGACGTCGGCCTGGTCGAAGAACCCCGCGCCGGACGTGACGGCCGCCGTCAATCCGTCCCAGACGAGGACGAGGGCCACGACGGGCAGGACGAACACGAGCCACAGGGCGGCGACGACGACGATCCGACCTGCGGACGGGGCGGCGGCCGCCGTGCTGTCCGCCCCGTCGCCGCGGAGGACCCGAGCCGGGAGGCGCACCGAAGCCCTCGAGGCTGCCGAGCGCGCCGACAGCAGGGACAGCGCCACGACGGACGCAGCGCTGCACGTCCACGACAGGCTGCCGCCGACCAGCAGCACGGGCGAGGGGACGACGACGTCGAGGGAGGGACGGACCAGCGCCAGGACGAGGACGTGGGCGAGTGGCGCGGCGAGCACCGCCCCGAGGACGGCACAGCCACCTGCCCGGGCGAGTGCGAGACGAACGACGCGCCTCGGACCCAGCCCTGCGGTCGACAGGAGGGCGCTCTGTACCTCGTCGCCGCGCACGGCGAGTGCGTGCACGCGGATCAGGGCGACGACCGTCGCCATCGCCGTGGCGACGACGACAGGGCTCACGTCGGCGTCCACCGGATCGGGCTCGATCCGCCTCGTGATCTCGGAGGTCACCGTTAGTCCCAGCACGAACGTCAGGGCCGAGGTCGAGACGAAGGCGACGATCGTGGCGGCGAGGGCCGCCCGGGGGTCTGCGCGGATCGACCTCCAGGCCAGCCAGACCGTCATGCCGTGCCAGTCGAACGGAAGAGGGTCTCGAGCCCCTCCGGAGTCGGACCGGTCACGTCATGGCGCACCCGGCCCCGGTCGACGAAGACGACGCGACCGGCAGCGGACGCCACCCTCGGATCGTGTGTCACGACGAGGACCGCCGCGCCGGCACTGGAGCGGATGCGGATCATCTCGACCACGGCGTCGACCGACCTCGGGTCGAGCCCGTCGGTCGGTTCGTCGAGCAATGTGATGTGAGGCGGCTGGACGGCGACCCTGGCCAGTGCGACCCGGCGCCTCTCGCCACCCGACAGACCCTCGGGCAGTTCGTCGGACCTGTCGGCGAGTCCGACGCGACGAAGGGCGTCGTCGATCACGTCGGCCGGGGGCCTCTCGCCGCGGATGCGATGGAGGAGTTCGACGTTCTCCCGGACCGTCAGAGCGGGCAGGAGGTCGTCCCCCTGCAGGAGGAGGGCGACGTGATGAGCCCGCACCCACGCACGGCCTGCGGCGTCGAGCGCCTGGATGTCGCCACCGAGGACGTCGACGCGACCCGTCGAACAGTCCTGCAGCCCGGCCACGCACCCGAGGATCGACGACTTGCCGGACCCGGAGGGCCCCATGAGCGCCACGGTCTCACCCCTCGCCACGGTGAACGAGATCTGCTCGAGGACGGGGCGCCGCGCCCCCTTCGCGTCCACCACGTCGAGGCCGACCCCCCACAGCGACACGGCCGTCATCTGGTGCCTCCGCGGAGGAACAGGTAGTCGGGCAGGGCATCGAGGATCGTCGACCTCGCCGACTCGCCGACGACGCGGTCGGAGGCAGCTGGCGAGAGGCATTGGACGCGACTGTCGTGCATGCGACGAAGGTAGCAACATTCTTATCCACAATGTCAGATCGGCCCGAGATCGGCATCCTCTCGGGCACCCCGCCACGATGTGGACACGACGCCATGCGAAAAGGTGGCGGTGTGTCCATTTCGTGGCGGCGTGAGGGTGCGGCGGCGTGACGGCATGAGCGCGCGACGGCACGAACGCACAGCGACCCGGTCCGGGAACCGTGGGGCCGGGCGGCGGGGCTACTGGTCGGCGCGGGGGGCGGGGGCGCCGAGGGCGGCGCGGAGGCGGGCCTCGGCGTCGTCGGGGGCCTTCGCCGCCTCGACGTTGGCCTCGGTCACGGCCTTGATGACCTCTTCGCGCTGGATCTTGACCCCGCGCGGTGCGTCGATGCCGATGCGCACGCCGTCGCCACGGGAGTCGAGCACCGTGATGACGATGTCGTCGCCGATCACGATGCGTTCTCCGACCTTGCGTGTCAGCACCAGCATCGGGCCAGCTTACTGAGCGCGGGGCGCTCCGGTCGCGACGACAGGCAGGAGGCGCGGGTCGGCGGGCCCGGGACGGCGCCGGCCACGAGGCACGACCGCGGGAGGACGCCCACCGCAGGAGGCGCGGCTCAGCGGCCCGCGCCTCCCTCGCGCCAGCCCACCGGCACGCCGAGCAGGTGAACCGTGCCCGGGGTCGCCGTGTCGTCCTCGCCGACCACCGCGGCCGCGACCACGGGCGCGACCGCCCGGACGGCCTCGACCCAGCGGGCCGTGTCGTCGTGCTTGCGGCCGACGTCGACCGCGACCCAGACCTGGTCGGCGGCGATCGCCTCGAGGGTGGCGGGAGCGGCGGCGTCCCAGGCGAGGGCCGTCACGACGGCCGAGTTCTCGTGCACGCCGGTGGCGCGGGCCAGGATGCCGCTGCGTCGATCCGACACGTCGACCGAGCGCAGCCCGAAGGTCGACGCCATCTGGGCGGCCACGCGGAAGGCGTCGCCGGGGCGGCCGACGACCACGACGAGGTCGCCTGCCCCGCGCGACACGTCGGGGGCGGGCGGCACACCCGGGGAGGCCACGGCTCGGGCCTGCGCGGCGAGGGCGTCGGCGGCGGCCGCGAGCGAGGCGGCCGTGCGGCGGGGAGCGGCCCCGTGCGGCGCGTCGGGGTCGGCGGCGTCACCGTCGGCGAAGGCGGTGGGACCCGCACCCACGGCACCAGCGCCGGCACCCCCGCCGGCGCCGGCGGCGGGCGCGATGCCGTTGAAGGTGAGGTCGTCCATGATCGAGGCGAACGCGTCGGTGCGCGTCGAGACGTCGGCCGGGGCCGCGACCGGCACCGCGCCTCCTGCGCTTGACGGCGAAGCCGACGCCCCACCCGCGGCGGCGGCAGCGGCGCGGGCGGCCCGACGCGGGCTCACGGGCACGGCCGAGCCGGTCAGCACGTCGTCGAACCCGTCCCGGACGGGCGTGCTCGACGCGACGGCGCCACCGGGGGCCATCGAGGCCGACCACGCGGCCCGGGGTGCCGGAGCCCCCGCCTGCAACGCGTCCTCGGCCTCGTCCGCCGACGCCAGCAGTGCCGCGATGCCCGCGCGTTCGGCCGGCACCGGCGTCGTGATGCGCACCCGGGCGACGGGCAGGTCGATCGCGGGGTCGGGCACCTCGACCGTGACCTCGTAGTGCTTGCGGGCGAAGAAGCCGGCGACTCCCCCGACGGTGACCTTCTGCGCCGCGACGATGCGGGCCGAGGCACCGTGGGTCGCCCGCACCTCGCGGCGCAGCGCGTCGAGCGTCTCGCCGGTCATGACGATCGTGGTCGCCATCTCAGGCCACGATCGAGTCGGTCGCGCGGACGACGCCGACGGTCTCGATGGTCGAACCGGCGGCGGTGGCCTCCTGGTACGACAGCACGGGCAGGCCGTTCTGCTGCGCCGACACGAGCCGGTGGATGGCCGGCCGCAACGCAGGAGCGCAGACCAGCACCGCACTGAGACCCTGGGCCTCGACCGACTGCACGGCCTCGCGCAGCGACCCGAGCACCTGCTCGACCCGGTGCCCGTCGAGCAGGATCTGCGTGCCCTGGTCGCTCGGCCGCAGCCCCTCGAGCATCGACTGCTCGAGGGTGGGGTCGATCATGATGACCCGCAGCACGCGGCCGTCGAGGTACTGCGCCGTGAGCGCGGGCCCCAAGGAGGCGCGGGCCGCCTCGACGAGTCCCTCCGGGTCGGTCGACACCTTCGCCCGCAGCGTCAGCCCCTCGCAGATCCGCGCGAGGTCGTTGATCGGGATGCGCTCCGACAGCAGGCCCTGGAGGACGCGCTGCAGTTCGGCGAGCGACAGCATGTTCGGCACGAGGTCGTCGACGGCCGGGGCGTTTACCTGCTTGACGCCCTCGGTCAGCACGCGGACGTCCTCGCGGGTGAGCAGTCGGGCGGCGTTGTCGGCGATGATCGACGACAGGTGCGTCACCAGGACCGAGACGCGGTCGATCACCGTGGCGCCGGTCATCTCGGCGCTGTGGCGCATCTCGGCGGGCACCCATTTGCCGGCGAGGCCGAAGACCGGCTCGACCGTGGCCGTGCCGGGCAGTCCGTCGAGTGAGTCGCCCAGGGCGAGCACCGACCGGGCCGGGGCCTGGCCGCGGCCGGCCTCGACGCCCGCGATGCGGATGGAGTAGGTGGCCGGCGGCAGGTCGACGCTGTCCCGGGTGCGGACGGGCGGCACGACGATGCCGAGGTCGACCGCGATCTTGCGGCGCAGCGCCTTGACCCGGCCGAGCAGGTCGTCCGACGCTCCCCCGACCATGTCGACGAGGTCGGGTGCGAGCAGGATCTCGAGCGCGTGCACCCGCATCTGCTCGAGCAGGTCGTCGGTCGTGTCGGTGGGGGCGACGACCGCCGCCTGCTGCTCTGCGAGGGCCGCGCGCGCCTCCTCGGCCTTGGCGGCCACGCCGAGCCGGTAGGCGACGACCAGCAGCGCCCCGCCGATCAGCAGGAAGGCGACGATCGGCATTCCGGGGATGAAGCCCATGCCGATGGCGGCGGTCCCGGCCACGGCGAGCGCGATGCGCGACTGCCCGAGCTGCGACGCGGCCTGCGCGCCCATCTCGGTGTCGGCGCCGGAGCGGGTGACGATCATGCCGGTCGAGACGGCCATCAGCAGGGCGGGGATCTGCGTGGTCAGACCGTCGCCGATGGTGAGCAGCCCGTAGTGCGACAGGGCGTCGCCGATGGCCATGCCGTTCTGCAGGGCGCCGATCGCGATGCCGCCGACCAGGTTGATGATGATGATGATGATGCCGGCGATCGCGTCGCCCTTGACGAACTTCGACGCACCGTCCATGGCGCCGTAGAAGTCGGCCTCGGCACTGACGTCGGCGCGGCGCTGCTTGGCGACCTCGTCGGTGATGAGACCGGCGTTGAGGTCGGCGTCGATGGCCATCTGCTTGCCGGGCATGGCGTCGAGGGTGAAGCGCGCGCCCACCTCGGCGACGCGCTCTGCACCCTTGGTGACGACCACGAACTGGATCACGACGAGGATCAGGAAGATCACCGAGCCGATGATGATCGAGCCGCTCACGGCGACGTGACCGAACGCCGCGATGACGTCGCCCGCGTAGCCGTCGCCGAGCACGAGGCGCGTCGAGGCCACGTTCAGTCCGAGGCGGAACAGCGTCGCCACGAGCAGCAGCGACGGGAACACCGAGAAGTCGAGCGGCTTCTTGACGAACAGCGTCGTCAGCAGGATCACCAGCGCCAACAAAATGTTGAGGATGATCAGCACGTCGAGCAGCGGCGCGGGCACCGGCACGACGAGCAGCAGCACGATGCCGACGATGCCGACCGGGACGGCGAGCTTGGGCAGGGTGGACTTCATCGGGTGCCTCCAGAGGTGGCGGGGCGGACGGAGCGGGAGACCGCAGGAGGCGCGGTGCGGGACGGCGCGGAGGTCGTGCCGGTCGCGGTGCCGGTCGCGCCGGTCGCGGTGCCGGTCGCGCCGGTCGCGGCCTCGCGGGCGATGCGGAGGCGGCGGGGCACGGCGTCGGCCTCGAGCGACTCGGGCGCGAGGACGCCGGCCACCTCGTCGGCCGTGGTGACGCGGGGCGGCGTGTGCGTGCCCTTCAGCGTGCCGCAGGCCTTGAGCGCCATGACGAAGGTGAGCACGCGGGCGACCGGCGTGTAGAGGTCGACGGGGATCTCCTCGCCCAGGCCGCAGGCGGCATGGAGGGCCCGGGTCAGGGGCACGTCGACGACGAGCGGGACGCCGTCGGCCGTGGCCTGTTCGCGGATGCGGGCGGCGACCGTGCCGGCGCCCTTCGCGACGACGCGCGGCGCCGACTTGCCGGGTTCGTACTTCACCGCGACGGCGTAGTCGGTCGGGTTGACCATGACGACGTCGGCGTCGGCGATGGCCCCGATCATGCGGTTGCGGCTCATCGCGAGCTGACGGGAACGCCGCTGCGACTTGACCAGGGGGTCGCCGTCGCTCGACTTGTTCTCGTCCTTGACCTCTTTCTTGGTCATGCGCGTCTTCTTGCGGTTGCGACGCATGACGACGAAGACGTCGGCGAAGGCGAGCAGCAGGCCGGCCGCGATCGCGGCCTTGATCAGGATGCCGGTGCCGACCTTCGCCTCCGCGAGCACGGCCGAGACGCTGAGGCCGCCGCCGCTCATGAGCACGGGCATCAGGCCCTGGATGGCGAACCAGAGCACCAGGCCGACGACGGTCGTCTTGATCAGCGCCTTCGCGCCGTTCCACAACGCCTGCGTGCCGAAGGTGTTCTTCAGGCCGTTGAGCAGGTTGAACTGCTCGTAGTTGCCGGTCATGCGCTTGATGTGCACGCCGCCCTGCACGATCGCGGTCGCGAGCACGGCCACGCCGACGACCGCGAGCATCGGCCCGATCGTCGCCCCCATCGATCCCGCGCCCTGCATGAGTTCGGTGACGACGGTGGACGAGTCGGGGTGCGTGATGGCCTGGCGGATCGAGAACATCTGGTCGACGCCCGCCGAGGACGCCCGCTCGATGGTCGAGGGGATCATCACGGCGGCGGCGCCGACGCCCACCCAGGCGCTGAGGTCCTGCGACCGGGACAGCTGGCCCTTCGAGTGGACCTCTTTCATCCGCTTGTCGGTCGCGGCCTCGGAGCGCTCGCCGGAGTCGTCCGCCATGTCAGCCCACCCCCAGCAGCATGTCGGCGGCGTCGCCGGTCAACGAGGCCACGACGCCGGGCAGCGCGAGGAAGACACCGCCGGCCAGCATGACCGTCATGAGGATCTTGAGCGGGAAGCCCATCGCGTAGGCGTTGAGGGCCGGCGCGACGCGCGAGAGCAGTCCGAGACCGACGTCGGCGAGGAACAGCACGACGCAGAGCGGCCCGGCGATCTGGATGGTCGAGAGGAAGAGCTGGCTGACGCCGGTCGTCAGCAGCTCGACCGGACGGGAGAGGTCCATGCCGAGACCGAGCGGGACGGCGTCGAATGAGCGGGTGAGTCCCCCGATGATCAGCTGGTAACCCCCGGTCGCGAACATCAGCGCGAGTGCGGTCATCTGGAACAGCCGGGTGAACTGCGCGCCGTTGACCATCGACTGCGGGTCGAACGCCTGGGCGAGCGTGAAGCCGCCGAAGAGGTCGATCAGGCTGCCGGCCGCCTGCACCGCGGCGAAGGCGACGAACACCAGGAACCCCAGCACGGCGCCGACGACGAGCTCGAGCACGAGCGCCATGACGAACGGCCCCGTCTCGAGCGACACGTAGCCGGGGGTGACGCGCGGCGCGACGGCGAGCGCGAGCCCGATGCCGAGCATGGCCTTCACCCGCGCCGGGAACGCGCGGTACGAGAACGGAGGCGCGATCACGAGGAACGCGGTCATGCGCACGGCGGCGAGGAGGGTGGCCTCGAGCCAGCTCAGGTCGAACGACACGGTCGGCCCCTACCCGCCGCTGAGCAGCTGGGGGATGCGGTCGAACACCATGGTCGTGAACGACACCATCTCGCTGATCATCCAGTGGCCGGTGACGATGAGCGCGATGCCGACGGCGACGGCCTTCGGCACGAACGAGAGGGTGACCTCCTGGATCTGGGTGATCGACTGCAGCAGCGAGATCGCGAAGCCGACGACGAGCGAGGTGATCAGGACGGGCGCGGCGAGCTTGCCCGTGATGATCAGGGCCTGCATGGAGAGGTCGAGGACGGCGTTGGAATCCATCAGGCACCCACCTGGTAACTCTCGATGAGGCTCTTGATGATGAGACCCCAGCCGTCGACGAGGACGAACAGCAGGATCTTGAACGGCAGCGAGATCATCACCGGCGGCAGCATCATCATGCCCATCGACATCAACGCGGCGCTGACGACGAGGTCGATGACGAGGAAGGGGATGAAGATGACGAAGCCGATGATGAACGCGGCGCGCAGCTCGCTGATCATGAACGACGGGATGAGCGTGAGCATGGGCACGTCGGCCTGGCTGGCGGGGTTCGGCTGGTTCGCCGAGCGGGTCATCAGCGCGAGGTCCTCTTCGCGGGTGTGGGCGAGCATGAACTCGCGCAGCGGGGCGATGCCGGCGTCGATCGCGCCCTGCAGGTCGAGGCGGCCGTCGAGGTAGGGCTGCACGGCGTCCGTGTTGATGTGGGTCAGGATCGGAGCCATGATGAACAGGCTCAGGAACAGGGCCAGCCCCGCGAGCACCTGGTTCGGCGGGATGGACGGCAGCGCGAGCGCGTTGCGCGTCATCGCGAGCACCACGAAGATCTTCGTGAACGACGTCATCATCAGCAGCAGTGCGGGCGCGACGCTCAGCAGCGTGATGCCGATCAGGGTGACGACGGCCTGGCTGGGTGCCCCGTCGGGGCCGTTGATGTCGATGTTCAGGCCGCCCGAGCCGGTGCCGTCGGACGTCGTCTGATCGGTGTCGGTGAAGTCGGTCGGGGTCGTGCCCGTGGTGCCCTCGGTGCCGGTGCCGTCCGTGGCCGGGGCGGTGGGCGCGGTGGGGGCCGTCGGCGAGACGGGGGCGGCGTTCGCCTGCTGACCGATCAGCATGACGAGGGCGGACGCCACGACGAGGGCGAGCAGCGTGACGACGACCGCGCGGGCGAAGCGCGTGTCGGCGAAGCGCACGGGCACGGCCACCACCGAGCGGCCCAGGGGGGCTCCGTGCAGGCCGTCACGCACCGTCGGGCGGACGAGCCGGCGCAGGGCGGACGCGAAGGAGGGGCGGGTCGGGGACGCGGACGACCGGCGGCCGGTCATCCGACTCGTCCGCTGCGCAGCACGGCTGCGGCCTGACGCCACGTGTCGGGGGCGAGGATCGAGCCCTCGAGCGACTTCGCGGCTCGCCCGGTGCGGCGGGCGGCCGGGTCACGAGGCGCGCGGCCGCGGAGACCGGCCGTCGCGGCACGACGGGCGGCACCGCGGGGGCGGAGCAGCTCGGCGGGGGTGGCGGAGGCCGACGCGAGGGACGGGGTCGTGGCGAGGGCCGGGGCCGCCGAGGTCTCGGCCGACAGCACGGCGGCGAACGAGGCCGAGGGCGCCGGGATCGCGACGGGTGCGATCGGGGTGACCCGCGCCTCCTGCACCGGGGTCGGCTCGTCGTCGGGCGCACCCGACGGGACGAGCGTGAGAGGGACGGCCTCGACGGGACGGTCGGCCGCAGCCAGGACGGTCACCGACGACTCGGTCACGCCGAGCACGAGGCGCTCGCCCTCGACGTCGACCACGACGACGCTCGCCTTCGCGCCGACGCCCTGGCGGGCGACGACCGAGACCTGTGACGTGGCGCGGGTGCCCGCGCGACCGCCCTTCACCAGGCGCTTCTGCAGCACCCAGAGCAGGGCGAGGACGACGCCCAACGAGAGGACGACCCGCAGGCCGACGACGACGGTGTCCACGATCAGGCGATGCCGTCGGCGACGTCGAGGATCTTGGTGATGCGGACGGCGTAGTCCTGGTCGACGACGACGACCTCGCCGTGCGCGATCAGGCGGCCGTTGAGCAGCACGTCGGCGGGGGCCCCGGCCGAACGGTCGAGCTCGATGACGGCGCCGGGCTCGAGGCCCAGGACGTCGCGGACCGACATGCGGGTGCGGCCGATCTCGACCGTCAGGGCCATCTCGACGTTGTTGATGCGGCCGAGGTTGCCGGTCGAGACCGAGCCCGGGGTCGGCGCCATCGGCGACGATCCTCCGATCGTGCCGGTCTCGCGCAGGCGCAGCGCGAACCAGCCGGCGGGCTGCCCCGCGGCGGTCAGTTCGAAGACGACGGTCTCGGGGTCGGCCAGCAGGGCGTCGGCGGACTCGCGACGGCTCTCGCCGAGCACGCCCGTGCCGAGCACTCCCGTCGCGGCCTCGAGCGCGGGACGCAGGACGTCCGAGACCGAGACCATCGGGTTGTCGGTGCCCGCGGCGGCGGCGAGCTGGTCCATGTCGGCCAGCAGGACCGCGGTGTCGGCCGAGACGGACCCCACGAACGACGTGACCACGACGGACGAGCCCGCGAGGCGGAGGCCGTGCGCGGAGGCCGGGTCGACGGCCACGGCACGCAGCGGCGTGGGCGTCGGCAGCTGGGCGACCAGCGCCTCGGCCGCCGCGGTGTGCAGGGTGATGGTCGTGCCGGTCATGAGGTTCCTTCTTCGGTGCCGGTCAGGGAGGTGGAGACGACGATGCCGGCCAGACGGGAGCCGGCGGCCCCGACGGCGGCGCGGCCGACGGGCTGGCCGTCGACGCTGATCTCGAGCGGGCGGTGCTGCGGGTGGGGCAGCGGCAGCAGGTCGCCGACGGCCAGCCCCAGCACGACGCTCGGCAGCACCGCGGCGGGGGCGAAGGTCAGCGAGACGCCCACCGGCACCGAGGCCAGCTGGGCGCCGAGCAGTTCACGCGCGTCGGCGGCGTCGATCGTCGGGTTGGACTCGCCGAGCTGCGACAGCAGGACGTCGGCCGGGATCGCGACCGTGCCGGGCGCCACGCGCTCGCCGACGCGGATCTCGAACGAGGCCACGATCATCAGGTCGGACTTCTGCGCGGCCTGGGCGAACTGCGAGTTGTACTGGAACCCGCCGACGCTGATCGGGTCGGCGAGCATGGTGCCGAACGAGTAGCGCAGGTCGTCGAGGGCATCGTCCATCAGGCGGCGCACGAGGGCCTGCTCGATGGGCGTGAAGGTGCGCTCGGGCAGGCTCGCCGGCTTGGCGGCCCCGAGCATGTGGCTGACCCAGGTGAGCGCGGCCGACGACGGGAACTGGATGACGGCCTTCGCCGAGACGCCCTCGAGGGTGCAGAGCACCATCGCGGTGGTCGCCGGCAGCGACGAGGCGTACTCGTCGTAGGTGAGCATCTGCACCTGGTCGCAGGTGACCTGCGAGAGCACCCGGACCTTGGCGGTGAGCTGCGTTCCCCACTGCCGCGCGAAGGTGTCGAAGGCCAGCTCGAGGACGCGCGAGTGCTCACGGGCGAGGGTCGTCGGACGGCGGAAGTCGTAGACCTCGACGGTCTTCTGCGGGCGCGTCGACGAGCCGACCGTCGCGGTCGGTGCGCTGCTGCCCGTCGGGGCGTCGAGGAGTGTCACGGACGGAGCTATCGGCCCGCCCCACCTGAGCGTTAGCCCAGGACGGCGTGTACCCCCCGGACTGGGTTGCCGTCGTCGAGCTCCGGGGCCGGTGTCGCGCTACCGGGCCGGGAGGGGCCGGGAGGGGCCCGGCGGAGGTCAGTGGCCCGAGGACTCCTCCTTCTTCTCCGTCTTCTTCTCCGTCTTCTTCTCGGTCGTCGTCTCGGTCGCGGTGCCCGCCTTCGACGTGTCACCCGACTCGGCCGTGGTCGAGGTGCCGGCCGCCTGCTCGACGGTGGGGTTGCGACCGTCGGTCACCGCGCCTCCTGCGGCGGCCGCCGCCTGCTCGAGCTGCGGCAGCAGCGCGCTCACCGCGTCGGACTGGTTCGACAGGACGACGATGTCGACCCGACGGTTCGACGCGAGATCGGCGTCGGTCGTGCCGGTGCTGAGGGGACGTGACGAGCCGAAGCCGACCGACTGGATGTGGTCGGCGCCCACGCCGCCTCGCTCGACCAGGTCGCGCAGCACCTGGGTGGCGCGGGCGGACGAGAGCTCCCAGTTGGTCGCGTACGGCGCGGTCGAGCTGCGCTGGTCGGCGTGGCCCTCCACCGAGACGTCGTGACCCGAGGTCTTCAGGACCGGGCCGATGGCGTTCATCACGGTGACGGCCGTGCCGCTGAGGTCGGCGCTGTTCGTGCCGAAGAAGGTCTCGGAGCCGATCAGGCGGACGGTCAGACCCCGGTCGTCGACGGCGAACTCGACGTCGGCGCTCAGCCCCGAGCCCTCGAGGTTCGCGGCGATCGCGGCCTTGATGGCGGTGAGGTCGTCGAGCTCGCCCTGGGCCGCGACCGTGGCGGCGGCGGCCTGCTCGGCGGTCTGGGCCTCACCCGAGGCGGCGGCCTTGCTCATGTCGGTCTCGTCGCCCGACGAGTAGCCCTTGCCCTCGGCCGTCACGTCGGCGGCGTTGACGACGGTGCCCGAGGCCGTGTCGACCTTGCCCACGTCGGTCTGGCCGAAGCCGGTCGCGAGCGAGTTGCGCAGGGCGATGTACTTGTCCTGGTCGACGTTCGACATGGCGAACAGCACGATGAACATGCACATCAGCACGGTGATCATGTCCATGTACGAGGCCATCCAGCGCTCGTCGGGGTGCTCGTCCTCGGCGTGCCCCTTCTTCTTGCGCCCACCACGTGCCCCGCTCATGCGGCCAGCCCCTGGTCGTCGCCGCCCTTCTTCGCGCCGGCCTTGGCCTTGCCGCCCTTGCCGCCCTTGCCGTCGCCGCCTTCGAGCGCGTGCGTCGGCACCATCGCCTTGAGGCGTTCGCCGAGGAGGCGCGGCTGGCTTCCGGCCTGGACCGCCAGGACACCCTCCATGAGCAGCGTCATGCGCAGCTCGTCGAGGTCGGCCAGCTTCTTGAGGCGCGCACCGAGGGGCAGCCAGAGGAAGTTCGCCGTCAGCAGGCCCCACAGGGTCGCGACGAAGGCCGCGGCGATCATGTGGCCGAGCTCGTCGGGCTCGGCGAGGTTCTCGAGCACGTGGGTGAGGCTGACGACCGTGCCCACGATGCCGACCGTGGGGGCGTACCCGCCGAGGCTCATGAAGAACTTGCTGGCGGTGCGGTCGGCGGCGAGGCGGGACTCCATCTCGTCCTCGAGCAGGATGCGCAGCTCTTCGCCGTCGGTGCCGTCGGCGATGTTCTGCAGCGCGCCCTTCATGAAGGGGTCGTCGAGCTTCTCGGCCTCCTGTTCGAGCGAGAGCAGGCCCTCGCTGCGGGCCTTCTCGGCGAGCGACACGACGCCGTCGATGACCGACTGCGGGGGGACGACCTTGCCGGTGAAGGCGCGGGTGATCTTCTTGAAGCTGAGGATCGCGTCCTTGATGGTCGTGCCGGCGATGCCGACGCCGATCGTGGCGCCGAAGACGAGGATGATCGGGGCGGGCAGGAGCAGCCCGGCGATGCTGACGCCCTCGAGCTGGATCATGCCGAAGAGGGCGCCCAGCGCGAGGACGATGCCGATGATCGTTGCGGGATCCACGGTCAGCGTCCCTGCGTGGTGTCGGCCGTTGCGGCCGGCGCGGTCGGGGCGGTCGGGGCGGTCGGGGCGTGCACCGCGGGAGCCTGCACGGCGGGACGGAACTCGGTGACGCGACCCGCGCCTCCTGAACCCGACGAACCGCGGACGATCCCGAGCTGAGGGCCGGTCGAGGTGCGGTTGCCGAGCGACTGGCTGGCCGGCGCGGTGGCGGACGGCTCGTCGTAGGCGAGCGAGACGATGCGCGCCCGGTAGCGGGCGATCATCTCGATGACCTCGGCCATCGGCTCGGTGACGACGTACTTCGCGCCGTCCACCATGATCAGGACCGTGTCGGGCGTCTCGTGGATGCGCTCGATGAGGTCAGGGTTGACAGCGAATCTGCTGTCGTTGAGTCGCGTGACGACGATCATCGGCCCGTCCTAGGTCTGTGTCTCCTGCCGCCATCCGTGGGGCAGGTGTCGCTGCTCGTCCTGAGCGGCTACGGGTGACTATCGGCCGGGGGTGGCGGGGCGTTAGGTGCGGGTTGTCGGTGTGTGCCCTCTCGCGCTTCCCGTCGCGCGGCCCGTTGTCCACAGGCAGGTCGTGGCGGTCCGAACAGTCGGTATGGTGTGTGACATTGGTCATATCGACGAGGGGAAACCGCCGTGGCGCTGTACATGGACATCGATCTGGAGGCGCTGGCCGCGTTGGCCCGCGACCTCCAGACCCTGCACACCGACCTGTCGTCGGGCAGCGCCGGCGCCTCCGGTGACGGCGTCGGTTCACCCCGCCTGCAGCAGGCCGTCACCGCGTTCGTCGACGACTGGGCGATCGCCCGGGGCCGCATGCTCGAGTCGATCGCGGCGGTCGGCGCCATGGCCGAGGGCGCGGCGAAGACCTTCACGCAGGCCGAGGACGAGCTGGCTGCCGCGCTGGCCCCGACCGACACGGCGGGTGTGGCATGAGCCGCCCGTGGGACTGGAGTCCGCTCGACATGGCGTCCGACCCCGTGCCCGGTGACCCGACCGACATCCGGTCGTCGGCGGTCGCGGCTCGGGCCACGGGCACGTCGATCGAGACACAGTCGAGGCGGCTGCGTCGATTGGCGAAGGCCGAGGGGTGGGACTCCGAGTCGGGCCGCACCTTCACGACGTCGGCGGAACCGCTGGCCGACGCGATCGACAAGGCGAAGCAGCGCTACCTCGACCTCGCCACGGCGCTCGACACCTACGCGGACGGTCTCGAAGAGCTGCAGCGCCAGGCGGACGCCGCGCGCCTCGACGCCGACGAGGCGAAGGAGGCGCGGCGCACGGCCGACAAGTTCGTCGTCCCCGGCGAGACCGACCCGTTCGAGATCGACCGGCAAGAGGCCGCCCGGACGCGGGCAGTCGACCTCGCCGACACCGACCTCGCGGACGCGAAAGCCGTCATCACCCGCCTGGTCGGCACCGGGGGCGACACGGACGGCGAGTACGGCGCCCTCAACGACCAGGCGATCGCCGCCATCCGCCTGGCCGGCGACGACGAGCTGCGCGACACCTGGTGGGACGGGGTGAAGCAGGTGGTGCACGATGCGCGCGGGGTGCTGGGGGCGATCAAGGACGTCCTGAACGCGCTCGGGCCGGTGCTGGCGGCGGTCGGCCTGTTGGTCATGCTGTTCAGCGGCCCCGTCGGGTGGATCATCGCCCTAGGCATCGCAGCAGCTGCAGCCACGCTTGCCATCACGTCAGTGCAAGCGCTCGCAGGTGACGCAACGAAGGAAGACGTCATCGCCGACCTGGTCGGACTAGGCATGGCCATCGTCGGCTTGCAGTCACTGAACGGCATGAAGTTCGCCGTGGCTGGCGCGACACGGAGCATTGCATCGTCCTCGGCGAGCCGAGCCGGGGCAGCCCGAGCAGGAGCGGTCCCCGCGCGAAAGGTCGAGACGGCGAGGAAGACCGCTGAAGAGGGCGCTCGAAACGGTGTCTTCCGAGCCGCCGACGAGGCCGGACAGAAACCCTTCGTGGTGCTCGTCGACGGCCTCCTGACGGGCGGGTGGGCCGAACTCTCAGCCGTCATGAAACTCGGGCCCGGCGGGGCCCTTGCCGCACAGATGAAGACGATGGGCCTTCGTTGGGCTGTGACAGGAGGGACTGCCGGTGCCTACAGCCTCGTAACGGAGCTCCAGCAGATGACAACGGTGGTGGCTGGCCTGCTCGACGGCACGTACTGGGAAGACAAGAAGACGAGTGTCCAAGTGGGGTCGCTGTGACCGATTTCGGCTACAGAATGACCATGCCTCCCGCGTGGCGCCGAGCCCGATCGGTGGCCGAGGCCTCGACACTCAGCCATCGCATGGCGGCTGAAGCCGCAACACGCGAACCCGGTCGGGACAGCGGGCTCGCGGCCAGGCGACGCCGCGAGCTGGCAAAGATACTGACGACGAGGTGCACGGCTGCCTTCGAACGTGGAGCATTCGAGCTTTTTCTCTTCTGCGGACCTTCGCGGACCGGCATCTTTCCGATGACCTTGGCCGTATCGCTCGTCCATGCCGGAACCGCTCTCAGTTGCGACGAAATCGAGCGAACACTGCGGGGGGCCGTTTCAACGCCCGCCGGGGCGCGCGTGACCTTCGAATGGCGGTCGATGCCGGCCGGCGACGTCGCCCGACGATTGGTCCGAAGAGAACTGACCCATGGTCAGTGGCGGAGCGAGGTCGAAGACACACTTGCCCAGTTCGGCACAACGGCCGCCCCATCGCCGGCTTCTGGCGGCCTGCCTGATGTCACGACGGCACAGATCACGTTCGCTGTCCGCCTCCCGCAGTCGTCCGAGACCGTCATGCTGTTGATCTTCGACACATTCGGTCCCGGTCCAATCGGTCCGTACCTGGCTCACGCGGATCGCATCGTCGAGACTTTGGAATGGGTCGAGGCGTGAACCCCGCCGACGTCGTCAAGTCGTCTTCAAGCCCATTCGTCGGGGCCGATCGAGGTTTTCACTCGTTGCGGTGGGATCACGACCGAACCCTGTGGGCTGACGCGAAGGGTGGGAGATCGCTTCGATTGACGGATTCCTCGAGAATCCGCCGTCTGGGTTGGGCGAATCAATCGGACCACCCTTTCTTCTTCCGGCACGCAGGCCCCGAGGGCGTTGCCTGGATCGAGACCGCGGACCAGCTGCTCGTCTTCCCCCTTGACCAGTGGTGGCCCGGGCACTCGGTCGCTGAACCAGCGCGGATGCTGGCGAGCTCAGGTTTCGAGAGCCTCTTCGAGAGAATCGGAAAGGCACCCGGTGCCTGGTCGCGCCTCAAGACCTCCCCCATGATCAGCCAGCCCGAGGTGCTCCTCGTGTCGCCCCAAGTCGAACGACGACGAATCAGGCTGGCACAGGTCCATGTCGGGGTTGCCCTGAGCTCCGGGCTGTCCTACGTAGCCGTCTTGGCCCTCGCCATCACGGCCTTTTTCAACGAAGCCGCGCGTCCTTTCGCATCGCACCTGGCTGCCATGTCGAGCGTGTGGTGCGCCTCGACCGCAATCGCGGCCACACTGCCGGCTCTGGCGTGGACCCGCTGTTCACGACACCTGGCCACCAGCCCGTCCACGAGCACGACGCTCGCCACCGACAAAGGGGTCGTCATGTTCTGGCTGACGGACGGGCACCTCGGCGTTCGCGATGCTGTGGGCGTGGAGACACGATTCCGCCTCGGTCAGCCCGAGGGCGGCCGTCAGCGCCGCGACGCGTTGACCGAGTTCGGCTTCCTACGGGACGGCTCGGTCGCTCTCTACGACTGCACACGGCAGCCGAGGCTCTTGGTCCGCCCGTCACGGCGACACGCATTCGATCTCCAGGCCCTGAGTGTCTTCCTCGAGTCGGCAGGACTCTCCAGAACCGAGCTGACTGAGGTCGACCTCGAAAGTTCGAGAAAGCTGCCGCCTGTGGGTGGCACATCAGACGGACGACAGGCCCTTCTCGGCGCTGGCCCGTGGCGGACCCCGACGCTGGTGACCGCAGTCCCGGCCGCTTTCATCATGGGCAGCATTGCTCTGCCGCTAGCCGTCGGACTGGTCGACTCGCTCGATGCCGACCCGATCTGGGCCGTGCTGGCCATCGCCTCGACCGCACTCTTCGTCGTCACCTACGTATCGATCGCAGCGTGGGCGCTTTGGCAGGACCGACTCCGCTGAGCCCCCACGTACCCAACACAACCCGTCCGAACAGAAAGAACAACGATGACCACCACGTCCCTCTCCTCCGCCGTCACCTACCGGCCGACATGGTCGCACTTCTGGGCGAAGGCCAAAGGCCGACTCGTCCTGATACCCCTCGCCTTCCTGATCGGCTGGAACCGCATGGGAATGACCGTCGTCCCGTACCTGCTCGTCCTGCTGGTCGTTCTGGCGGCTGGCCTGTGGATCTACCTCCGGACGACGAGCATCACCGTGTACGAAGCTGCAGTGGCCCGACGCGGGTGGGGACGCACCACGACCGTCGACTTCGACGGCTCACAGCGGGGCATCCTCTGCACTCTCAACCTGGGTGTGCAGAACCTCGCATACCTCGCCGTCCGCGACGGCAAGGGGCGCCGACTCGTCCTCACCGAGGCCAACTGGCCTGGAGAACAGCTGCTCGAGATCGCCCAGCACGCACGACTCACGATCATGCCGGCCGACCAGGTCTTCTCGGGCAAGAAAGCCGCCGCCATCGTGCCCGGCGTCGTTCCCCTGACGACCCGACGTCCGGTGCTCTGCGCCTTCGTGGTGGTCGCTTGCCTGATCGCGGTCGTCGTGCCGATCGCCATGGTGATGGCCGGCGGGGCCTGATCGCTCCAATAGGACACCGTCGAGTGGACGACACACCGCGGCGTGCGGCGGCGTCTCGTCCACGCGACGGTGCGGCGGGCTGAGCGGCAGGGGGCGCGGCGCGTCACGTGCGCGAAACAGGGGGCTGGCAGGATGTGCCGGTGACCCACGAACCCCTCGACGAGTCGCGCCCCGGCACCACCCCCGCCGCCCGCGCCGACGACGTCACCACCGCCTCCTCCGCCACCCCGACCGCGAGCACGTCCCGCACCGCGAGCGCGGAGCGGGACGCCGTTGACAGCGACGACGGGCCCGCCCCCGAGTCCTCCCCCGCCGGACTGCCGGACGCCGCGACCCCCGACGCCGCCGCACCGGCTCGTCACGGCATCGACGACCCCGCCCTGACCGGCTCGATCAAGACCGTCGACACCACGAAGCACACGCTCGCCGAGAACGTGATGGGCGTCGTGACCGGGGTCTTCCTGGCGTCGTTCGGGCTGTTCCTGCTGAAGACCAGCGGGGCCGTCTCGGGCGGCACGGCGGGCCTCGCCCTGCTCACCAGCTACGCCACGGGCTGGACCTTCGGCGTGCTGTTCGTCCTGGTCAACGTGCCGTTCTTCGCACTCGCGGTGTGGAAGAAAGGCTGGCCGTTCACCCTGCGCACGGTGTTGACCGTCGTCATGCTGGCCGCGTTCTCGTATCTGCACCCCCTGATGTTCGACATCGACGGCATCAACCCGATCTACGGCACCCTCGCCGGCAACCTGCTCGTCGGCGTCGGCCTGCTGATCCTCTTCCGCCATGGAGCCAGCCTCGGCGGGATCAACATCCTCGCCCTCGTCCTGCAGGAACGCGCAGGGCTGCGCGCCGGCTACGTCCAGATGGGCTTCGACGTGCTCATCGTGCTGACCTCGCTGACCGTCGTCTCGCCGTGGATCGTGCTGCTCTCGGCCCTCGGCGCCGTGGTCCTGAACCTCGTCCTCGCGATGAACCACAAGGCCGGCCGGTATGTCGGCCACACGTGATCACAACTTTCTGCCAGACTTCCGTGCACGACCGGTCTGTTTGAGGCATTCTCGTCTCGAAGCGGTCACTCTCGTCTTGCACGTCCCCGGACGTCACACCACCTAGGAGCCCTCATGTCCAACAACACCGCCATGCCCCAGTCCGCCGGCACCGCCGCGGGCTACAACGTCCTCGCGATCGTCGGGTTCATCCTGGCCTTCGTCTTCAACATCGCCGGGCTGGTCGTCAGCCTGATCGCCCTGTCGAAGATCAAGAAGACCGGTGAGCGCGGCCGCGGCCTCGCCCTCGCCGGCGTCATCATCAGCATCGCGTCGATCATCTTCGGCATCATCTACATCGCGGTGATCCTGCCCGCCATCATGAACTCGATGCCGACGACCTACTAGGTCGATCGGCCCCGGCACACCAGCCGGGGAGCACAGGAGGCGCGGTGTCTGCAGAGCAGGCACCGCGCCTCCTTCGCGTCCCGGGCGGGCGCTCCGCCCGACACGGGTTCCGCCTCGCGAGGGATCGCGGACGTCGGTGGCCGCCGTTAACGTGTGGGCATGCGACGGTGTCTCGGCGAGGTGGACGGCACACGCGTTGTGCCTTCCTCTCCGGGGCTACCCCGGGGCACGCAGATCGACCACGGCACCGCTCCGCAGGCCGGTGACCGCGCTTCGCGCGGCGCGCGGCCCGCACCGATGCACGAGTCGCCGAGGCACCGCCGCACCCCGCGGATCACATCCACCCCGGCACGCCCGGCACCAGGGGCACGCCCGGCTCGCGCGCGTACGACCGTGAGCCGCTCGACCAGCGGCCGGACGGGCTCCGAGTGAGCGCCCGCTCCCCCGCCGCCGCCGCGGGCGCACGCGATCCCGATCCGGGCCCCGACGCCGTGGCGACCGCCCTCGCCGACGCCCTCCTCGGCGCGGAGTGGTCGGTCCGCGGGCTCGCCGCCGCAGCCGGCGAGGCGATCGACGGGCCCGCCCGCTTCTGGCGCCCACTCGCCCGGGGCCTCGTCCGAACCCTGCCCCGGGCACCACACGACGACCCCCGCACGCTCGCCGCCCTCATCCGCCGCGACCCGGCCTTCACCGAGGCGGTGGCCGAGGCGGGTGCGCGCGGCCGTCCGCTGCGCATCGTCCACCACGTGCCCGTGAAGCACGGGTCGCGCTCGGCCGACCCGCGCCTCCTGCGTCTGGGCACCGTGGCCGACGTCGCCCGGCTGCTGCACCTGACCGTGGGCGAGCTCGACTGGTTCGCCGACCCCGGCCGGTGGCACCGCCGCGTCGAACGCGGCCCCCTGCAGCACCACCGGTACGAGTGGCGGGCACGGCCCGGACGCACGCCACGGCTGCTCGAGGTGCCCGGCTTCCGACTGCGCGACCTGCAACGCGTCGTGCTCGACGAGGTGCTGGCGGCAGTGCCGCTGCACGACGCGGCGCACGGGTTCGTCCCCGGGCGCAGCGCGGTCACGGGGGCCCGGCGGCACGTCGGCCGTGAGGTCGTGATCGCCCTCGACCTGACCTCGTTCTTCGCCCGGGTCACCGCCGGGCAGGTGTTCGGCTCGCTGCGCCGCGAGGGACTGCCCGACGCCGTCGCCCACGTGCTCACCGGGTTGTGCACCACCTCGGTGCCACCGGGCGTGCTGTCGCGCATGCCCCCGGGCGGCGACCCAGACCAGCGGTTCGCCCTGCGCCAGGCCCTCGCGGTCGCCCATCTCGCCCAGGGCGCGCCGACCTCGCCCTCCCTCGCGAACGTCGCCGTCCGCCGACTCGACTCGCGGCTCGACGGGTACGCCCGGGCCGCCGGCGCGACCTACACGCGGTACGCCGACGACCTCGCGTTCAGTGGCGACGGGACCCTCGCGGCGCGGGCCGACGCGTTCGTGCGGGGCGTGGGACGCATCGTCGGCGACGAGGGACACGAGCTCAACCCGGCCAAGACCCGGGTGCGCGGGGCGGCCACGCGACAGGTCGTCACCGGCGTCGTCGTCAACCAGGGCACCAACACGGTGCGCTCCGAGTACGACCGGCTGCGGGCCGTGCTGCACAACGCCGCCACCACCGGGCTCGAGGCGCAGAACCGGGCCGGGCACCCGGACTTCGCGGCCCAGCTGTGGGGGCGCATCGGCTGGGTCGAGCAGCTCAACCCCGGGCGCGGGGCCCGGCTGCGCGCCGCGTTCGCGCGCGTCCCCCGCTGACCGGCACCGCGCCTCCTGACCGGCACCGCGCCTCCTGGGCGGCGCCGCGCCTCCGGACGACGAACGCACCGCGTTTCGTGCGGCACACCCGGTCTAGATCGGGTGCGGTGCACGAAACGCGGTGCGGAGGGTGACGCGGGCCGCCAGCGACCAGCGACCAGCCGGCTAGCGCTTGAGGTTCGTCAGTTCCTGCAGCACCTCGTCCGAGGTGGTGATGATGCGGGCGTTGGCCTGGAAGCCGCGCTGGGCGACGATCAGGTTGGTGAACTCCTGCGAGAGGTCGACGTTCGACATCTCGAGCGAGCCGCTGGCCAGCGAGCCGACGCCGGGCGAACCGGGGGCGCCGACCGTCGCGGCACCCGAGTTGGCGGTCGCGCGGTAGCCCGAGTTGCCCTCCTTCTCGAGGCCGCCGGGGTTCGTGAAGGTCGCGAGCACGACGCGACCGAGGCCGACCGTCGAACCGTTGCTGAACTGGCCCATCAGCGTGCCGTCCTTCGACAGCGAGAAGCCCTGCAGGGTGCCGGCCGCGCGGCCGTTCTGCTCGGTGATCGACGTGGTGTTGAGCGCCGCGAAGCCGGTGATGCCCGACAGGTCGACGGTGACGCCGTTGAGCCGCAGCGACGCGGCACCGGTCTGCTTGCCGTCGGTGAAGGCCATGGAGGCGGTCGCGCCCCCGTTGCCGTCGGTCGCGGAGGCGTCCCAGCCGGTCGTCGTGCGGGTGAAGGTGAGCGTCAGGGTGCGCTCGAGGCCGTTGGCGTCGAACACCTTGGTGTCGCGCACGATCTTGTCGCCGACCGCCGACTCGCTCGGCAGGTTGCCGCCGACCGTGGCGCTCGAGGTCGCCGTCGCCGGGGCCGCGGCGTTCAGGGGCAGCGTGATGTCGCCGAGCGCGCCTCCGTCGTTGATGACGCCGTTCGTCGCCGAGTAGCCCTGCACGATCTTGCCGTCGGACGACACGAGACGACCGTCGGCGTCGAAGTCGAACGCACCCGAGCGGGTGTAGACGGTGTCGTTGCCGAGGCGGGTGACGAAGAAGCCGTCACCCGAGATCATCAGGTCGGTGGCCTTGCCGGTGGCCTGCGCCGACCCCTGCGCGAAGTTCGTCGAGATGCCGGCGACCTGCACGCCGAGGCCGATCTGCGCGGGGTTCGTGCCGCCGATGCCGGTCTGCGGGCCGCCGGCGCCCTGCGTGATCTGCGACAACGTGTCCTGGAACTGGGTGGTCGACGACTTGAAGCCGGCGGTGTTGACGTTGGCGATGTTGTTGCCGGTGACGTCGAGCATCGTCTGGTGCGAGCGGAGGCCCGAGATGCCGGAGTAGAGGGAGCGGAGCATGGGTGCTGCCTTTCAGCTGGGGAGAGATCTGGAGGCGCGTCCTGCGCGGGTGGTGCCGGTCGCGTCCTGCTCCCGGTGCGGTTCGAGGGGTGGTGCGGGTCGTGCGGGTCGTGCGGGTGGTTCGGGTCGTGCGGGTCGTGCGGGTCGTGTCACGCCTTCGTGGTGGCGATGCCCGAGATGAGATCCAAGGCGACCTCCTTCCCGCCGACCGAGACCTTGGGGACGGCCTCGGCGAACGACACGCTCGTGGCGGTGCCCTTCACCTCGACGCCGTCGGGGCCCGTGTAGCTGACCTCGCGGCCGACGAGGTTCGACGCGGCGATGCGCATCTGCAGCGAGAAGTTCTCGTTGGCCGTCGTCGTCTGGGCCGTGACCTGTTCCATCATCGCCAGCTGGGTGGTCTGCGACATCATGGCGTTGGTGTCCATCGGGGTCGACGGGTCCTGGTTCTTGAGCTGCGTGACGAGCAGCTTCATGAACATCTCGCTGTCCATCGTGTTCGCCGTCGTGCGGCTCGAGCCGCTCTTCGCGGCGTTGGCGGCGGCGATCTGGGTCGCGACGTCGACGGTTCCCGATATCTGGTCGATCGAGGGCATGGGGTCTCCGGTTCAGGCCAGGACGTCGAGGGACGTCGAGAGGGACGAGGAGGCGCGGGCACGGTCGACCGCACCCGTCGCGTCGAGAAGGTCGGTTCCGTCGCGCGGCGCGCGTCCGGTGCGGGCGTCGGCGGTGCGCACCTCGGCGGCGTCGCGAGCCTGCCGACCCGGCCCGCCGTCGGCACCGGTCTGGGCCCCGAGCGAGCCGGGCTGACCGGAGCGGTCGCCCCGGGCGTCGGACGGCTGGTTCTGGGACGAGAGGTCGACGCTGGTCTGGTGACCCGCGCCTCCCGGGTTCGACGCCGTCGCGAGGTCGCGACGCAGGTCGCCGAGGATCGCCCGCACGGCGTCGCGGCCGGCGTCCGACGCGGCGAACATCTCGACGTGCGTGCCGTGCGCCGAGACGTGAGCCCGGACGGTGACCGGGCCGAGCGCCTCGGGGGCGACGTCCACGGTGACGACGTGCACCCCGGGACCCGCCGCGGCGAGCGTGAACAGCGGGCGCGCGAGCTGCTGGGTCAACGGGGCCGGCTGCGCCGCGGACGGCGTCGGAGCCGCGGACGAGGAGGCGCTGGTGGCGGAGGCCGCGGACGTCGCGACGGCCCCGGGGACGGTGAGCACGATCGGGTCGACGGGGGCGGTCGCGGCGGCCGAGGCGGTGGCGGGTGACGGTGCCGTCGTCGTCGAGGTGGAGGGGGCCGCCGGGCCGGACGGGCCGGACGTGACGGTGGCGGGCGACGAGACGGGACGGCCGTCCGACGCCGTTGCCGCGGAGGGGGCGGGTCTCGGGGTCGCTGATCCGGTACGGACCGGATCACCGGCGACGGGCAGCGCCTCGGAGCGGTCGGCCGATCCGGTGGGTACCGGAGCGAACGGACCGGCAGGGGCCGAGTCGGCAGACGTGCGGGCCGCACCCGTGCCGGAGGGCGCGGCGGTCGCGGCGGCGGCTTCGGGCGCGCCGGGCGTGGCAGCGGTCGCGGTCGCGGCGGCGGTCCCCGGGGTGGACGCCGTGGTGATCGGAGCGATCGCTGCCGCGGCGGGAGCGGCGACGGCAGCAGCTCCCGTGGAGGTGGAGGTGGCGGTGAGTGCTGACGCGCCGAGGGCCGGGCCGGCGACGGACGGGTCGGCCGATCCGGTACGGGCCGGGGCGAGGTCGGAGACCGGCCCGGCGACCGCCGACGAGACGGCCGATCCGGTACGTGCCGGATCGAGGTTCTCGGCCGAGGCGCCGGAGGAGGTCGACGATCCGGTGCGTACCGGATCGGCGAACGCGGAAGGACGCAGCGACACGGCGCCGAGGGCAGGAGCCGCAGCGGGGACAGTCCCGACGGCGTCCGCCGTCCCGGTGGACCCGGCCGGGCCGGAGGCGACGACGCCGGCGACAGCGACAGCGCTGGCGACAGCGACGGGCAGGGGCGTCGCGATGCCGGATGCCATGCCGTCCGACACGGTGGGCCCGCCGTCGGTCGTCGACATGGGCTCGGCGGCACCGCTCGCGGTTCCGGGCTCGGCGGCACCGGTCGATCCGGCGGTCGGCGCCGAGGTCGCGTCGGCGAACGACCGGCGCCAGGGCGCGACGGACGCGGGGTCGAGCGACGACGTGGCGACCGTCTCGTCCGAGGCAGGGGGCGAGGCGTTCGGTGCGACCGGGGCGTTCCGGTCGACGGTACGGCCGACGGTACGTGCGTCACGGTCGGCGGTACGGGCATCACGGTCGGCGGTGCGGGCGTCACGGTCCACGACCCGGGCGTCGCGCCGGTCGGCGGCCCGCGAGGCGTGCTCGTCACGCATGGCGGCGCCGAAGCCGGCGGCCGCACGGTCGGCGTCGCGGGCAGCACCAGCACCGGCACCGCCTGCTCCCTGCCCGCGCGACCCGACGGGAGCGCGCAGCGACGAGGCCTCCGACAGAGCGGGAGGCGCGAACGGAAGGGTGCGGGACAGGGTCACGAGGCCACCCCCGCGCTCATCAGCTTCTGGAGGGCAGCGGTCATCAGGTCGGTCCCGGACGAGGACGCGCCCGACGCACCGGCCGAAGCGGAGAGGCCGGAGGGACCCGACAAGCCCGACAGACCCGACAGACCCGACAGGCCCGACAGGCCCGACAGCGCTGACGACGCGCCCGACGTCGACGCGGCACCCGACGCGCCCTCGGCCGGGACGATGCGCCGGATCGTGCTGAGGTCGGAGTCCTTGTACCAGTTGTCGACGATCTGGACGTCCTTGCCCGGGCGGGGCGCGTGCAGCACCTTGCCGTCGCCGAGGTAGATCACGATGTGGCCCTCGCCCTTGGGCACGAGCATGTCGCCGGGCTTCGCCTCGGCGAGCGACGACACCTCGGCGCCCATCTTCGCCTGGTCGGGCACGACCCGCGGCATGCTGACGCCGAGGTCCTTGAACACCGTCTGCACGAGGCCCGAGCAGTCCATGCCCGTCCGATCCTCGCCGCCGAACACGTACGGCACGCCGAGGTACTTCTTCGCGGACTCGACCACGTCCGAGCCGTCGGCTCCGCTGCCGCTCGCGACCGATCCGGCCACGGCGTCCACGGAGGCGCTGGTCCCCGTCGCACCCGTCCCGGACGTGCCGGCGAGCGCGTCGGCGAAGGCCGTGGCCGACGTCGCGGACGCGGCGGTGGCCGTCGCGGACGTCGCCGCACCGGTGGTGCCGGTGCGCAACTGGGCGATGGTCGCCTGGATGTCCTGGATGCGGGACAGGACCTCGGTCACGGGACTCACGCCGCGCCTCCTGGGTTCTCGGGGTCGGGGCCGGACGGCGAACCGTCGGGGCGGGGGCGCGAGGCGATCTCGTCGAGGGCGATCTGCTCGTCGCGCAGGTCCGCGGCCGCCTCGGCCACCACGTGCTTGTGCTCGAGCTTCTCGAGGCCGATCGCCGCACGACGGGCCTCGTTGAAGGCGGCCTGCGCGGCGTCGGCGTCGGCCTGACGGCGTTGCGTGACCGCGTCGAGCTCGGCGAGCATGCCGCGCGACGAGGCCCGTGAGGCGGCGAGCGCGCTCAGCATGGCCGCGTCGGTGACCTCGGACGGCTCGTCGGCGAGGGTGCGCTTGGCGCGCACGCGCTCGTCGGCGGCCTCGCGCAGGCGGTCGTTGGCCTCGGCGAGGACGGCACCGGCCTGGTCCTGTTGGGCGTGACGCAGCCGCAGCAGGCCGAGCAGCGAGAACGGACGTGCCATCAGATCGCTCCGAACCGTGAGGTGAGCGAGGCGAGGGCGTTCCACGAGTCGGCCGAGGCCGCCCGGTCGTCCATGCCCTGCTGCAGGAACGCGTCGATGGCGCCCTGGTGGTCGACCGCCGCGTCGACGAGTGGATTGGTGCCGCGCTGGTACGCGCCGACGTCGAGGAGGTCCTGCGCGGCCCGGCGCGCGGCCATCACCTTGCGGAGCGTCGTCGCGGCGGCGCGCTGCGGCGGACTGGTCACCTTCGAGGCGACGCGCGAGACCGAGCCGAGCGCGTCGACCGACGGGAAGTGCCCGGTCACGGCCAGCTTGCGGTCGAGCACGACGTGCCCGTCGAGGATGCTGCGGGCGGCGTCGGCGATCGGTTCGTTGTGGTCGTCGCCGTCGACCAGCACCGTGTAGAGCCCGGTGACCGAGCCGATACGGTCGGTGCCGGCGCGCTCGAGCAGGCCGGCCAGCACCGAGAACGTCGACGGCGGGTAGCCCCGGGTCGCGGGCGGTTCGCCGACCGAGAGGCCGATCTCGCGCTGGGCCATCGCCACGCGGGTGAGCGAGTCCATCATCAGCACGACGTCGGCACCCTGGTCGCGGAACGACTCGGCGATGCGGGTCGCGACGAACGCGGCACGGAGGCGCATGAGGGCGGGCTCGTCGCTGGTCGAGACGACGACGATCGAGCGGGCGAGGCCCTCGGGGCCGAGGTCGTCCTCGAGGAACTCCCTCACCTCGCGGCCGCGCTCGCCGACCAGGGCGATCACGCTGACCTGGGCGTCCGAGCCGCGGGCGATCATCGACAGCAGCGACGACTTCCCGACGCCCGAGCCGGCGAACAGGCCGACGCGCTGGCCCTTGCCGACCGTGGTCAGGGTGTCGAGCACGCGCACGCCGAGCTGCAGGGGCGTGTCGATGCGCGCCCGGTGCATGGCGGACGGGGTCTCGTGGTCGAGCGGCACGAGGTCGACGCGACCCCCGTCGGCGCCGACGAGCGGCCCCTTGCCGTCGATCGGCCGACCGAGCCCGTCGAGCACGCGCCCGAACAGGCCCGTGCCGGTCGGGACGAGCAGCGGACGACCGGTCGAGCGCACGGGCGTGCCGGTCGTGATGCCGGTCAGGCGGCCCAGCGGCATGCACCGCACGCCGTCGGGCGTGGTCGCGACGACCTCGGCGAGGTTCGAGCCGACGTCCGTGCCGCCGGACGTCACGGTCGTGTCGCCGACGGCGACGATCTCGCCGACGGCCGCGTCGAGGCCCTGCACGGTGAGGCCGAGGCCCACGGCCGAGCTGACCCGGCCCACGCGTTGCGGGCGGGCCGCCACGCGTGCGGCGGCGAGACGGGGGGCGAGGGCGGACGGCACGCGCGGACGGCCGCCGTCGACGACGGCACCCGCCGACACGAGGGCAGGAGGCGCGGTGAGGGTCACGAGACGCCCCCGTCCGACGCCGGGTCGCCGAGCAGCGCCGTCCGGGCCCGGTCGAGCGCGGTGCCGAGTCGGGCGTCGACCTGGCCGATGCGCCGCTCGGCCTCGGCGTCGCCGCGGGCCAGGGTCGCGTCGGCGACGAAGGCGATGTCGGCGGCCACGGAGTCGCGGGTCGCGGCGTCGAGCTGGGCGAGGTCGGCGGGGTGCAGACGGACGGTCACGACGTCGCCGGGGTCGGTCACGGCGAGGGCGCGGGCGACGGCCGCACGAGCGGTGCGGCCGCTGCGCGGGTCGACCGTGTCAGCGGCGCCCCGGGCGGTGGCGTCGACCCCGTGCGACCCGTCGTCGACGGACTCGGAGGCGCGCAGTTCGTAGCCGAGGACCGCCTCGGCGAGCTCGAAGGCGGTCGCGACCAGCGCCTCCTCGGCGTCGTCCAGGACGGGCGCGACGCGGGCGTCGAGCGCGCGGGCCGACGTGGCGAGGGCCTCAACGGCCGAGACGGTCGCGGCCTGCAGGCGGTGCAGCAGGTCGGAGTGCTCGGCCTCGAGGACGGCACGGCGGGCGGCGAGCTCGAGCTCGGCGGCGCGGAGGCCTGCGGCGTACCCGGCGGCGTGACCGCGGGCCTCGGCCCGGGCGTCGTGCGCCTGTCGGGTGGTGGCGGCGTCGGACCCCGGCAGCGAGACGGACGGGTAGCTGACACGCGCGAAGACCGGGGCAGCGCCCTCGGGGGTCATCACGGAATCGAGCATCACGGGCCGTTCGGCGTTGGGGGTGACGGCCGATCCGTGGCCAGGGGTGAGGTGAGCGATCCGTGCTCACCGGCGACTCTCGGCCTCCGCCGGACCGGCGTTAGCCCTTGCCCCGAAGGGGGGCCGGGCTACTCGACGAGGGCGTCGTCGTCGGAGCGGTGCATGGTGATCGCGCCCATCGCCTCGAGTTCGCGGATGGCGCGCACGACCGACGCCCGCGCCTCCTCGATCTGCGACTTGCGGACCGGACCCATCGACTGCAGCTCGTCGTCCAGCAGCTCGCGGTTGCGCTCGGAGACGTTGCCGCGGATGACCTCGGTCACCGCGGACGGTGCACCCTTCATCGCGGTGGCGAGGATCGCCGCGTCGATGCCGCGCAGCACCTGCTGGATGTCGCGCGACTCGAGCTTGACGATGTCCTCGAAGGTGAGCATGCGCGATCGCACCTCCTCGGCCAGCTCGGGGTCGCGTTCGTCGAGGCCCTCGAGCAGCGCCTTCTCGGTCGCCACGTCGCTGCGGTTGAGGATCTCGATCAGCGGCTGGATGCCCCCGACGACCTCGACCTGCTCGCGCGGGGCGACGACGGCGCCGGCCCGCACCTTGAGGGTGGCCGCGACGATGCCGACGGACTCGGGGGTGGCCGTGCCCATCGTCGCGATGGCCTGGGCGACGTCGGCACGCAGCTCGACGTCGAGTCCCGACATCACGGCGGAGGCCTGCTGCGGTCGCAGGTGGGCGAGCACCAGGGCGATGGTCTGCGGCAGCTCGCCGTCGAGCAGCGTCACCACCTGACCGGCCTCGGCCTCGTCGAGGAACTCGAACGACTTGCCGGCCATGTTGGACGCCATGCGCTCCATGACGCCGGCGGCACGCTCCGAACCGAACGACGCCTCGAGCAGACCGACGGCGACGTCGTGCCCGCCGCGGCGCTGGTAGCGGCCGCTGACGCTGAGATCGTGGAACTCGGCCACGGTGGCCTCGGCGAGCGACGGATCGACGCGACGCAGGCGCACGATCTCTGCCGCGATCTCCTCGGCCTCGACCTCGCTGAACTCCTTCATGACCGCGGCCGCACGGGCCTGGTCCATCTGCATCAGGATGACCGCGACCTTCTGCGGTCCGGTCAACGGCTTGCCGACCCCGGGGGCCGCCGGGGCGCCGAAGGTGGTGGGGACGAGGCTCATGCGGGCTGCCGGTCGTCCATCAGGCCGCGCAGCAGCTCGGCGGTCTTGCCCGGGTCGCGCTCGGCCATCGCGTCGATCTCGGCCCGGCGGCGCTCGGCCGAGACGAACTCGGGCGACGGCGTCGGGGCGTCGACGTCGAGCAGCTCGGTCTTCGCCTCGCCCATGCCGGGCAGCGTGAGCCGCGAGGTGGCGACGGCGTCGTCGAGCGACAGCGGCATCGTGGCGTCCCAGGTCTGGGCACCGTTCTGCGGGGCGAGCTCGCCGAGGTCGACGTCCTCGCGGTCCTGGCGGCGGCTGCGGCGGGCGAAGACGATCAGGCCGACGATGGCGGCGATCGCGATGGCCGCGACGATGCCGACCGTGCGGATGGTGCCCCACATCGCCTCGCTCGCGCTCGCCGCGTCGGCGGCCTTGAGCGCCTCGGCGGCGGCGTCCGCGGCCGAGGTGTCGAAGTCGACCTGGGCGACCTGGACGGTGTCGCCGCGCGCGGCGTCGATGCCGGCGGCGGCACCGACGAGGTCGCGCACGCTCTGCATGTTGACCCCGTTGGCCGCGGCCGAGTTCAGCGCGACCGAGACCGTCTGCCGGCTGACCTCACCGGCCGGCACGTTCAGGCTCTCGGTCACCTTGTCGACGGCGTTGTTCTTGGTGGTCGACTCGTTGGTGTATCCGCCGTCGGCGCCGATGCCCGCGGTGGTCGTGCCGTCGGCGGCGGTGCCGTTCGGCACCGCGATGTTGTCCGGGCCGAGCACGCCGGTCGCGCCGGTGCCGTTCGCCCCGTCCGCCCCCGAGCCGTACTGCTCGGTGGTGCCCGACTCGTTGAGCGCGATCGGCCCCGAGGTCGGCTGCGAGAACGACTCGGTCACCTTGGTGCCCGAGCTCTGGTCGAGGTCGGCGGCCACCACGACGGACGAGTTGCCGGGGCCCACCATCTTGTCGAGCATCGCCTGCACCGACGCCTGGACCTTGGACTCGTAGTCGCTCGCGTCGCCGCCCGCGCCGCCGACCGCGCCGCTGCCGACGGCCGACAGCACCGTGCCCGAGGCGTCGGTGACGGCGACGTCGGTCGCCTTCATGCCGTCGACGGAGGCGCTGGTCAGGTTGACGATGGCCTGCACCTGCTTGGAGTCGAGCGTCGCGCCGGCCTGGGTCTCGACGAACACCGAGGCGGTGGGGTCGCGCTGCTCGGCGACGAACACGGACTCCTCGGGGATCGCGAGCTGCACGCTGGCGTTCTTGACGCCGTCCATCGCCTTGATCGTGTTGGCGAGCTCGCCCTCGATGGCGCGCTTGTAGGTGACGTTCTGCTGGAACTCGGACGAGGTGACGCCCATCGTGTCGAGCAGAGAGTAGCCGCCACCCGAGCTCGCGGCGGGCAGTCCGGCGGCCGCGGCCTTGAGGCGCTCGTCGTAGACGACGTTCTCGGGCACGAGGATCGTGCCGCCGCCGGCGGTCAGCTGGTACGGCACGCCGTCGGTCTGCAGCAGTTCGACGATGGCGCTCGCGTCAGTCGGGTCGATTCCGCTGAACAGCGGCGTGTAGGTGGGCTTGCCCAGCCAGCTGACGAGCGCGACGATGCCGAGCACCAGGGCGGCGAGCAGGATGACGGCGATCGTGCGCTGCGCGACCGTGAAGCTCTGGAGGGCGGCACCGAGCTTGGCGAGCTGGCCCTTGACGGCGGTGGGCATCAGGCCTGCATCCTCATGATCTCGTTGAAGGCGTCGACGCCCTTGTTGCGGACGGCGCTGACCAGCTCGAGCGTGACCTGGGCACGCGTCGCGGCGATGGTCGCGTCGTGGATGTCGGTCAGGTCGCCCGTGACGGCCTTGACCGCGAGGGTCTTCGACTCGGACTGCAGCTGCTGCAGGCCCTCGACGGCACCGGTCATGGTCGCGCCGAAGGTCGCGCCCGAGACCGAGGAGGCGCCGGTCGCGCCGGTCGCGCCCGTCACGTCGGACGCTCCGCCGGCCTTCATGAGCGCGCTCACGTCGGCGTAGCCGCTCTGTTGCACGGCCCCGAGGGCCTGGATTCCTGCGATGGGCATCAGCCACGTCCGATCTGGAGTGCGGCCTCGTAGGCCGTCTTGGCACGGTCGACCACGGCGGCGTTGGCCTGGTAGCCACGCTGCGCCATGATCAGGTCGCCCATCTGGGCGCCGAGGTCGATGTCGGGCATGCGCACGTATCCCTCGGCGTCGGCGAGCGGGTGGTCGGGGAGGTAGGTGACGCGGCCGGCTTCGCTGCCGTAGCGGTCGGCCTTGACGAAGACGCCCGAGGTGCCGGCACCCTCCTGCACCTCGACGTAGCGGGCCTGGAAGGCGGTGTCGTCCATCGACTTCACGGTGTTGACGTTGGCGATGTTGTCCGAGACTGCGTCGAGCCACTTGCGGTGCACGGTCAGGCCGGTGCTCGCGATGCCGATCGCGTCGAAGGCGGTCATCAGTTCGTCCGGAACGCGGCGCGCACGGCCGTCAGCTCGGAGTTCATGGCCTGCGTGGCGAACTGGTAGCGCAACACCGTGTCGACGTTCGACAGGGTCTCGGTGTCGAGGTTGACGTTGTTGCCGTCGAGGCGCGTGGGCTCGAGGCTGCGCGACGTGGACGCTTGGACCGCTCCGCTGCCGGACGCGACCGACCTGCCCAGCGCCTCCTCGAACTGCACCCGCTTGGCGGTGTAGTTGGGGGTGTTGACGTTCGCGATGTTCGCGGCGATCGTCTTCTGGCGCAGCGAGAGACCGTCGAGGGCGCTCTGCAGCGCCGCTTGCGTCACGGATTCGAGTGGCATGCCTGTCCCGGTGGGGTCGGTGGAGTGCGGGGGCCGATCCGTGGCCGGGGTGTGCGAGCGATCCGTGCTCACGGCGCTCTATCGGCGGGGCGCGGGGCGGCGTAAGCGGTGCGCGGGCAGCTGCCCCGTAGTGGGGGCGCACGCACGCTGCTGCTAGCGTCGCGCCCAGGACCGGGGGACGGAGGCGCGCGCATGGACGAGGACGGCCGACGGCTGCTGGGCCTCGGGGACGAGCACGCCCCCGACCCGGACGAGAAGCTCGTCGTGGACGACGACGAGGCGGCTGCGGAGGATGCTCTGGGCCGCCAATCGGTCGGTGCCTTGGTCGGGCTCGTGTTCCTCGCCCTCGTGGTCGCGGCGATCGCGGTCGGGGTCGTGCTGCCCCTGCTCCTGTGGCCGGTCGGCTTGTGGATCGGCCTCCAGCGGCAGCCCGCCGAGATCGCGTCGCTCTGGTGGTTCGTGGGCCTCCGTGGGTGATCGCCGAGTGCTCTGCCTCGTGGTGCTGGGCCTCGCCCTCCTCACGGCGTGCAGCACCGGAACGACGGGCCCTCACGATGACGACGACGGATTGACCCTCGAGGAGACCGGCGCGGTCGCCACGGAACTGATCGACGGCCTCCAAGCCCAGATCGACCCGACGCTCGTGGCGAGCGTCGAGACCCAGGAGGACAGCGCGGCGGCGATCGGCGGCTCGGCGGACGACGCCGACGGCAGCATCCAGGAGTGGCGGGTGCTGCGGTACGTGAACCTCGTGCCGGACGCACCCCAGCTCGTGATCGCCGAGTCGGTGATCGACGCCCACGTCTCGGACGGCTGGACGGTGGGTCTCGACCGTGAGACGTCGAACGCGGGAGGCCGCTGGGTCACGTTGACCTCGGACGACGGCCGCTACGACGGCTTCGAGCTGACCGTCCAGGCCGGCGACGACGGTGCGTCACCCGGGCAGAACTACGTCCTCCTCGGCGTCGTCGGACCGACGGTCGAGACCGATCCCTCGGACTGAGCCGGGCCGCGCCTCCTCGGCTGAGCGTTCGACGAGGAGGCGCAGTCGCACCGCCGACTGGACGTCGCACCGCCGATGTGGGCGGTGCGACGTTCGGTCGGCGGTGCGGTGCGGCGGCGGGGCGACGGGCAGGAGGCGCGGGTCGCGTCAGGGGCGCGAGTAGCGGTGCTCGGGGCGGCCGGTGGTGCCGTAGCTGAGCTTCATCGTGACGAGGCCGTCGGCGGCGAGCGCCGCGAGGTAGCGCTGGGCCGTCGCGCGAGAGACCCCGACCCGGGCGGCGACGTCCGCCGCCGAGAGCTCGACCGGCCCGACGTCGGCCCCGCCGACGGCACCGGCACCGGCCTCCGCGCCGAACTGCTCGAGCACCGCCTGCTCGGTCGCCGACCGCGACGGCGAGGCCGCCTTCGCCGCGTCGCCGGAATGGAGGATGCGCAGGGCCCGTTCGAGCGCCTCCTGGTCGACGGCCGTCCGCTCGTCGAGCACGTTGCGGTACCGCTGGTAGGCGCGCAGCCGGTCGACGAGCGTGCCCGACGCGAAGGGCTTGATCAGGTAGCCCAGCGCCCCGCGCCGCAGGGCCCGCCGCACGGTCGCCGCGTCCGACGCGGCGCTGAGCACGAACGCGTCGACGTCGACCTCGCGCAGCAGGTCGAGTCCGCTGCCGTCGGGCAGGTGCACGTCGAGCAACAACAGGTCGACGGGCCGTTCGGCCAGGACGCGACGCACCTCGGCGACCGTCCCGACCGGGGGCAGCGCCCGCAGGCCGGGCAGCTGCTCGACCTGTCGGCGGTGCAGGTCGGCGACGTAGAAGTCGTCGTCGACCACGAGCACGGTGAGTTCGGTCGTCACGGGGTGGTCCTCTCGGAATCGCGGGGGTCGCCGCCGGTGCGCGGGTCGTGCAAGTCGTGTGATGCAGCGGTGGCCGAGGAGGCGCGGGCCGGTTCGGACCCGCCCGTCCCCACCGCCTCGCTCGAGACCGCGCCCACGAGCCTCGCGCAGAAGACCGCACCGTGCTCTTCGCCGCCCGGCGAGCCGAGCCAGACGTCGCCGCCCCTCCGTCGGGCGATGTCGCGCGACAACGGCAGCCCGAAGCCCAGACCGTGCACGCGCGTGGGGTCGACATCGCCGGGCCCGGCGTCGGGGTCGTGCGGCACGCGGTCGAACAGCAGCCCCGCGTCGGCCACGCCGTCGCCCGAGTCCATCACCGACAGGTGCAGGTCGGTGCCGTCGTCCAGCACCTCGACCTCGATCCAGGCCGGGGTGACGCGACCGGCCACGGCGGCCCGGACCGCGTTGTCGACCAGGTTGCCGAGCACGGTCGTCACGTCGCCGGGCTCGACGACCGACCCCGTGACGAACGTCTCGGGCCCGAGCTTCAGCAGCACCCCGCGCTCGGCGGCCTCGACGCCCTTCGCCCCGAGGAACGCCTGCAGGTACGGCTCGGTCAGCCGGTCGGCGTGGGCGACCGGGTAGCGCAGCGGCCCGTGGTCGAGCACGTCGGCGAGGTAGGCACGGGCCTGCTCGGCCCGACCGAGCTCGAGCATCCCCGACAGGGCGTGCAGCCGGTTGGCGAACTCGTGCCGCTGCGCACGGAGGGCCGTCGTCATCGCCCCGACGGCGTCGAGCCGGCGGGTGAGCGCCTCGACGGCCGTGCGGTCGCGCACCACGGCGACCCGGCCGAGGTCGACCCCGTCGCGCGAGACCGGGCGCACGTCGACGAGCAGCACGTGGTGGTCGACCACGAGCGTGGTGTCGGTCGTGGTGCCGGCCGGCGTTCCTGCCGGGGTCACCTCGACGTCGCCGTGCCGACCGCTCGAGCCGAGCAGCGCGACGAGCCCCTCGGGCAGGTCGAGCCCGTCGAGCGGCTGCCCCACCACGGCGCCCGCGTCGAGTCCCAGCAGTCGAGCGGCCTGGTCGTTGCACACCGTCACCACGCCGTCGCGCGACACCGCGAGCACGCCCTCGCCGACGCCGCCGAGCACGGCCTGCTGGTTCTGCACGAGGGTCGACAGTTCTTCGGGCTGCAGACCGAGGGTCGCCCGGTCGAGCCGCCGACGGATGAGCACCGACGCGACGACGCCGAGCGCGAGGGCCAGCACGGCCACCCCGACGACGGGCAGGGCGTCCTGCACGAGCGTGTCGTAGACCCGGGTCGGCGCGTAGCCGACGCTGACCTCGCCCACGACGTCCGCCGCCGGACCGGACCCCGCCGACGCCGCGCCGGCCGAGACGCCGGGCGCGTACACCGGCACCTTCGCGCGGGCCGAGTCGCCGAGCGTGCCCCGCTCCCACGCGACGACCTCCTCGCCCCGCAGGGCCGCGTCGGGGCTGGTGCTGACGCGCTCGCCGATGCGGGAGGGGTCCGGGTGGGCCAGCCGCACCCCGCGATCGTCGGTCACGACGACGAAGAGCGCCCCGGTGCGCTGCTGGGCCGCGACCGCGGTGCGCTGCAGGGCTCCCCCGGCCAGCGCCTCCCGGTCGATCTCGGTGCCGTCGACGCTCAACCGGGCGACCTGCTCGCGGACGTCGGCGTCGCTCGCGACGCTCTGAGCCACGGCGAGCGCCGTCGACTCGGCCTCGCGCGCCAGGCGCTGGACGGCGATCGTCGCGAAGACGGCACTGGTCAGCAGCACGATGGCGGTGACGACGGCGAGCTGCAACAGCAGCACCTCGGTGGCGAAACGTCGCTTCCGGAGGCGCGGCGTCGCCCCCTGCCCCGGCTCGCGTCGCGCACCCGCCCGACGGCTCGCCGGCGTGCGGCGTCGCCGTGGTGAGCTGTCGTCGGTCACGCCGCCAGGGTACCGGGCATGGCCGACGCGCCCCGCGCCTCCTCGCGGCCCCGCCCTGCCCTCGCGCACGCGCCGCACCGCGTTTCGTGCACCGCACCTCGTCTAGATACGGTGCGGTGCACGAAACGCGGTGCCGAGCCGGGGCGGGTCGGGGTCGGGCGGGGCGGGGCGGGCCGTGCGTCCTGAGCAGAATGCGCAGAACGGTGCCAACGCGCGATAGTCGGCCAATGCGCACAAGCGCGACGCGGGTCGTGACGCGCGGCTAGCGTGCCCGGACACACGAACCGGACGAAGGAGTCCTGATGCTCGTCATCCTCGGTTATCTGATGATCGCCACCTTCATGGTGCTGATCATGACCAAGCGGCTCTCGCCGATGCTCGCCCTGATCATGGTGCCGACCATCTTCGGCCTGTTCGCGGGAGCCGGCCTCGGCATCGGCGACATGGTGATCGAGGCGATCGGCGACCTGGCCCCGACCGCGGCGCTGCTGATGTTCGCGATCATGTACTTCGGGCTGATGATCGACGTCGGGTTGTTCGACCCGCTCGTGCGGTTCATCCTCCGCGTGACCGGCAACGACCCCGCGAAGATCGTGCTCGGCACGGCACTGCTGGCCGGGGCCGTCTCGCTCGACGGCGACGGGTCGACCACGTTCATCGTGACGACCGCCGCCATGCTGCCGATCTACCTCAAGCTCGGCATGAGCCCGGTCGTGCTGACCTGCGTCGCAGGCCTCGCCAACGGCACGCTCAACATCGTCCCCTGGGGCGGGCCGACCGTGCGCGCCGCCGCCGCTCTCAACGTCGCACCGTCCGACATCTTCGTGCCGCTCGTGCCGTCGCTCATCACGGGCCTCGTCATCGTGTTCGTCTTCGCCTGGCTGATGGGCCTGCGCGAGCGCCGCCGCCTCGGCACGGTCGAGCTCGGCGGCTCGGTGCTGGCCGCGGCGGCCGAGAAGATGTCACCGCTGTCGCGCGAGCTCGCCACGGCCGCCCGAGGCGGCGGACCGGGCAAGGCCGGTGTCGGCGTCTCGATGTTCACCAGCCCCACGGTCGCGCTCGGCCTGCGCGGCGGTCGCGCCGACGGCAGCCGGGCGGACGCCCCCGGCGAGCGCGCGATCGACAACCCCGGCGGCACCGGCGGCAGCGAGAACGGCACGCCGATGAGCGGCACCCTGGCCGACACCATGCTCGACCCCACCCGCGAGACCCTGCGCCCCAAGCTGATCTGGTTCAACTTCGCGCTGACCGTCGTGGTGATGGTGCTGCTCGTGCTCGACCTCTTCCCCCTGGCCTACGTGTTCATGGTCGGCGTCGCGGTCGCGCTGCTGATCAACTTCCCGAAGGTCAAGCAGCAGTCGGCCGAGATCGTCGCCCACGCGCCGAGCATCGTCGGCGTCGTCTCGATGGTCTTCGCCGCCGGCGTGCTGATCGGCGTGCTCAACGGCACGGGCATGGTCGACGCGATGGCGCAGTGGCTCGTCCAGGTGATCCCGAACGAGATGGGCCCGTACCTGGCCGTCATCACGGGGCTGCTCAGCCTGCCGCTCACCTTCTTCATGAGCAACGACGCCTTCTACTTCGGCATCCTGCCCGTGCTCGCCCAGAGCGCCGCGGCGTTCGGCATCGAGCCGGTCGAGATGGCGCGCGCATCGGTCATCGGCCAGCCCGTGCACCTGCAGAGCCCGCTCGTGCCGGCGATCCTGCTGCTGGTCAGCCTCGCAAACGTCAACCTCGGCGACCACCACAAGAAGGTCCTCTGGCGGGCGGCCGTCGTCTCGGTCGTCATGCTCGTGGTCGCCGTCGTCGTCGGGGTCATCCCCTTCGGCTGAGGCTGCGGCCGGGCCGGGCCGGGCCGGGCCGGCCCTTGCTCTGTCTCAGCCGGTGGCGTCGAGGTAGACCGGGCGCGACGGCTCGTGCGACGCCTCGACCGTGCGGACGGCGCCGAGGTGCTGCAGCACGGCGGCCCGGGCGGCCTCGAGGCGGCCGATGACGCCGCGCTGGCGCTCGGCCAACGAGGAGGCGCGGGTCGCCAGGTCCTGCGGCAACGGGCCCAGCCCCGTGGGGGGCGTCCAACGTCGGGGAGGGGCCGGCGCCGTCGCCGTGTCGGCGTCACCTGCGGGAAGCGAGGAGTCCGCCTCGGCGACCAGCGCCTCCAGCTCGTCCAGGGCGGCGCGCCAGGCGGCGTGCGTCCGCTCGGTCCTAGGCGACACCGAAGCCTCCGGCCAGGCCAGGGACGGTCGAGGCGGCACCGGCCTGCAGCGAGGCCGCTGCCTCGTGCCAGGCCTGGCGCAGCGGTTCGAGCAGTCCGGTGACCTCGCGGGTCTGCGCGACGTCACGGTGCACGTTGGCGTTGACCAGGGCGGTCGACGTGTAGGTGTACAGGGCGAGGAGGCCCTCGCCGCCGTCCCAGACGTCGATCTTGAGCGACGACGACAGCTCGGCGATGATCGCCTGGGCGTGTAGCAACTGCTCCGAGGCGGCGCCCCAGTTGGCGGCGACCTGCGCGGCCTCGGCGCGGGACAGGTCGAGCATGAGGCGGTCGTAGAGCATCGTGACGAGCTGCACGGGCGTCGCCGACAGCACGGCGTCGCTCGTGTACTGGGCGCGCTGCTTTTGCACGACGGCCGAGGGGCCGGCCGAGGCCGCGGCGAAGGCGGCGAACGAGGTGGCGTCCATCAGCTGCTGCTCGACGAGAGGCTGGCGAGCTGGCTGGTGATGTAGCTCTGTTGCGCGGTCAGCGCGCTGAGCGAGACCTCGAGGGCCGAGTAGGTCTTCTGCAGGTTCGCCCGGCGGGACGCCAGGCGGTCGTCCCATTCGCTGACACGGTTGGTGAGGTCTTTGACGACCGACTGCTGACCGGTGATCACCTTCGTCAGCGAGCCGTCTAACTTGTCCGAGACGGCCGTGGCCGTCGAGGCCACCCGCGCGGCGATCGCACTCATCGTCGCCTGTACCTTCTCGGGGTCGGCGGCGAGGGCGGCGGCGAACTTCGTGGCGTCGACGGCGAACTGGCCGGTCTTCGCGTCGATCGAGATGCCGATGGTGCTCGGCGACTGACCGCCGACGGGGCTGAGCACGGCATCGGTCAGACGCTGAGTGATGCCACGCGTGGTCGAATTGCCACCGAAGACGCCCGCGGTGACGGTCGTCGTCCCCGTCGCGCTGGTCGAGGTCGTGGCCGCGCTCTTGGTGCTGATCAGGCCCAGAGCGGCGTTGACACCGGCGATCAGGTCGGTCGCGACCTTGGTGGCGGCCGTCGCGTCGCGGGCGATCGAGAGGTGCACGGGTGCGGTGGTCACGGCGGAGACCGTGACCGAGACACCGGGCAGCACATCGGTGAACGTGTTGCTGCTGCTGGTGACGACCTGCTCGGCCGCCGTCCCCGCCCACAGCGTGATCGAGGCGTCACGAGCCTGCGAGATCACGGCGGCACCGGGCTGGGCGATCAGGTCGGGCGCGGTACCGGCGTCGACGTCGGCGGCCGTGCCGCGATAGACGTCGAACCCGCCCTCGGCACCGCTCTTCTCGCTCGAGAGCTGAAGGCGGTACTGCACGGCACCCGAGGCGTCCTTGCCCGAGGCGACCTTGACGGCGGCTATGCCGGCGCCCGACGCGTTGATCGCCGTCACGACGTCGTCGAGCGACGAGGAGGCGGCGGTCACCTCGGTCGTGACCCCGGCGGCCGAGACGAAGGTCAGGGTGGCGGGCGAGTCGGGCCAGGCGGTCATGGCCGCGGTCACGGCGGTCTTCGACGAGGCGGTCGCCCCGACCACGAGGTCGACCGATCCGGAGACGGCCCCGGCCACGGTGGTCGCCGTCACCGCCGTCGAGCTGCTGGTCGGGGTGAACAACGAGAGCGACCCGGGTTTGGCGGCCGAGGCCGCGAGCGTCGCCAGGTCGGCGATCTTCGTGTTGAGCCCCTGCAGGGCAGTGACGAGCGTCTGGCCGACGGTGGCCTTGTTCTTCAGGATCGTCTGCGGCACGGCCTCGGACTGCATCAATGTGTTGATGAGTGTGGTCGTGTCGAGCCCGCTGACGAGGCCGTCGATGCCGAGCGAGGCCATCTGGTGCTCCTGTCGAAGGGGTGGGTGCGGCGGGGATGTCAGGGAACAGGTGGGGGCAGATCGAGTGCGTGGGGGTACCAGACCACGGCGGTCGTGGCGAGACCGGGTGGTGCGAGGACGCAGGATCAGCTGCGACCTCGGCACCACCCGGTCTCCGACCGCGGTGAAGCGATGTGTCAGGCCCGAGCTGGGAGCACGGGACCCTCCTCAGCTAGGACTAGCGGAGGAGCGACAGCACGCCCTGGCTGCTCTGGTTCGCCTGGGCCAGCATCGCGGTGCCGGCCTGGCTGAGCACGTTGGAACGCGTGTACTTGACCATCTCTTCGGCCATGTCGACGTCGCGGATGCGCGACTGGGCCGCCGTGAGGTTCTCCTTCGCGACGTTGGTCGACGCGATGGAGTGCTCGAAGCGGTTCTGCACGGCACCGAGCTCGGAACGAGCCGACGACACGTTCTTGATCTGGGTGTCGACGGCCGCGATCGAGGTGAGCGCTGCAGCCGAGTCGCCGAACGTGAGTGCCTTGACGGCGGTGGCGACGGCCGTGATGTCGGTGAGCTTCACCGAGATCTGGTCGTTGGCCGCCGTCGAGCCGGCGCCGACCTGGAACGTCAGCGAGCCGGCGCTGTTGAGCAGGTCGATCCCGTTGAAGTTGGTCGAGTTGCCGATGCGGGTGAGCTCGTCGCCGAGCGCCGTGACCTCGGTCTGGATGGCCGTGCGGGCGTCGGCGTTGTTCGAGTCGTTGCCCGACTGGACCGCGAGGTCGCGGACACGCTGGAGGATCGAGTGCACCTCGGTGAGGCCACCTTCAGCGGTCTGGACGACCGAGATGCCGTCCTGGGCGTTGCGTGCGGCAACGGTCAGTCCGCCGACCTGCGAACGCAGGCCCTCGGAGATCGCGAGGCCGGCCGCGTCGTCAGCGGCACGGTTGATGCGGAGGCCGGACGAGAGCTTCTCGAGGCTCTTCGACAGGTCGTTCTGCGTGGCGTTCAGGTTGCGGTACGTGTTGTTGGCCGCGAGGTTGGTGTTGATCTGCATACCCATGGTGTTCTCCTCCGTGACTGGGTGGTGTTCGTCGGCCCATCCGTGGGCTGACACCGGCTACTGTCGGCCGGTCGACCGCGGCTGTAAGTCAGCCGCAGAAGTTTTTTCGGGCGATCTCAGACCGCCGTGCTGACGACGGCCGCATCGGGCTCGCGCATGGCGCGGGCGATGCCGACGGCGGCGTTCGTCGCGACGCGCGACAGGTACGCGCTGCGTCGGGCCGGCGCGGTCTTCGAGACCGGCGTGAACTCGGCGTCGGGGTCGTCGGCGTAGTGCGACTCGAGGGCGTCGCGCAGCAGGCGGACCGCCTCGGTGCGCTGTTGCGACACCGCCGAGTGGGTGATGCCGAGCTCGTCGGCGATCTCGGTGACCGTGCGGTCGCCGAAGTAGACACCCTCGACGATCAGGCGCATGCGCTCGGGCAGGGCCTCGACGGCCGCGGCGACGTAGCGGCTGCGCTCCGAGACCAGCAGGTTCTCCTCGGGCAGCGGCAGATCGGCGGCGAGGTGGTCGGCGACGGTGTCGTCGAGGGCCGAGACGGTCCGGGCCGCGTCGGTCAGGGCGCCGGCGGCCGTCTGACGGTCGACTCCGAGGGCACCGGCGATCTCGTCCACGCTCGGGGCGCGTCCCAGGGTCGCGGTGAGCGCCTCCTGCACGGCGAGGGTCTCCTTGATGCGCTTGCGCGTGCCGCGGCTGGCCCAGTCGCCCGAGCGCATGTCGTCGGCGAACGCACCGACGATGCGGGTGCGGGCGTAGGCGCCGAACGGGATGCCGAGGGTGGGGTCGAAGGCGTCGGCGGCCTGCACGAGGGCGACGGCACCGACCGAGGCGAGGTCGTCGCGGGACAGGTGGGTGGCGCGGGCGCACACCTCCGAGACGAGGTAACCGACCAACGGCAGGTTCTCCACCACCATGGCGTTGCGTTCGGTGCGGTTCATCGCGACTCCCAGTGCGAAGGGGACCTCTGTGGTCCGGTGACGGTGACTCCGGGCGCGACGAACGGCCCTCTGATCAGGGCACGTCGACAGGGTTCGCCGAGGAGGCGCGGGTCGCCCGGACAGGTAGGGGCGGGACCGCGGATGGTGCGCTGCGACCGACCCGTCGGGGGCCCGTCGCTGCTCTGCAACGCTATCGAGCAGGAGGGGGGTGGCGGCAGGCCGGGACTGCCCCCAGTGCGGGGGAACGGTCGTCATCCCTTCGGGGGACACACCCCGTGCCCCCACCCCCGGACTGGGTCGGAACGCCCCTAGCTTCGACCGCTCCTTTAAGGCTAGGAGCCCGGACGAGGACACTCGGGCCCGCCGCTAACGCACGCCGCGCCTCCGCCGATAGTCCCCGGTGCAGAGGACGTCAGGCACTCCTCGCCGACGACCGACGAACCCGACGCACCGACGCAACCGACCGAGGAGGCCCCCATGGGCGCGAACGAACTCTCCGCGCTGCTCTGGCGAGAGCGCGAGCTGCTCGAGCTGCTGACCTTCAAGCTCGAGGAGGAGCAGCTGCTGCTCACCGCGGGCCGCAGCCGCTGGATCGACCACGCCACGCGTGAGGTCGAGCAGGTGCTCGGACGCCTGCGGTCGGCGGGCCTCGAGCGCAGCGTCGAGGTGTCGGCCGTCGCCCGCGAGTGGGGCACCGACGAGGAGGCCCCGCTGCGCGAGATCATCGCCGCGGCCCCGGCCGGCCCGTGGGGCGAGATCTTCACCGCCCACCTGCGCGCCATGACCGAGCTGACCGGCCGCATCGCGCAGCTGCGCGACGAGAACGAACGATTCCTCCGGGCCGCCGCCCGCGCCACGCAGGAGACGTTGGCCACCGCGTCGACCGGCCCCGCGACCGCGACGTACGACGCGTCCGGCCAGACCGGACACGCGAACTCGGCCAGCGCCTCCGGCGGCCACCTCTTCGACGGGCGGCTCTGACGTGGCGAGCACGTTCGGCAGCCTCAACACGGCCTACCGCGGGCTGACCGCGGCCCGGACCGGGCTCGACGTGGTCGGCCAGAACATCGCCAACGTCAACACCGAGGGCTACACGCGCCAACGGGTCACCCAGTCCTCGATCGAGGCCGCGGCCCGCGTGGGCCTGTTCTCGACCGGCGTGCAGCCCGGACAGGGCGTGTCGGTCGACGGCATCGCCCGCATCGGCGACCGGTTCGCCGACGCGCAGGTGCGCGGCGCTGCCGGGGCCGCCGGTTACCAGGGCGTGCGCGCCTCGGTCACCGCCGCCCTCGAGTCCTCCCTGAACGAGCCGAGCACCACCGGCATCGCCTCGCAGCTGACGAAGTTCTGGTCGGCCTGGCAGGACGTCTCGAACGACCCGTCGTCCGCCGCCCCCGCCGCCGTGCTGCTCGGCCAGGCGAACACGATCGCCCAGACCCTCTCGACCGGCTACAAGGCCGTGGACGACCAGTGGACCTCGCAGCGTCAGCAGCTCGACGGTCTCGCCTCGCAGCTCAACTCGGCCGCGACCCAGGTCGCCGACCTCAACGTGCGCATCCGCACCGCGACACAGCAGGGTGTCAGCACCAACGAGCTGGTGGACGCGCGCTCGGCGCTGACCGAGAAGATCGCGACGCTCGCCGGAGGCACGGTGCGCGACAACGCGGACGGCACGGTCGACGTCCTGGTCGGCGGCAACGCCCTGGTGTCGGGCGACTCGGCCCGGCAGGTGAAGGTGACCGGCGACTACACCCTGGCCACCGCCTCCTCGGGGGTCTCGCTCGAATGGACCCACCGCCCCGGCGACCCGATCTCGCTCGACGGCGGCAGCATCGCCGGCTCGCTGTCGGTGCTGGCCCCGGCCGCTCCCGGCGGCACCGGCGGCGTGCTGGCCGAGGCCGCGGCGAGCTACGACGCCCTCGCGACCCAGCTCGCCGCCCAGGTCAACGCGGTGCACTCCACCGGGACGACGGCCGACGGCACCACGGGTCACGCCTTCTTCGGGTTCACCGCCGGGGTGTCCGCCGCCCGCGGCCTCACCGTGCTGCCGACCGGCGCCTCGACCATCGCCTCGGGCAACGGCACGGGCGGGGCCCTCGACGGCTCGGTCGCCCGGGCCGTCGGCCAGATCGGCCTGTCGGTCGGCTCCCCCGACCGCACCTGGGGCTCGATCGTCAGCACGATCGGGGCGACGGCCCGCACCGAGGCCGACCGTTCGACCCTCACCGACCTCGCGGCGACGTCCGCCAAGGGTCGCCAGCTCTCGACCGCCGGGGTCAGCCTCGACGAGGAGAACGTCAACCTGCTCACCTATCAGCACGCCTACCAGGGCGCGGCCCGGGTCATGACCGCGATCGACGAGATGCTCGACACGTTGATCAACGGCATGGGACGGGTCGGGAGGTAACCGATGATCACCCGCACCACGAACCAGATGGCGATGCTCACCGCGCAGCGCAACCTGCAGACCAGCTCGTACCGGGTCGACCAGGCCCAGCAGCGCGCGTCGACCCTGGACCGCATCGCGAAGCCGTCGGACGATCCGGCCGGCACGGCGGACGCGCTGCGGGTCAAGGCCGAGCAGGCGGCGAACGTGCAGTTCTCCCGCAACGTCGGCGACGGCAACGGGTGGCTCTCGCTGGCCGACTCGGCGCTGTCGTCCACCGACGACGTGCTCAAGAAGGTGCGCGACCTCACGGTGCAGGGCGCCAACACCGGCGCGCTGTCACAACCGGCGCTCGACGCCATCGCGACCGAGATCGACGGCCTCAAGGCCGACCTGCTCGCCGTGGCGAACACCTCGTACAACGGTCGCAGCGTCTTCGCCGGCACGTCGGACGCGGGCGTCGCCTTCCGCCCCGACTTCAGCTACACCGGCACCCCGGGCTCGTCGGTCACCCGCCAGATCGGCGTCGAGACCAGTGTGCGCGTCGACGCCGACGGGGCCACCGCCTTCGGCACCGGTGCCGACTCGGTCTTCAGCATGCTGGACCGCATCAGCAGCGACCTGCGGGCCGGCGTCAACGTCGGGACGCGGCTCACCGAGGTCGACGCCCGGTTGACGGCCGTCCGCGGCGTACAGTCCGACATCGGGGCACGACAGTCCCAGATCCTGAGAGCCGAGGACACCCTCTTGGACACCAAGACCACGCTCGAGGCGCAGCGCGCCGGCATCATGGACCTCGATCTCGGCCAGGCCGTGCTCGAGCTCCAGATGCAGAACACCTCCTACCAGGCAGCCCTCGCGGTCACCGCCAAGGTGCTGCAGCCCACGCTGATGGACTTCCTCCGATGAGCGCGAACGCCGCCCGCGAGGTCGCGGGCTCCGTCGTGACGTTCGTCGCTCCTCCGTTCGGTCTCGAGCCGTTGACCGACTTCTCGCTGGAGCGCATCGACGGTGCCCCCGGACTGTTCGCCCTGCGGGCGAGCGGGTCCGAGGTGCGACTGTTCGTGCTCGACGCGTCGGTGCACCTGCCCGACTACTCGCCCGTCGTGTCGGACGACCAGTCCGCCACCCTCGACCTGCAGGACGCCGCCGAGGCCCTGCTGCTCGTCGTCGCGACGCCCGCGGCGACCGGCATGACGGTCAACCTGCTCGCGCCGATCGTGGTCAACGTCCGCACCGGGGCGGGTGCCCAGCTGATCCTCGAGGGCCAGGACTGGCCGCTGCGCGCCGAGCTGAACCCGAGCTCGTAGGCCCGCGCATCCCGGGCGCCGGGCTGGGCACCGGCTGCGAAGCCGGTCACGGTGTGGTGACGACGGATGCGGTCGCGCTGGTCGTCCGCTTGCCTTGATCGCAGGAGGCGCGATCATGATCACGACACCCCGCACCACACGGCACCGGCTCGCCGTCGGCACGATGGCGGCGGTCACCGCCGTCCTGCTCGTCGGCTGCACCGCCGGGGCCGACGCCACGGGCTCGGGCGGCCGGGCCGCCACCCGCCCGGCGTCCGAGACCCCGACCGACCCGACCGCCGCCGCCGGTCCCGGCCCGGTCGCAGCGACCACCGACGCGACCGCCGTCACCGTCGCGGCCGACGCCGAACCGACCGACGTCGCCACCGACCTGGCCGCCCCCTGGTCGGTCGTGCGACTCGACACCGGGTCGTCGTTCGTCAGCCTGCGCGACACCGGCACGGTGCTCGAGATGCTCGCCGACGGCAGCACCCGAGAGGCCGGCACGATCGACGGGGTCGTGCACGAAGGCGAGGGCGGACTGCTCGGCCTGGCCGTGCTCGCCGGGTCGCCGTCGTACCTCTACGCCTACGCCACGACCGCCGACGACAACCGCGTCGTGCGCGCGCCCGTCACGGGCGAGGCCGGCTCCTACGGCCTGGGCGAGCAGGAGGCCGTGATCACCGGCATCCCGAAGGCGAGCAACCACGACGGCGGCCGCATCGCGTTCGGCCCGGACGGGCTGCTCTACGTGACGACGGGCGACGCGAACCAACGGCCGAACGCCCAGGACCCCGGGTCGCTCGGCGGCAAGGTGCTGCGCGCGACCCCGGTCGGCGGCGTGCCCGACGACAACCCCACGCCCGGGTCGCTCGTCTACTCGCTCGGCCACCGCAACCCGCAGGGCATCGCCTGGGACGCCACCGGTGCCGCCTGGGCGGCCGAGTTCGGACAGAACACCTACGACGAGCTCAACGCCCTCGAGCCCGGGGCGAACTACGGCTGGCCCGAGGTCGAGGGACGCGGCGAGGTCGCCGGCTTCTCGAATCCGGTGCTGCTGTGGTCGACCGACGACGCCAGCCCGAGCGGCCTCACGGCGGTCGGCACGACGCTGTACCTGGCCGGGCTCGGCGGCGAGAAGCTGTTCGAGATCCAGGTGGCGCCCGGCTCCGAGGCCGTGCCGACCGAGCTCTTCGCCGGAGATCGGTCGCTCGGCCGCATCCGCGACGTCCTGCCCGGTCCCGACGGCACCCTCTGGCTCGTGACGAACAACACCGACGGCCGCGGCACGCCGAGCGCCGGCGACGACCGCATCGTCAGCGTCCCCCTCACCGCCGTCCCCTGACCCGCGGGTCGGGTCGGGTTCGGCACGCGACCCGAGGAGGCGCGGGTCGGGTTCTCCACACGGGCCCGGGACACTCGCCTCCACGCTGCGCGCCGCGCGGCCTGTTCGGGGGCCGGGCGGTTACCCTCGTACTCGATGAGCCAGCACGACCGACCCGACACGACAGCACCCGGCAGCGCCCGCCCCCAGACCGTGCCGCCGGGGCTCGCCGCACCCGTCGTGCGCGGCATCGGTGGCGCCGGCGGATTCGACCCCGTCAGCCTGCGCACGGCCGTCGACGTGCCCGCCGCCGAGGCCCGCCTCGCCGCCCTGGGCCAGAGCCGCAGCACCGCCGCCCTCGGTGAGCGCGCCGACCTGTTGCGCCTGCTCGGCCGCCTCGACGAGGCCCTCGCCATCGCCGAGGAGGCCTTCCGCCTGGCGCACTTCACCGGCGACCGGGCCGACTCGACGGCCGCCCGCATCCGACGGGCGCACATCTTCCGCGAGCAGGGCAAGCTCGACCGTGCCCTGAACGACCTGCACACCAGCCGCATCACGGCCGCCACCGAAGAGTGGCGCGAGCTCGAGGCCGCCGCCGCCGAACTCGAGGGCTACACGCTGTACGACCTCGGCCGCAACGAAGAGGCTCGCGAGACGCTGGCCAAGGCACTCGAGGCGTACGAGGCGTCAGGCGCTCCGCGCGACCGCACGAACGGGCTGCGCGTCGCGATCGAGGGCGTCATGCGCGCCTACCTGAGCGACACGGGCCCGCAGCCACGGATCGAGGCCTCGGCCGTGGGTGACACGAACCCGGTGCCGGTCCAGCCCCTGACGTCGGCGCCGCCGGTCTCGCCCGCGGCCCCGGCCCGGACCCAGGTGCCCCGCTTCGACGGCATCGCCGCGCTCTACGGCGGGTCGCCCGCGTCTGCTCCCGCTCCCGCCCCCGAGGCTCCGCCGAGCACCGAGGCCACGACCTCCGACGTCGACGCCGACGGAGGCGCGGTGCCGGTCCGTCAGCCCATCGACGCCGCGCGCACCGCCGCGATCAGCTTCGATCCCGAGTCGATGCCCGACGAGGCCGCCGCGTCGCCCGTGGCCGAGGCCGCCGCGGCCCGAGCCGAGAAGGTCGCCGCGACCGCCCCTGCCGCACCCCGCGACGGTGGTCTCTGGGGCAAGATCAGCCACCTGGCCGAGCGTGCCGCGGGTCACCGAGACCGCGACTCCGACGAGTTCGACGCCGAACGTCGTGGCGAGGACGAGAGCCGCACCGCCGAGCGGCCCCGAACCGGCGGCACCGGCGTGACCGGGGTCGTCGACGGCCTCCCGCGCGACGACGAGCCCACCACCTGGCCCTTCCCGCGGCGCTGACCCGCGCCTCCTGACCTCGACGTGGCCGACCTCGACCGGGTGCGGCGCTGGGCCGCCGCGCTCATCGACCTGCACCTCGACCCCGCCGTGTGGACCTTCGGCTTCGACAACGCCAAGACCCGCGCGGGCCTGTGCAACTACACGACGAAGCGCATCACGGTCTCGCGGCACCTCGCCGGCCGATACGACGACGACGAGATCCACCAGGTGCTGCTGCACGAGGTCGCCCACGCCCTCGCCGGCTCGCGCGCCGGTCACGGCCCCCGGTGGAAGGCCGTCGCGACCGACCTGGGCTACGTCGGCTCACGCCTGCACGACGGAGCCATCGCCAGCGAACTCGCCCCCTGGGTCGGGGTCTGCCCGGCGGGGCACGAGCACTACCGCTACCGGCAGCCCGCGCGGCCGCTCGCCTGCGGGCGGTGCTCGCGTCGGTACGACCCGGCCCACCTGATCACCTGGACCAAGCGCGAGGTCTGACGCCGCGCCTCCCGGGCCGTCGTCCGCCCCCGCGGCTGCCCCCGCCCCTGCCCCTCGGAGCAGGGACAGGAAGGCCGAGGAGGCCCGTAACCGGTTAGGGTGGTCAGGTGCAGACCGGACAGTGGCTCAGATCCGACACCGACACCCGGTGGTTCTTCGACTCGGGCGCGCTCAGCCTCGACTTCGCCTACCTCGGCGGATTCCGTGCCGGGTCGCGCTTCGGCCCGGAGTCGGGCCTCGGCCTGCCCGCCGACGGATCGACCCCGTGGGACGGCCTGCTGCTGCCCGCCGATCTCGACGACTGGATCGGCGAACGCTTCGACGGCATCGCGGGCTCGGCGGGCGACCGTGAACTCGCCGACGCCCGGGGCCTGCGCGACGCGATCGCCCGGCTCGCGGTGGCCGCGGCCGACGGCACCTCGACGGACCCCGACGACGTCGACACGCTCAACCTGTTCGCGGCGCTGCCCGACGTCCCGCCGTCCCTCGAGGGCGGCCGACGCCAGGCCGGGGCGGGGCGCCTGCGGCTCGGGCAGGCGATGGCGTCGGTCGCGCGCGACGCGGTGACCCTCTTCACGACCGTCGGCTTCGGAGGCGGACCGGACTCGCGCCTCCGTCGGTGCACGAACGAGGCGTGCGGGCTCGTCTTCTTCGACGAGTCGCGCGCCGGCAGCCGCCGCTGGTGCTCGATGCAGCGGTGCGGCAACCGCGCCAAGGTGCGGGCACACCGTGCCCGGGCCGCCCGCGCCTGACCCTCCCTCGGCCGAGGTCGGAGTCGCGCACGCTGATCGGCCGCTCCGCTCGGCCACCCCGTCCGGCCCGCTCGGCCACCACCCGAGCCCGCTGACCCGCTCGGCCTCTGTCCAGTCACCCAGCCCGGCGTGCCGCCCGACGCCCCGCACCCGGCACCCGACATGCTCTCCCCGCCACGAAGTAAACAACCCGCCACGTGATCGCGTGGCGGGTTGTTCATTTCGTGGCGGCGTGAGCGGTGCGGCTCCGCACGGGGCCGACCCGCGCGGGCGACGGACGACGGGCGACGACAGGTCAGTCGACGACCGAGACGTCCTTCCAGAAGGCGACGTAGCCCGAGTAGTCCTTGCCGACGCGGTCGAACGAGGTCGGGATCGGCGTCGGGTAGCTCCAGGCGCGGTCCTGCAGCAGGTCGTCGCCCGACTTCACGCTGAAGTACTGGGTGTCGCCCTTCCACGGGCAGTGGTACTGGGTGGGGCTCTCGGTCAGCAGGTCGGAGTTCACGCTCGCGGGCGGGAAGTACCAGTTGCCCTCGATCGAGATCAGCTCGTCTTTCGGGGCCTCGGCGACGACGGTTCCGTCGGTGAGCACTGCCTTCATGGTTCCTCCTGCGGGTCGGGGCGACGTTCGGGTCGCTCTGGCCGCAACGCTACGCCGAGGGGATGAATTCCTCGCGGGAGCCCTCCCGGACGACGGCCACGACCGCCACGGAGGACGAGGAGGCGCGGGCCGCGTCGACCACGTCGCCCCGGTCGGTCGCGACCAGCTCGGTCGCCGAGGCCGAGGCCGTCAGCAGGTGCGACGAGGCCCGGGCGAGCGCCCCGGCGGCGGCGCAGGCGACGGCCGCCTCGGGTGACGAGAAGTCGATGCCGACCGCTGCGAGCGCGTCGACCACCGCTCCGGCGGCGAGCTGGTCCTCGACGGCGGGCCGGAACCCGTCGGCTTCGACCGCCCCCGCGGCGACGATCGCGACGAGGGCGCGGTCTCCTTCTCGGGTCTGACGATCGACCACGTGCCGGGCCACCTCGGCCGCGGCACTGGCGCCGGTGACGACGAGGACGTCGGCCCCGCTCGCGACCTCGGGCAGCGCGGCGACGACGCGCACGGTCTCGTCCCGCGACAGGGTGCCGTGCCCGTCGAGCACGTCGACCACGACGACGACGTGCGCCCCGGGGGCGATGCGGGCGGCTCCGGCCACGCCGTGGTCGAGCCTCACCTGGTACTTCTGCTGGCCGTGCGAACTCATCGGACCAGCGTAGGCAGCCGCGCTCGGACGTCGCCCGTGCGTGACGCGACGTGACATCCGATCAGGCGGCGGGAGTTGGATCGGGGCATGCACGTGCAGCTCAAACTCCGCCTCGCCTGCCCCGTCGACGTCGCGACCGACGCCCTGCGCGACCCCCGGGTGATGGTCGCCGTGACGAAGCCGCTGGTCGTCTACCGGTCCGAGTCGCCGTCGGGCTTCCCCGACCGTTGGACCGAGGAGGCGCACCCGGTCTCCGCGAGCATCCTCGGCGTCCTGCCGCTCGGCAGCACGCACGTCGACCTCGACTGGCACGAACGGGACGGTGCGTGGATCCAGCGTGACACCGGTCGCGGCACGAGCGGCCAGTTCGCCCGGATGCGCATCAACCACCGGATGGCCGTCGTGCCGGACGGCCCGGACCACACCTTGTTGCGTGACCGGCTCGAGTTCCACGCCGGGCCGTTGGGCCTGCTGCTCTGGCCCGGGCTCTGGGCGACGTGGCAGTGGCGCGCGCTGCGCATGAAGGCGCTGGCCCCGAGCTGGCGCGGGGCTCCGACCCACCCGAAGCACGTCTGACCTCGGCAGCACGCCGCACCGGGAGCCGGCGTCAGCTCCAGAACCCGGCATGCACGGCCGAGGCGTCGTCGAACAGGGCCGGCCCCGACACGGACACCGCGCCTCCCCCACGGGCGAAGACCTCGCGGCAGGGCAGGTCGAGCGTCGACTCGCCCTTTTGCTCGGTGACCATGCCGAGCAGCTGCTGCTCGGCGAGCGCGTAGACGACCCGGCCGATGCCGGCCCAGTGGATCGCTCCGGCACACATCGCGCACGGCTCGGTGCTCGTGTAGAGGGTCGCGGCCTTCAGCGTCGGCTTGTCGAACCGCTGCGCGACGAGGCGGACGAGGTTCGTCTCGGCGTGGCCCGTCGGGTCGCCCTCGGTGACGACCGTGTTCTCGGCCTCAACGACCTCTCCGTCCGCCGTGAGCAGCAGGGAGCCGAAGGGATGGTTGCCGTGGTCACGGGCCTGCTGCGCGACCTCGATCGCGCGGTGCAGCTGCGCGAGGTCGGCCGGGGTGACGGTGGGATCGGTGGTCGTGGTGTCGGTCGTCATGGGGCGAGCGTAGCCACGGGGCGCCCATCGCCGCGGCCGGGACGGGGCGCTGTGGACGGGCGACCCGCCTGTGAGGGAGCCACGGGCGGCGGGGCGACCGCCTGCGTACGGTGGCAGAGGTGACCGACCCGACCCGCACCTCCTCGTCCACCGGCGAGACCACCCCCGACACCACAGCCGACGCCCCTGCCGAGACCACCGGCCCGACGCCCGCCCAGGGCGCGCTCGACATCGCGTCGTGGCGGCGGACGATCCACGGGCTCTACCGTGACATACGCGAGGCGACCGACCTGGCGGCGGCCCACGACCTGTGGCGACGCACCCGCGACGAGCTGTTCTCGACGCACCCCTCGACTCCGCTGCTGCCCGAGGACCGCCCCGACTTCACCGGCCTGCCGACGAAGCCGTACGACCCGGCATGGCGCTTCGAGGTGGCGGTCGAGCCGGCCGAACCGCGACGCATGGTGGTCGAGACCGGCACCGACGGCGACGTGCTCTTCGACCTCGTCGGCGTGGTCGACGTGCCCGGCGTCGGCAGCCTCGACGTGTGGAAGCTGGCGCAGTACGCGGGCGGCCTGTTCATCCCGATCAAGGACGCGCTGGCAGGCAAGCCCGGCGGCACCTACGGCGGCGGGCGCTACCTGATCGACTCGGTCAAGGGAGCCGACCTCGGCGCCGGCGGCGAGCCCGGCACGATCGTGCTCGACTTCAACTTCGCCTACAACCCGAGCTGTGCCTACGACCCGGCCTGGGCCTGCCCGCTCGCGCAGCCGGGCAACACGGTCGCGGTCGAGATCCCCGTCGGCGAGCGGTACGGGCGCACGGTCTGACCGGCCCCTGCGGACGGACGCGCACCTAACCCCTGGGCTCGGTGTCGACCTCCACCGCGACGCTGTAGTCGTCACCGCCGTCGCCCTCGCACAGGCGTGCAGACCACACCCGTCGCGTTTTCCGGCCCCAGCCGCTAGGCTGGGGTCACTTGCGAGCCGGTCCGATCGGCTCCCTGCGTCGTAGCACGCCCCTCACCGCCTCTCCGCCCTGGCACACACCCAGGCAGAACAGCAGGCGCGCGAAGCTCACTCTGCGGCGAAACGATCGTGCACACCTGCACCGTCGCCACACCTCGAGCCCGGCTACGACAGCCGTTCTCCCGGCACTGCCCCGCCCTCGTGCGAGCACGTCCCCGACGTGCCCTCGCACCAGCAGGCGGCCAGGCAGCCTCGGCCCGGCTCGACACCGATGCCCCGAAAGGTGCACCACATGTCAACGAACACCCTCGACACCGAGAACACCGACGCCACGACCGTCGACGAGGCGGCCGACACCGTCACCTTCAGCTCGCTGGGCGTGCCCGCCCCGATCGTGAAGTCCCTCGCCGCGGAAGGCAAGACCACCGCCTTCCCGATCCAGGTCGACACGCTGCCCGACACCCTCGGCGGACGCGACGTCCTCGGCCGCGGCAAGACCGGCTCGGGCAAGACCCTCGCCTTCTCCATCCCCATGGCCGCGCGCCTCGGCGGCAAGCTGGCCGGCGGCAACCGCCGCGCCGGTCGCCCCCTCGGCCTGGTCCTCGCCCCCACCCGCGAGCTCGCCACGCAGATCGACGCCGTGCTCGCCCCGCTCGCCGAGGCCTACGGCATGCGCACCACCACCATCTTCGGCGGCGTCTCGCAGAACCGTCAGGTGCAGGCCCTCAAGGCCGGCGTCGACATCATCATCGCCTGCCCCGGCCGCCTCGAAGACCTGATGAAGCAGGGCTTCGTCAAGCTCGACGCCATCGAGATCACCGTGCTCGACGAGGCCGACCACATGGCCGACCTGGGCTTCCTGCCCGGCGTCACGCGCATCCTCAAGGCCACCCCGAACGACGGCCAGCGCCTCCTCTTCAGCGCCACCCTCGACAACGGCGTGGACAAGCTGGTCAAGCAGTTCCTCCACAACGAGGTGCTGCACTCGGTCGACGAGGCCAACTCGCCCGTCGCCAAGATGACCCACCACGTCTTCGAGACGCCCGACGTCGACAGCAAGAACGCGCTGATCCAGAAGCTCGCCGGCGGCCAGGGCCGTCGCATCCTCTTCATGCGCACCAAGCACCACGCCAAGAAGCTCGCGAAGAAGCTGACCGAGTCCGGCATCCCCGCCGTCGACCTGCACGGCAACCTGTCGCAGCCGCAACGTGACCGCAACCTCGCCGCCTTCCAGGACGGCTCGGCCCGCGTGCTCGTCGCCACCGACGTCGCCGCCCGAGGCGTGCACGTCGACGACATCGAGCTCGTCATCCACGTCGACCCGCCGACCGAGCACAAGGCGTACCTGCACCGCTCGGGCCGCACGGCCCGCGCCGGAGCCGAGGGCGACGTCGTCACCCTCGTCATCCCCAGCCAGAAGCGCGACGTCGCCCAGCTGATGAAGAAGGCCGACATCCGCCCGACCATCACCTCCGTGACGCCGAACTCGCCCGAGGTCGACGCCCTCGTCGGCCAGGTCGCGGCCTACGTCAAGCCCTCGCCCAAGGCTGCCGTCCAGCAGCAGCAGGGTGGCGGCGGACGCTCGCAGGGCGCCAACGCCCAGCGCAAGCGCGCCGCCCGTCAGGACTCGCAGGGCAACCCCATCGCCCGTCAGGACCGTTCGGGTCGCCCCAGCCAGGGAGGCGCGGGTCGCGGTTCCGACGCCGGTCGCGCCGGTGCCGGTGCGGGTCGCTCGGGTGGCTCGCGTGACGGCGGCCGCCAGGGTGGCCGCGACGGAGGTGCGCGTCGCGACGCCGCCCCCCGCGGTGGCGCCTCGACCTTCTACTCGACCGAGTCGGGCCGCGGTTCGTCCACGCCCGTCCGTGACGACGCCCGTGGCGCGCGTGACGGTGCTCGTGACGAGACCCGTGGCACCCGCCAGACCGGTCGCCGCGCCCAGAGCAGCGGCACCCAGAGCGACGGCGGCCAGAGCCGCACCAACGCGGTCCGCAACGACCAGGCCGAGTTCGCCGCGTCGCTCGGCGGCTCGCGCGAGGGCGGCCAGCGTGACGGCGGCCAGCGCAGCGGCGGACGCCGCGCCTCGTCCGAGGGCGGCCGTCCCGGCTCGCTCAAGGTCGGCGGCCTCGTCGGCGGCAAGGCCCGCACCGGCGGCGGCCAGCGCGGCGGTCGCTGACCCGACCCGCTGCCACACCCCCGAACCGGCGTGACACCCTCTGATCCGAGGGTGTGACGCCGGTTCGGGGGTGTTGCGCTGCCACCCACATCAGCGCACCCCGGCACGGGCGAGGGCCCGCACCATGGGCTCGGCGCGCAGGGCGTCGCCCCAGGTCCACCGGACGACCGTGCGCACGCCGGGCAGCGCCCGCAGATCGTCCTCGCGCCGCTTCTCGTCGATCACGACCTGCTCGGGACTGCGCCCGGCCCGCATCCGTTCGTCGCGGTACTTCACCTCGCCGTCGAACTCGCCGATGACGCCGAACTGCGGCCACCAGAAGTCCGCGAAGCCGACGAGGGGGCCCGTCACCGGGAACCGGGCCTGCAACTCGGGCCCCGCGAGCCCCGCAGCCCTCATGCCCGCCCGGCTCAGCGACTCGCCCGGCGACTCGGACCGCTCGTCAGCGAAGGCGACCGCGACCGCCGCCCGTCGACGCCCGGGCACCCCGGGCCGGGCGGCCAGTGCGGCCTCGAGCGCGGCCCGGTCGTACGCCCCCACGTGCAGCCCGTGGTCCAGCACGACGGTGGCCCCGCGCAGATCATGCCGGCGCACGCTGTCGATGGCCGCGCGGGCGGCACCCACCACCGGCAACCCGTCGACCGTGTCGATCTCGCCGTCGCCGAGGGGCGCCGCGTGTTGGTGAACCGACCCGGTCACCTTGTCGCGAGCGCGCTGTCGTGCCACGACGTGCACCCGCTCGAGGCCACTCACCCAGCAGCGGAAACCCCCGAACGGCGAGGGCAGACTCGTGCGAGACGACGGCGTGCGGTCCGAGCCGGGGCAGCACCGCGTGCACGCGGGCGGTGTGCTTCGACGCGGCGTCGAGCGACCGCCAGTCGTCCGCCCGGACGTAGACGCCGGCGGCGAGCCGCACCGCGAGGCCACGTCGCGCGTCCCGCTCGATGGACGAGGCATCCACGCCGTCGTCGACGAGCCGGGAACGACGGATGAGCAGTCCTGACATGTCACGCATCGGTTCAGCTTGGCCGAGCGCCGCGAGGAACGCGAGCCGCGCCTCCTCGCCTGTGGAGGAGTGCCGGGCGACACCCCCGAACCGGCGTGACACCCCGCGATCCGAGGGTGTCGCGCCGGTTCGGGGGTGTTGCGCGCCGGGGCTAGTGCAGGGCGCCGACGGAGGCGAGGGCGCTGCGCAGCAGGGTGCCGCGGCCGCCCTCCATCTCGGCGGCGACCTCGTCGGAGGCGGCCTGGTGCGGCGTCAGCCAGGTGAGCTCGAGGGCGTCCTGCCGCGGGTCGCAGGTGCCGGTCACGGGCACCACGTAGGCGAGCGACACGGCGTGCTGACGGGGGTCGGTGTAGACCGACGAGCCGGGCAGCGGGAAGTACTCGGCGACCTGGAACGGCACCGGCGACGGCGGCAGCTGCGGGAAGGCCATCGGCCCGAGGTCTTTCTCGAGGTGACGGAACAGGGCGGTGCGCAGGCTCTCGCCGTACATCACCCGGCCCGAGACGAGCATGCGCGAGATCGACCCCTCGTCGGAGGCGCGGAGCAGCACTCCGACCTCGGTCACGACCCCCATGCCGTCGGTGCGCACGGGCACGGCCTCGACGTAGAGGATCGGCAGGTGCTGCCGCGCCTGGAAGAGCTCGTCCTCCGAGAGCCAGCCGGGATTGGGGTCGGGGTCGGGTGTCCGCACGGAGCTCATGGCCCATTCTTACCGGCTCGACGGCCCGATCGCGTGACGTGACGCTACGGGCGAACAGCACCGGCCCCGATGTCGCCACCCGTCGCTAGGCTCGGCCCATGGTGCAGATCGACCCGTCCCTCGTCCAGTGGTCCGCCGTCGAGGCCGAGCGCGACGGGCGGCCACTGCTCGTGCTGCTGCACGGCGTGGGCTCGCACGAGGGCGACCTGATCGGCCTCGCTCCCTACCTGCCGCAGCACTTCGTGGCGGCGTCGCTGCGGGCACCTCTGCCTCACGGTGACGGCTTCTCGTGGTACCCGCTCTCGACGCCCGGTGCGCCCGACCCGGGTGCCGTCGACGACGCGGCCGACGCCGTGCTCGCCTGGCTCGACTCCCTGGCGACCGCTCACCCGAGCGTTAGCCTGCTCGGCTTCTCGCAAGGCGGTTCGCTCTCGCTGCAGCTGGTGCGGCACGCGCCCGAGCGGTTCGCGTTCGCCGCCGTGCTCGCCGGGTTCGTGGTCCCCGCCGCAGGTGACGACGCCACGCTCGAGCGCGCAGCCGCACGGGACGACGCCGTGGCGGCCGTCCGCCCGTCGGTCTTCTACGGTCGCGGCGACGTCGACCAGATCATCCCCGCCGACGCCGTCGAGCGCACCTCGGCCTGGCTCGAGGCGCACGCCGACGCCGAACAGACCGTGTACCCGGGGCTGGCCCACGGCATCTCGCAAGAAGAGCTCGACGATCTCAACGCGTTCATCGGCCGCGTGACCGCCGCCCCGGTCGTCGACGCCGACGCACCCGTGTCGGTCGCCGGCGCCGACTCCACCGACTGATCCGCGGCCCGCCCCGGCCCCTCACCCCCGACGAACGAAGGAGGCGCGCGATGGCGACGCTCTCGGTGTCCGGTTCCGCCACCCACCGCCACCGTGCCGAGCGCGGTGTCGTCCACCTCACCGTGGGCTTCGACGGTGACGACCGCGAGAAGGTCGTCCGCGACACCGCCGCCGTGCACTCCCGCCTCGCCGAGCAGGCGACGGCCTGGCGCCGCCAAGAGGCAGCCACCTGGTGGAGCGCCCAGAGCGTCACGGTCGCGGTCGAGACCGAGGCGGCGACCGACCGGGGTGACGGGGGCGACTCGACCCGCGCCTCCTCGAGGGTGCGGTTCCGCACCCGGGCCGCCGTCGACGTGCGGTTCAGCGACTTCGGGGCGCTGGCGTCGTGGGTGGGCGACGTCGCCCTCGAACCGGGCGTGACCGTCGAATGGATCGAGTGGTCGCTCAGCCACGCCCGCCGACCCGAGGTCGAGACGGCCGTGAGGGTCGCCGCGATCGCCGACGCCGTCACCCGGGCCGGCGACTACGCCGAGGCGCTCGGGCTCGGGCAGCCGACGCTACAGTCGGTGTTCGAGCCGGGGCTGCGACCGGGGGCACCGGGCGGCGGCAGCCCCTTCGGCCTGGCCCGTGCCGTCGCGACGTTCTCGTCGGGCGGCCCCGTCACGTTCGACCTGCACCCCGACGACATCGAGGTCTCCGCCGAGGTCAGCGCCGACTTCGTCGCCTGAGCCGCCTGCTCCCCCGCGTCGCGGCCCTGCCCCTGCCCCTGCCCCTGCCCCTGCCCCGGTATCACCGTCTCGGTGTGCAAATCGCGACAACCGGACTTCGACACGCCGGGCGACGGCGGACATGAGCGGCGCGTCGTCGCGGCGATGTCGGGTTGTGCACACCCAGGGGCGTGCTGCCGGTCGGGTTCGGCACGCCAGGGGCGTGCTGCCGGTCGGGTTCGGCACGCCAGGGGCTCGCCACCGGTCGGGTTCGGCACACGCCGACCCGAGCGGCTGGTCCGATTCCGGTTCCGGCACCCCGGGGAGCCGCGCCGCCTGTCAGCCCGGCGCCGCAACTCAGAGCGGCCGGTGCCACACCCCTTCGACGCCGATCGGCACGAACCCGACGGCTTCGTTGACGGCGAGCATGGGACGGTTCTCCTCGGCGTTGAACGTCAGCACGGCCGGCCGGCCCGGCTTCTCCACGGCCAACCGGTCGAGGTTCGCGACCTTCACCAGCCAGCCCAGCCGGTGCCCGCGGTGCTCCCGCCGCACGAGGGTCATCTGCTGCATCGCTGGCCGCGCCGCGTCGTCGGGCACCGCGAGGTCGGAGCACGCGACGAGGCGGCCCGTCGGCACGTGCTCGACCGCCGCGGTCAGCGAGGCACGCCCGCTCGTGGCCCGTCGCTGCTCGGCTTCGACGAGGCGTTCGACGGTCCAGACGTCCTCCGGCTCGGGCACGTCGCCCATCGGCGCGTCGGTGCTCAGGGCGGTCGCCATGGCCGCGACGTCGGACTGCCAGCGCCGGGGAGTGGGGCCCGACCAGGTGTGGACGCGGTACTCGTCCCCCGCCGCGGCGAGCGCCTCGGAGCGGATCGCGGCCAGCGCCTCCTCGTCCACCGGCAGCGGCAGGCGGCTGATGCGCTCGACCTGGCCGAGCGCGTAGCCGCGCGAGAGCGCGAACCGGACCTCCGAGGAGGCGCGGGGCACCCAGCCGTGACCGGTCGAGGCCTCGAGGCGGTCGGCCGGGGCGGTCGCGGGGGCCGAGCCTGCGGTGGCGCCCTGGCTTGCGGTGGCGCCCTGGCCCGAGGCCCCGCCCTGGCCGGACGCCACGTCCTGGCCCGAGGCGACGCCCTGGCCGGAGGCCACGAAGGCGATCGCGTCGGTGCGGCCGGCGGCGCGGGCGACGGCCTCGAGGTGGTCGAGCAGGGCCGTGCCGAGGCCCCGGCGGCGGTGCTCGGGGGCGACGGCGACCCAGAGCCAGCAGGTCGTGACCGCCGGGTCGGCGAGCGTCTCGTAGGTGGCCTGGCCGACGATGCGGCCCGCGGCCCGCACCACGAACAGTCGCCGCGGCGTGAACGGGTCGTGCCACTGCGGCAGCTGTTCGGCCGGAGCGAAGTCGAGGTCGCCGAAACCGAGCACCTCGGTCTGGACGGCGTTCTCGAGGGCGATCGCCTCGACGTAGGCGGCGACGCGCGCGGCGCGGTCGGCGCGGTCGGGGGCGGTGTCCGCGTCTGCGTCGCGGTCGGCGGCGGGACGGGGCTCGAGCGTGCGGGGAACGACGAGTTCGTCGATCACGATGTCGGTCACGGGGGCTCCGGGGTCGAGGCGGGGACGTCGTCCGCCGCCCGGCAGGGCAGCCGACCAGACTAGCGCCGTCATCCGCAGCCGCGCCAGGGGGCGACGACCCGACCCACGAGGCGTAGAACGGGTCGATGAGCGACCCCTTCGACCTCGACCGGTTCGTCGACGCGCAGGACGCCGGCGGCACCCACGACCGGGCCCTCGCCGAGCTGCGCCGGGGGCGGAAGTCGTCGCACTGGATGTGGTTCGTCTTCCCGCAGATCGCCGGCCTCGGCCGCAGCGGCATGGATCGCACCTACGCGATCCGTTCGCTCGACGAGGCGCGGGCCTACCTCGCGCACCCCGTCCTCGGCCCGCGGCTGCGGGAGGCGGCGGGTCTGGCCGCAGCAGCGGACGCAGCGAGCGTCGACGACCTGATGGGCGGGATCGACGCCCTCAAGCTGCGGTCGTCGATGACCCTCTTCGGCCGGGCCGACCCGTCCGAGCCCGCGTTCCGGGCGGTGCTCGACCGGTGGTTCGACGGCGTCGAGGACGATCTGACCGTCGCCCTTCTCTGAGTCCGGCGACCGCCGTCCTTCGGTCGACGGCTCGTCCCCGGACGAGGAGGCGCGGGTCGCCCCCCACAGGCGCCGCGCCTCCCCTGCCGGTGTCGGCACCCACGGCTACGCTCGTCGGCATGCCCCCGCTCTACCCCGAGATCGAACCGTACGACTCCGGCCTGCTCGACGTCGGTGACGGCCAGCACGTCTGGTGGGAGGAATGCGGAGACCCCGACGGCAAGCCGGTGGTCTTCCTGCACGGCGGGCCCGGCAGTGGGTCGTCGCCCGCGCACCGCCGCCTGTTCGACCCGCGGAGGTACCGCATCGTGCTGCTCGACCAGCGCGGGGCGGGACGCAGCACGCCGCACGCGGGCACCTTCGGCACCGACCTCTCGACGAACACGACGCCGCACCTCGTGGCCGACCTCGAGACGTTGCGCGAGCACCTGGGCATCGACCGCTGGCAGGTGTTCGGCGGCTCGTGGGGGTCGACCCTGGCGCTCGCCTACGCCGAGACCCATCCCGACCGGGTCACCGAGCTCGTGCTGCGCGGCATCTTCACGCTGCGACAGAGCGAGCTCGACTGGTTCTACGAGGGTCCGGCGTCGAACGTGCTGCCCGACCGGTGGCAGGGCTACCTCGCCCCGGTGCCGGTCGACGAACGCCGACCGGGCGGACTGATCGAGGCCTATTCGCGTCTGCTCGCCGACCCCGACCCGGCCGTGCACGGGCCGGCCGCCGTCGCGTGGTCGTCGTGGGAGGCCTCGGCGATCACCCTGCTGCCCCGACCCGACCTGGTCGAGCGGTACTCCGACCCGGCGTTCTCCCTGGCCTTCGCCCGCATCGAGAACCACTACTTCGTCCACCGCGGCTTCCTCGACGAGGGCCAGCTCATCCGTGACGCGCACCTCGTCGCGCACATCCCGACGGTCATCGTGCAGGGTCGCTACGACCTGTGCACTCCGGCGACCACGGCCTTCGACCTGCACGCGGCCCTGCCCGACGCCGAGTTCGTCCTGGTCGACGACGCCGGGCACGCGTTCGACGAGCCTGGCATCCTCGACGCGCTGATCGCGGCGACCGACCGGTTCGCCGACGCACCGACCGCAGCCGACGACGAGGTGACCCGATGACCGTCGTCCTCGCCGGTTGCGGCGACCTCGGCACCGAGGCCGCCCTGCGGTTCGTCGCCCTCGGGCACCGCGTCCTCGGCCTCCGCCGCTCGGCAGGCAAGCTCCCGGCCTCGATCGAGGGCGTCTCGATCGACCTGAGCACCACCCGCCCCACGCTCCCCGCCGACACCGAGGTCGTCGTCGTCGCCCTCTCGGCCGGGTCGCGCGACGTTGCCACCTACCGGGCGTCCTACGTCGACGGTCTGCGCACCGTCCTCGACGCACTCGACGAGGCCGGGGCGGTCGACGCCCGGGTGCTGTTCGTCTCGTCGACCGCCGTGTACGACGTCGACGACGGCAGCGTCGTCGACGAGGCGACTCCGGCGACGGGGGCCTCACCGACGGCCGAGGTGATCCTCGAGGCCGAGGCCCTGCTGCACGAACGTCGGCCCGACGGCGTCGTGCTCCGCCTCGGCGGCATCTACGGTCCGGGCAGGGAACGACTCATCACCCAGGTCCGCGACGGCGAGGCGAGACTGGCCGAGCCGGCGGGCAGCTCGCCGCACACGAACCGCATCCACCGGGACGACGCGGCGACCGCGATCGTGCACCTCACCACCACCCCGGAGCCGACCGACGTCCTGTACGTGGGGGTCGACGACGAGCCGTCGAGGCTCGACGACGTGCTGACGTTCGTGGCCGACGAACTGGGGGTGCCCGTGCCGCCGAGCGCGCCTCCTCGGGGCCGTCAGGCGGGCGGCGACAAGCGGTTGTCGAACGCGCGACTGCGCGGCTCCGGGTTCGACTTCGCGTATCCGACCTTCCGCGAGGGGTACCGTGCCGTGATCGCGGGCGAGGGCGTCCGGCACCCCTGAGCCGGGCCCGCCCGGCGCACGAGAACGCCGCCCGGCGAACGGGGCACCGAGGTGTTCGACGGTGTCCGGTCCACTCGACGGCGTCCTCGAGGGTGGGTCGGCGATCTAGTGGATCGGCGTGCCACCCGTCACGGCGATGGTCTCACCGCTGATGTAGCTCGACTCCTGGCTGGCCAGGAACACGAACGACGGGGCCAGCTCGACGGCCTGGCCGGGGCGACCGTAGGCGGCCTCCGAGCCGAAGCTCTCGATCTTCTCGTTCGGCACGAACGCGGGCTGCAGCGGCGTCCACACGGGGCCGGGCGCGACGCCGTTGACGCGGATGCCGCGCTCGGCGAGCTGCTGGGCCATGGCGCGGGTCCAGTTCGCGATGCCGGCCTTCGACACGGCGTACTCGGCGAGGTCGGGCGACGGCTGGAAGCCCTGGATCGACGAGGTCGTGATGATCGACGCCCCCGGCTTCAGGTGCTTCGAGGCGGCCTTGGTCAGCCAGAACAGCGGGTAGATGTTGGCCTTGAGGACGTGGTCGAGCGTCTCGGTCTCGAAGTCGTCGATGCTGCTGACGGTCGGCATGACGCCGGCGATGATCGCCAGGATGTCGAGGCCGCCCAGCTCGGCGACGGTCTTCTCGACGATGTCCGCGTTGGTCTGCTCGACCTGCAGGTCACCGGGCAGCAGGACGGCGGTGCGACCGGCGTCTCGGACGAGCGCGGCGACCTCTTCGGCCTGCGACTGCTCCTCGGCGAGGTAGCTCAGCGCGACGCCTGCTCCCTCGCGGGCGAAGGCGATGGCCGTGGCGCGACCGATGCCGCTGTCGGCACCGGTGACGAGGGCCTTGCGGCCGGCGAGGCGACCGCTGCCGACGTAGCTGGTCTCGCCGTGGTCGGGCTCGGGCTTCATGGCGTGGACGTCGCCGGGAGCGCTCTGCTGCTGGTGCTCGAAGGGCGGCTGCGGGTACTGGGTGACGGGGTTCTGCGGGGTGTACATGTTGTCTGCCATGTCCCCCGGTGTACGCGGCGGCCGGGGTGCGCCGGCCCAGCTTGTACCCCTGCCCGGAGCGACGTCGCGGGTCGCAGCACGCCGAGCCGAGCCGAGGAGGCGCGGCGCGGCCCCCGGGGAAAGATACGGTGGTCGCGTGCCCCTGCTGCCACTGCCTTCCGAGACTCCCCGTCAGGTCCTGCCCGCCTGGGTGCTGCGCGCCGACCGCCGGGCCGCCAAACGCATCAACTCGGTCCGAGGGGTGCCGGTCGTCGACCGCAACCTCAGCCGTCTCAGCCACTTCGCCGACCACGGGCTGTTGTGGGCCGCGGTCGCCGCAGGCCTCGCCCTCGTGGGCCAGCGTCGCGCCGCCGTGCGGGGCACGCTGTCGCTCGGCTTTGCGAGCGCCATGGCGAACATCGTCGGCAAGCGCATCTTCGGCGGCAACCGTCCGCTGATCGACGACGTCCCGATCGAACGACGCCTGCGCAGCCAACCGCTGTCCGCGTCGTTCCCGTCCGGCCACGCGGCCTGTGCCGCCGGCTTCGTCACGGGTGTGGCGATCGAGTCGCCGGGTGCCGCGGCAGCCCTGTTGCCGCTGGCCGGCGCCGTCTCGTGGTCGCGCCTCCACGTGGGGGCGCACTGGACGTCCGACGTGGTCGGCGGACTGATCATCGGGTCGGGCGTCGCGCTGGTCGGGCGACTCGTGTCACCGCGCGAGCGCTGACCCGACGGGGTTCCCCGCCGGGCCCGGCTCGGCGACACCGAGCGGGAACCGGCCGGGTCGACCCGCTCGGACTACCAGCGGGGGTGGACGGCCTCGCGGAAGTACTGGTCGTAGATGCGGACGACCTCGCTGTCGAGCCCGTCGGCGAGGTCACCGACGCTTCCGGCCGCCGCGTTCGCCGTGGCCTGAGCGACGTTGCGCGCGCCGGGGATGACCGTGCTGACGCCCGGCTGCTCGACGATCCAGGCGAGGGCGGCCTGCGGCACGGTGACTCCGTCGGGGACGGCCGCGGCGAACTCCTGCGCGGCGGCGACGCCCTGCTCGAAGTCGACGCCGCTGAAGGTCTCGCCCTGGTCGAACGCCTCGCCGTGCCGGTTGTAGGTGCGGTGGTCGTTCTCGGCGAACGTCGTCTCGGTCGTGTACTTGCCCGAGAGCAGCCCGCTCGCGAGGGGGACCCGGGCGATGATGCCGACGCCGGCGCGTCGCGCGGCCGGCAGCACCTCGTCGAGGGGCTTGAGACGGAACGCGTTGAAGATGATCTGCACGGTCGAGAGGTTCGGGCGGGCGATGGCGGTCAGGGCCTGTGCGGTCTCTTCGACGCTGACGCCGTAGGCGCGGATCGCCCCGTTCTCGACCAGCTCGTCGAGGGCGTCGTAGACGGCGTCGCTCTCGAAGACGGGGGTGGGCGGGCAGTGCAACTGCACGAGGTCGAGGGTGTCGACGCCGAGGTTGCGGCGTGACCGGTCGGTCCAGGCCACGAAGTTGTCGCGGACGTAGTTCGACGGCACCTGGTCGAGCCGGCGGCCCATCTTCGTGGCGACCGTCAGAGGGACGTCGGGGTTCGACGCGCGGAAGCGGCCGATGATCTGCTCGCTGCGCCCGTCACCGTAGACGTCGGCGGTGTCGAAGAACGTCACCCCGGACTCGACGGAGGCGCCCAGCACGTCGAGCGCGTCGCTCTCGCTGACGTCACCCCAGTCGGCACCGAGCTGCCAGGTGCCGAGGCCGATGACCGAGACGGGGCGGTCGGCGAGGAAGGATGAACGGGTTCCGAGGGTGCGGCTCTGCATGTCGTCGAGCCTAGCCACGCCGCCCGACGGGTGACCCAGATGCAGATGCAGATGCAGATGCAGATGCAGGCGCAGCCTCAGCCGCAGGTGCGGTCAGCGTCGGGACGCGTTCACGCTGCGCACGAGGGCGTACGACACGACGACCGAGACGAAGCCCGCGAAGAGGAAGGCGGCACCGAACCCGGCCTGTCCCTGCAGCAGCCGCACGAGGCCGATGATGGCGAGCGCCGCGGCCAGCATGCCGAACACGCGGGCGACGATCGACTTCAGCCGGCGCGCGGCCCCGGCCCGACGGCCGCCTCGTCGACGCGACGACATGGTCAGCCGAGGCGGCGGGCCGAGGCGACCGCCGCCTCCTTCGCCTCTCGCAGTTCGCGCGTGGCCCGCTCGCGGGCCGCCTCGGGCATCGGGAGCCGGTCGCTGAGCGTGAGGTTCGTGGCGATCGTCTCGACGCGCATGCCGAGCGTCGCCCCCAGGACGATGTCGAGGACCGGGGTGGCGTGGTCCCAGCCGGCCGTGGGCGTGCCCGCGTCGTAGACGCCGCCGCGGCTGGTCACGACGACCGCGGGTCGCCCGAGCATCGGCTGCTGGTCGTCGCCGTCGAAGGGCGCGGTGACGCCGGGCAGGTGGATGTTGTCGACCCAGGCCTTGAGCGTCGAGGGCAGCGAGTAGTTGTAGAGCGGGGCACCGATCAGCACGACGTCGGCGGCGACGAGTTCGGCGACGAGGGCCTGCTGCAGGGCCTCGTGGGCGGGGTCGGGGGCGTCGCCCGGCTGACGGAGGCGCGGCGGCCAGTGCAACGCACTGTCGCTCAGGTGCGGCAGCGGGTCGACGTGCAGGTCTCGGCGGGTGACCGTGTGGTCGGCGCCGAGGTCGCGCCAGGCGTCGGCGAACGCCGCGGTGATCGCGCGCGAGCGGCTCGTGGTGAGGTCGGCGGACGAGTCGAGATGGAGCAGGTTCGGCATGCGCCCACCGTAGCCGGGGCGGCCGACACGGCCGGCGAGCGTTGCGCCGCGAGGCCTCGAACCGTAATCTCGACACGGGAGATTATGACTTAGCATCGTAAGTCATAAAGCGATGTGACCGGATTCTGACTTGTGAGGTGTCGTGACCGCCATCTGGCCTCCACTCGACCACGAGGAGGTCGCGTGGGTGCCGTCCGGGCGCCCGACGGCCGGGCTGCGCACCGAGCTGTTCCGCCCGGCCGTGTTCCGTGCGGCGGTGCCCCCACTGATCGGCGCACTCGACCCCTCTCCGTCTCCCGAGGTCGCCGCTCTCGCCGAGGACGCCTCTCTCGAACTGACCCGCTTCGATGCCACCCTCGGCGGCGAGGTGGCGGCCTTCGCCCCGCTCCTGCTGCGCAGCGAGGCCGTCGCCTCGTCGCGCATCGAGAACCTGACCGCGAACGCCCGATCCGTGTTCTCTGCCGAACTCGGGGACGAACGCAAGCGCAACGCGACCCTGATCGCGGCGAACACGCGGGCCGTGTCGGCGGCGATCGACCTGGCCGACGAGTTGACCCGCGCCTCCGTCCTCACGATGCACGCCACGCTGATGGCGTCGGACGCGCGGCACACGCCCGGCGCCCTTCGGACCGAGCAGGTCTGGATCGGCCGCAGCAGCGCCAGCCCCGTCGGCGCCGAGTTCGTCGCCCCCGTCAGCGAACGGGTCCCGGGCCTGCTCGACGACTGCCTGACGTTCGCACGACGCGACGACCTACCCGTCCTCGTCCAGACCGCCGTGACCCACGCCCAGTTCGAGACCATCCACCCGTTCACCGACGGCAACGGTCGGACGGGGCGATCCCTGACCCAGGCGATGCTGCGGTCCAAGGGGGTCACACGGTCCGTGACGGTGCCGGTCTCGGCGGGTCTGCTGACCGACGTCGACGCCTACCACCGGGCCTTGAAGGCCTACCGCGCGGGCGAGCTCGACCCGATCGTGCGGTTGACGGCCGAAGCGTCCCTCCGGGCGGTCGCGAACGCCCGGACGCTCGTCGACGACCTCCACGACGTCCGAGCGTCCTGGTCTGCCCGCGTGACCGCACGACGCGACTCCTCGGTCTGGCGCCTGCTCGACCTGCTCGTCCACCAACCCGTCCTCGACGCCACGACGGCCGCTTCGCGGCTCTCGCTCACCCCGAGCAACGTCTACCCCCTGCTCCGACGGCTGGTCGAATCCGGAGTACTGAAGCAGAAGGCCGAGTACAAGATGGGCACGATCTGGCGGGCGGACGAGGTCCTCGAGGCGCTGGATGCGTTCGCCGCGCGCTCAGGACGCCGGGGCGAGGCCACCGTGCTGGGCTGACCCCCCGGCGGAATGTCGGTGGTGCAGAGCAGGATGGCAGCGATGACCGACGTGCTCGACCGTTTCTCCCCCGCGACCCGCGAGTGGTTCCGGGGGGCCTTCGCCGCGCCGACCCGGGCGCAAGAGGGCGCTTGGACGGCCATCAGCCAAGGCGACCACGCCCTCGTCATCGCGCCGACCGGCTCGGGCAAGACGCTCGCCTCGTTCCTCTGGTCGATCGACTCGCTGGCCTCGTCGCCCCCGCCCGACGAGAAGCTGCACCGCACCCGCGTGCTCTACATCTCTCCGCTCAAGGCGCTCGGCGTCGACGTCGAGCGCAACCTCCGCTCGCCGCTCGTGGGCATCACCCAGACCGCCCGCCGCCTGGGCACCGAGGCTCCCGACATCACGGTGGGCGTGCGCTCGGGCGACACGAGCTCGAGCGACCGCGGCCGGCTCGCCCGCACCCCGACCGACATCCTCATCACGACGCCCGAGTCGCTCTACCTCATGCTCACCTCGCAGGCGCGCGAGACCCTCAAGGGCGTGCAGACCGTCATCATCGACGAGGTCCACGCCGTCGCCTCCACCAAACGCGGCGCCCACCTCGCCCTCTCGCTCGAGCGCCTCGACGCCCTGCTCGACAAGCCGGCCCAGCGCATCGGCCTCAGCGCGACCGTGCGCCCGCCCGAAGAGGTCGCCCGATTCCTGGCCGGGCCGGCACCCGTCACCATCGTCAACCCGCGCGCCGACAAGAAGTTCGACCTGCGCGTCGTCGTGCCCGTCGACGACATGACCGAGCTCGGCACCGCCGCCCCGCTCGAAGGGTCGGCCGCCGGCGCCGCACCGCAGGGCTCCATCTGGCCGCACGTCGAAGAGGGCATCGTCGACCTGATCGCCGCGCACCGCTCGACCATCGTCTTCTCGAACTCGCGTCGCCTGGCCGAACGCCTCACGGCCCGCCTCAACGACATCTGGATCGAACGCCAGGGCGGCGACCTCGAGGCCGCCGTGCGCGCGACCGAGGAGGCGCGGGGCGAGCTGGTCACGGCCGGTACCGTCGGCGACGACTCGGCCGCCGACACCGTCGACCCCTTCGCCCCGGCACCCGCCGCGCCGCGCAACCCGGCCGTCGGAGGCGGGGCACCGGCCCAGCTCATGGGCGGGTCGGGGCAGACCGCGGGCAGCGACCCCCTGCTCGCCCGTGCCCACCACGGGTCGGTGTCGAAAGACCAACGCGCCCTGATCGAGGACGACCTCAAGAGCGGCCGGCTGCGCTGCGTCGTCGCCACGAGCTCGCTCGAGCTCGGCATCGACATGGGTGCGGTCGACCTGGTCATCCAGGTCGAGTCGCCGCCCTCCGTCGCCAGCGGGCTGCAGCGCGTCGGCCGCGCCGGGCACCAGGTCGGCGAGACCTCACGGGGCGTGCTGTTCCCCAAGCACCGGGCCGACCTGATCCACTCCGCCGTCGCCGCCGAGCGCATGGTCGCCGGGCTCATCGAAGAGCTGCGCGTGCCGACCAACCCCCTCGACGTGCTGGCCCAGCAGACCGTCGCGGCCGTCGCCCTCGACGAACTCGACGCCGACGCCTGGTTCGACACCGTGCGTCGCAGCGCCCCCTTCGCCACCCTGCCCCGCTCCGCCTTCGACGCCACCCTCGACCTGCTCAGCGGCAAGTACCCGTCCGACGAGTTCGCCGAACTGCGGCCCCGCATTGTCTGGGACCGCGTCCACGGCACGCTGACCGGCCGCCCCGGCGCCCAACGCCTCGCCGTGACGAGCGGCGGCACCATCCCCGACCGGGGCCTCTTCGGCGTGTTCATGGTCGGCGAGAAGGCCGCCCGCGTCGGCGAGCTCGACGAAGAGATGGTCTACGAGTCCCGGGTCGGCGACGTCTTCGCCCTCGGGGCGACGAGCTGGCGCATCGAGGACATCACCCACGACCGCGTGCTCGTCTCGCCGGCCTACGGCCAGCCCGGTCGTGTGCCCTTCTGGAAGGGCGACGGCATCGGGCGCCCCGCCGAGCTCGGCAAAGCCATCGGCGGCTACATCCGCGAACTGTCGAACTCGAGCGAGGCCGACGCCACCACCCGCGTCGCGGCCGGCGGCCTCGACGAACGGGCGGCACGCAACCTCATCGCGTTCCTCGCCGAGCAGAAGGCCGCCACGTCGTACGTGCCGACCGACACCACCCTCGTGGTCGAGCGCTTCCGCGACGAGCTCGGCGACTGGCGCCTGATCCTGCACTCGCCGTACGGCATGCAGGTGCACGCTCCGTGGGCCCTGGCGGTCTCGGCGCGCATCCGCGACCAGCTCGGGGTGGACGGAGGCGCGATGGCCGCCGACGACGGCATCGTCGTGCGCATCCCCGACACCGACGCCGAGCCTCCCGGGGCCGAGTTGTTCTCGTTCGAGCTCGACGACCTCGACGAGATCGTCACCGAAGAGGTCGGCGGCTCCGCCCTGTTCTCGTCGCGCTTCCGCGAGTGCGCCGCCCGGGCGCTGCTGCTGCCCCGGTACAACCCCGGCAAGCGGTCGCCGCTCTGGCAGCAACGCCAGCGGTCGTCGCAGCTGCTCGACGTCGCCCGCAAGTACCCACAGTTCCCGATCGTGCTCGAGGCCGTCCGCGAGGTGCTGCAAGACGTGTACGACCTGCCGGCCCTGATGAGCCTCACCCGCGACCTCGCGAGCCGCACCGTGCGCATCGTCGAGACCGAGACCGAGGTGCCCTCGCCCTTCGCCCGGTCGCTGCTCTTCGGCTACGTCGCCGCCTTCATGTACGAGGGCGACTCGCCCCTCGCCGAGCGGCGTGCGGCGGCCCTGTCGCTCGACTCGAGCCTGCTGCAAGAGCTGCTCGGCCGGGCCGAGCTGCGCGAGCTGCTCGACGCCGACGTCATCGACCAGCACGAACTCGAACTGCAGCGCCTCGCCCCCGACCGCCGCGCCCGCGACATCGAGGGCGTCGTCGACCTGCTGCGCCTGCTCGGCCCGCTGACCACCGACGAGATCATCGACCGCAGCTGGCTCGCGGCGACCCTCGTCGCCGGCGACGTCGCCGCCCGCGACGACGCGCACCGCGCGCTCGAGACCGCCCTGACCGATCTCGCCTGGTCGAACCGCGTCCTGCGCTTCACCCACGCCGGCACCGTGCGGTGGGCCGGCATCGAGGACGCCTCGCGCCTTCGGGACGCCCTCGGCGTCGCCCTGCCGATCGGCGTGCCGACCGCGTTCGTCGAACCGGTCGACGACCCGCTGGGCGACCTGATCGGCCGGTTCGCCCGCACCCACGGGCCCTTCACCCCCGCCATGGTCGCCGACCGTCTCGGCCTCGGCACCGCCGTCGTGATGGACACCCTGCGCAAGCTCGCCACCCAGCGTCGCGTCGTCGAGGGTGAGTTCCGGCCCCGGCAGCAGGGCAGCGAGTGGTGCGACTCCGAGGTGCTGCGTCGCCTCCGCGGCAAGTCGCTGGCCGCCCTGCGGCACGAGGTCGAACCCGTCGCCCCCGAGACGCTCGGACGCTTCCTTCCCGCCTGGCAGCACGTCGCCACCGGGCTCAAGGGTTCGGGGCTACGGGGCCTCGACGGCGTGGTGCAGGTCGTCGATCAGCTCAGCGGGGTCTCGCTGCCCGCCTCGGCGTGGGAGTCCCTGATCCTGCCGGCCCGCGTGACCGACTACAACCCGTCGATGCTCGACGAGCTCACCGCCACCGGCGACGTCATCTGGTCGGGCACCGGCACCCTGCCCGGCAACGACGGCTGGGTCAGCCTGCACCTCGCCGACGGCGCCCAGGTCACCCTGCCCGAACCGTCCGCAGCCGAGACCGACGACCTGCAACGCGAGGTGCTCGCCGCCCTGGCCGGCGGCGGGGCGTACTTCTTCCGGCAGCTCTCCGACGCCGTCGGCAGCACCGACGACGACTCGCTCGTCACCGCCATCTGGCAGCTCGTCTGGGCGGGGCAGATCACCAACGACACCTTCGCTCCCCTGCGCACCCAGGTCGGCGGCGGTCGCACGCCGAGGCCGCGCACCCCGACGCGGTCGCGCTCGTCGTACCGCAGCCGCGGCCGGGTCGCCATGCCGCGCCAGGCGGGCCCGCCGACGGTGGGCGGACGCTGGTCGCTGCTGCCCCTGGCCGAACCCGACGGCACCGTCCGGGCCGCCGCGACGGCCGAGATCCTGCTCGAACGGCACGGCGTCGTCACCCGAGGTGCCGTCGTCAACGAGGGCGTCCGTGGCGGCTTCTCGACGGCCTACAAGGTGCTCAGCGGCTTCGAAGAGACGGGGCGGGCCCGCCGCGGCTACTTCGTCGAGGGCCTCGGAGCGGCGCAGTTCGCGACCGGGCCGACGGTCGACCGCCTGCGGTCGTTCGTCCGCGACGAGGGCGACCGCCGCGACGACGACACCCTCGTCGCCGCGGGTCGTCAGCGCGACGTGCCCGTGGTGACCCTGGCCGCCACCGACCCGGCGAACCCCTACGGCGCCGCCCTGCCGTGGCCCGGGCAGACGCTCGACGGGGTCTCCGCCGACGAGGCCGCGGCCGTCGCGAGCGCGGCGGCACGAGCCGCCACCGCCGCGGCGGCGACCACGGCGACGGGAGCCGGGACGCGCGCCGAAGCGGACTCCACGGGTGAGGCGACCCGCGCCTCCTCGGGGGGTGCCGACCGCGCGACGAACGACACGTCCGGAGGCGCGGGCGGCAAGAAGAAATCGGGTCACCGCCCGGGGCGCAAGGCCGGTTCGCTCGTGGTGCTCGTCGACGGACGACTGGTCGTCTACGTCGAACGCGGCGGCAAGACCGTGCTGACCTTCGGCGAGCCGGACGAGCGCGAGCTCGCCCTGGCCGCGGGCTCGCTGGCCGCCACCGTGCGCAACCGCATCGGCAAGCTCGCGGTCGAACGGGTCGACGGCGAGTTCGTGCTGGGCACCGCCCTCGGCGACGCCCTGCGTGACGCAGGATTCGCGCCGACGCCGAGCGGCATCCGGCTGAGGGCCTGACCGATGCCCGAAGGAGACACCGTCTACCGCGCCGCCAAGAACCTCGACGCGGTGCTGCACGGCCAGACGCTCACCGCCAGCGACTTCCGGGTGCCGGCGTTCGCCACCGTCGACCTCAGCGGTGAGGTGATCGACGACGTCATCGCGCGCGGCAAGCACCTGCTGCACCACATCGGCGACCTGACGCTGCACACGCACCTCAAGATGGAGGGCTCGTGGCACGTCTACCGGCACGGCACGAAGTGGAAGCGCCCCGCCTACCAGGCGCGCGTGGTGCTCGAGACCGCCGACTGGGTCGCCGTCGGGTTCGACCTCGGCATCGTCGAGCTCGTGGCCCGCGACGCCGGCGACAGCGTGGTCTCGTACCTCGGCCCCGACCTGCTCGGCCCCGACTGGGACGCCGCGCGGGCCCTCGCGAACCTCGAGTCCGACCCGGCCCGCGAGGTCGGACTCGCGCTGCTCGACCAACGGGTGCTCGCCGGGGTGGGCAACGTGTACCGCAACGAGCTCTGCTTCCTCCGGGGCGTGCTGCCGACGCGTCCCGTCGGCGAGGTCGAGAACCGACCCAAGATGATCGACCTCGCGCACCGGCTGATCCAGGCCAACAAAGACCGGGTGGACCGCACCACGACCGGCAACCTCCGCGGCACGACGGACTGGGTCTACGGCCGGGCGGGCAAGCCGTGCCTGCGCTGCGGCACGAAGATCCTGCGGGGCGAGCTCGGCGAGAGCGAACTCGAGCTGCGCGACACCTACTGGTGCCCGCACTGCCAGAGCTGACGGCGCGTGCCCGACCGGCAGGCCGCCACGCCGCCACGCCGCCACGCCGCCACGCCGCCACGATGTAAACATCCCGCCACGCAATCGTGTGGCGGGATGTTCACATCGTGGCGGAATGGGTCGGCGGCCGAGCAGTGCCGCGATGCAGGGTCGATCGGCAGGGCAACGCCCGAGCACCCGAGCGCCCGAGCGCCCAAGCGCCCAGACGTCCGGCCGCGTGTGACGTCCCGTGACGCGGCTCGGCGTCGGTCCGAGGTGACGTGCCTACGATCGGCGGCACCCGACGGCCGTACCCGGCGAGCCCGTCAGCGCGAGAGGACGACCATGTCGAACACCAACACCCCCGAGACCGCCAGCACCCCCAGCAGCCCCAGCTCCAGCAGCACCCCCGGCCCCGTCACCACCATCGCCGACCAGGTGGCCGACTTCAACCAAGGCTTCACCGCGCAGATCGGCCCCGACTTCACGAAGGTCTTCGACGACGAGCAGAGCGCCCTGCGCGAGGCCGGCATGCCCGACGACGCGGTGAAGCCCGGCGACACCGTCGTCGAGGCGACGCTGCTGACACCGCAGGGCACCGAGGTCTCACTCGCCGAGACCGTCGGCGAGGGGCCGGCCGTGCTCGTCTTCTACCGCGGTGCCTGGTGCCCGTACTGCAACCTGACGCTCAAGACCTACCAGGCCGAGTTGCTGCCCCGACTCCGTGAGCGCGGCGTCGCGCTCGTCGCGATCAGCCCCCAGACCCCCGAGGGCTCCGAGGCGTCGGCGACGAACGGCAGCCTCGAGTTCCCGGTGTTGTCCGACCCGGGCAACGTGCTCAGTGGTGCCCTCGGCATCCGCACCGAACCGAGTGCCGACGCCCGCGCCGTCCACACCCAGCTCGGGTTCGACGTCGCCGACAGCAACGCCGACGCGACGGGCGACATCCCGTTCCCGACCGTGCTCGTCGTCGACCACGACGGGGTCGTCGTCTTCGCCGACGTCCACACCGACTACACGACGCGCACCGAGGTGGACGAGATCGTCGCCGCCCTCGACCTGCTCGAGCGACGCGCGGCCTGATCGACCCGCGCCTCCGCGCCCGGCCGGACGTTTGCGAACGAGAACGTGCCGGGTGCGGACGACGGGGCGCCGATCCGCCTACCCTCGATCGAGGCGGCCGGCCCGAACCCGGTCGGCCCTGCCGTGGTCCGCACCGCCCCGGTCAGCACAGCCCCGAGCAGCACCGCCCCGGTCGAGAGGAACTCCATGTCGAACGCCGACTCCAGCGCCCCCACCCGCATCGCCGACCAGGTGACCGAGTTCAACGAGGGCTTCAACGCCCAGATCGGCGTGGACGCCACGAAGGTCTTCGACGACGAGCAGTCGGGACTGCGCGACTCGGGGGTCCCCGCGGCCGCCGTCCGGGTGGGCGACACCATCGTGGACGCGACGCTCGTGACGACCGCCGGTGACGAGGTCTCTCTGTCGGAGACCGTCGGCGAGGGCCCGGCCGTCCTGGTCTTCTACCGCGGCGCCTGGTGCCCGTACTGCAACCTGACGCTCAAGACCTACCAGGCCGACCTGCTGCCCGAGCTGCGCGAGCGCGGCGTCGCCCTGGTCGCGATCAGCCCGCAGACCCCCGAGGGCAGCGAGCAGTCCGTCGCGAACGGCGGACTCGAGTTCCCCGTGTTGTCCGACCCGGGCAACGTGCTCGTCCGGGCCCTGGGCATCCAGACCGAGCCGGTCGCGGCCGCCCGCGCGGTGCACTCCGACCTCGGTTTCGACGTCGCCGACAGCAACGCCGACGCGACCGCCGACGTGCCCTTCCCGACCGTCCTCGTCGTCGACCGTGACGGCAAGGTCGTCTTCGCCGACGTCCACGTCGACTACACGACCCGCACCGAGGTCGACGAGGTCGTCGCCGCCGTCGACGCGCTCGACACGCCCCCCGCCTCCTGACCGGCGCCGCGCCTCCTTCGCTGTCCCGCGCCTCCTGACCCCGAGGAGGCGCGGTTCGGCCCGGCCGCGCCGGTCACCCCCTGCGCCGGTCAGCCCCTGCGCCGGTCAGCCCCTGCGCCGGTCACCCCCCTGGCACGCCGCAAAGAACCCCGTTCCGGACGATGAACCCCGAAGATTCGGGGTTCACCGCACGGAGCGGGGTTCTTCGTCGATCGGCGATGCCGCTCAGTGCGGCCGGCCACCGGCGTCGACGACAGGTGCCGGGGCGGCGGCGTCCTCGCCGAGCCCGACCCGCGAGTGCCGACGCCCGTAGACGAAGTACACGACGACGCCGATCACGAGCCACACGGCGAAGCGCGCCCAGGTGAGGGTGGTCAGGTTGAACATCAGCCAGACGCAGAGCACCGCCGACAGGATCGGGAGCACGGGCGACAGCGGCACCCGGAACGCGCGAGGCAGGTCGGGACGGGTGCGCCGCAGCACGATGACACCGATGCTGACCAGCACGAAGGCCGACAGCGTGCCGATGTTGATCATCTCTTCCAGGACGCCGACGTCGGTGAAGCCGGCGATCAGGGCGACGACCACGCCGGCGATCACCTGGACGCGCACGGGCGTCTTGCGGACGGCCGAGGTCTTCGCGAGCCAGCGGGGCAGCAGGCCGTCGCGCGCCATCGAGAAGACGATGCGGGCGAGGCCGAGCAGCAGCACCATGATGACCGTCGTCAGGCCGATCAGGGCGCCGATCGCGATGACCTGGGCCGCCCAGCCGACTCCGACCAGGTCGAAGGCCGTGGCGAGGGTCGGGGCCTCGACGGCGGCGAGGTCGCGGTACGACACCATGCCGGTGAGCACGATGGAGACCATCACGTAGAGCACGGTGACGATGGCGAGGCCCAGGAAGATGCCGCGGGGCATGGTCTTCTGCGGGTTCTTGACCTCTTCGGCGCTGGTCGCGACGACGTCGAACCCGATGAAGGCGAAGAAGACGAGCGAGGCACCGGCGAGCAGGCCGAAGACGCCGTACTGCGCGGGCTCGGCGCCCGAGACGAACGAGAACAGGGACTGCGTCCAGACGTCTCCCTCACCGGCCGGGCGGGGCTGCGACGCGGGGACGAACGGCGTGTAGTTCGACGCCTTGACGAAGAAGAAGCCGACCACGATGACGAACAGCACGATCGCGACCTTGATCACCGTGAAGACGCTGCCGACGCGCGAGCTGAGCTGCGTGCCCAGGACGAGCAGCACGGTGAAGAACGCGACGATGACGAACGGCGCCCAGCTCAGCTCGAGCGGCCCGAGCGGCAGGGTGTCGGGCACGTCGAGACCGAAACCGGAGAACACGGTGCTGAGGTAGATGCCCCAGTACTTGGCCAGCACGGCCGCGCCGGTGAGGGTCTCGAGGATGAGGTCCCATCCGATGATCCAGGCCAGGAACTCGCCGAGGGTGGCGTAGGTGAAGGTGTACGCGCTGCCCGCGACGGGGATGGTCGAGGCGAACTCGGCGTAACACATGATGGCCAGGCCGCAGGTGACGGCCGCGAGGATGAACGACAGCGTGACGCCCGGGCCCGCGAAGTTCGCGGCCGCGTTGGCGCCCACCGAGAAGATGCCGGCCGCGACCGCGACGGCGATGCCCATGAGGGTCAGGTCGGTGACGCCGAGCGACCGCTTCAGCCCGTTCTCGGGCCCCGTCGAGTCGGCGAGCGACGACTCGACCGACTTGGTGCGCCACAGGGTGCTGAGCCCCCGGGCCTTGGGGACGGTGCTCATGCTGCCTCCTGGTGTGGTGCGGGCGATGGTGTGGCCCCGTCTCCGGGGACGACGCGCCAGCATACCGGCGGACCGGCCGCGTCTCGTAGCATGGCGGGCGGGAGGGGCATCGTGGACGGACGGTCGTGGCAGCCCGAGCGCCCTGAGCGCCCGACGGCAGCGTGGGAGGCGCGGGCCGGCTCCCCGGCGGAGCCCGCCTCGGGTGCCGAACGCCTCCCCGACCGCGACACCCGTGCCGACGCCGACGCTCGCGACGAGGTCGACGGGGTGGAGCCGGCCGGGGCAGGGAGGCGCGCGCAGCCGCCACCGCTGCAGGCGGCCGGCCGTCGGGCGGGTCGTGCGCTGCGCCGGATCTGGACCCGCGCCTCCCGGGCTCGCCGCCTGGGGCTGACGGTCGGCGCCGTCGCCGTGGTGACCGCACTCGTCGCCGGCGCGGGTCTCGCGATGCAACCGCGGTACGACGAGCCGGTGCGGCCCGCGATGCTGGTCGACGACCTGCGCGGCGAGCCCACGACGACCGTCTGGCAGACCGACCTGGCCGGCGCGGCCACCCCCGGCATGCCCTCGGGCTGCGCCTACTACGCGTTCGCCGGGATGGTCGGCGACGACGCTCTCGTCTCCGCCCAGTCGGCCGAGCAGTCCGACCGCTGCGGCGGTGCCGGGGGACGCCTGGCCCGGGTCGACGCCGACACCGGCGACGTGGTGTGGAGTGCGAACGTGGCCACGGCCCTCGGTCGGGCGGTGCGGTCGGTCTCGGTGACCCCGGACGCCGACGGACGCGTGGCCACCCTGGTCGTCCAGGGCGACACGGGCTCGACCCTGGCCCGGGTGGACCTGCGGACGGGCGAGGTGACCGACTGGTCCGCGTCCGTCGAATCGACCGACGACGACCTGGTGACGCGCATCGAGGAGGTCTCGACGACGACGGTCCTGGTCTCGCACCAGCCCCGGTCGCGGTTCGGGCCCGACGGCTCGGGGCCGACCACCGACGAGGACGACGTGACGCGGTTCGAGCTCCGCGTCCTCGACGATCTCGACACCGTCTCGTGGCAGGGCGACGAACCGTCGCAGGCCACCGTGAGGCTCGTCGACGACGAATTCTACCTGCTGACGACGGCCGGCGACGGGTCACGGGTGGTCGACGCCGCCACCGGCGACGAGCACCGTCTGCCGATCGACGACGACACGTACGGCTGGCCCGAGGCGGCCGGCGACCACGTGGTCGTGACGCTCGCCGCACCCTCCGGGCAGCAGCTCGTCGCCTTCTCGCAGGACCGGCCGGGCACGGTGGACTGGACGGCCGACCTGTCGGGCGACGCCTCGTTGATCGTGTCGGACCGGTGCGTCACCATCACGTCCACCGTCGCGAGCGGTGACCCGGTGGTCGCGGGGCCGAGGGGCTCGGACGACGCGGGCACCGCCGAGGCGGACGAACCCGTGGGTCGTGCCTCGGTCACCTGCCTGTCGCCCTCGACGGGCGAGACCGTGTGGTCGACGACGGTCCCCGTCGCCAGCGGTCAGACGGTGCAGTCGGGGTGGAACCCCTCGCCGAGCTCCCCGTTCGACGAGGTGCAGGTCACCGTCTCACCGTCCAACGGCTTCGGTGACGAGACGTCGACCGTGACGACGTTCGACGCGGGCGACGGGCGCGTGGTCTTCGAGGCGACCCTGCCGGGGTACTCGGCACCGTTGGCCCAGGGGCGCACGACCGTCTACCAGCAGACCTTCGGGGTCGACGGGCGGTTGGCCGTCGTCGCCCTCGACCGCTCCAGCCACCGAGAGCTGTGGCGGACGTCCGGCGACGACGTGCTGACCTACCAGTTCTGGGGGCAGCACCTGGTCGTCGTGACCCGGGACGGCATCGTCCGCCGCCTCGGAGACGCCACGGCGGTCGTCGACGGCGCCTGACGCGACGCAACCCGCCACGAGATAAACAACCCGCCATGACATCGGGTGGCGGCGTGTTTATTTCGTGGCGGAATGGCGACGCGGCGGGTGGGTACCCGGGAGAATCGCCTCGGGACCATCCCTTCGGAGGAGGCCGCGACGCGTCGGGTTCGTCCCGACGGCCACCGTCCGCCGCCGACCGACCAGACCCCACCCCGAACCCTTGTCGCCCGGTGTCGGCGCCTCCTAGCGTCGGCCGTGGTCGCGAGGTGACGGACCCCGTCACCCCGACCGACCGACCGAACGAGGAGACCGACATGAACGACACGACCGACACCCACGACACCCACGACACCCACGACGCGACCGCGACGACCCGGGGCCTCGGCACCGACCGCGCCGGCGCCCCGCGCCGCTCGGCCGGTTCCGCCTTCCGCCGGGTGGGGGCGACCGCGGCCGTCGCCTGCGCCCTCGCGGGCTCGATCGCCGGGCTCGGGGCACTCGGCGCCCTCGCGGCCCCGGGCAGCTCCCCCGCCGCCCAGGCCGCGTCAGAGCCCACGACGGCGACCGTCCCCAAGGTCACGTACACCGCGGCCGACCTGGCCGCCTTCGCCGCCTCGCCTTACGCCGACGACGCCCTCAACCTCGCGGTCGTCTGGGGAGTGGACCAGACCACGGCGAAGGGCAAGGCCGGAGCCGCACTCACGGCCGGCACGGCGCTGCCCTTCGCGGCGGGCGCGGCCACGACGACGGCCTACACCGACGAGCAACGCGAAGCAGCCTTCTTCGCCGCGGGCACCGACACGACGTTCCAGGACGACTTCACCCAAGCCCTCGGGCTGGCCGTCGCCTGGGGCAGCGACGACGTCGCGACGGCCAAGGCGAAGGTCGGCGGCCTGCTGCTCGCCCACGAGCAGGTGCCCGTCGCGCCGACCTCGTACACCGACGACCAGGATGCCCGGGCCTTCGCCCTCGTCGGCTACGGCGACGCCGAGGCGGCCCAGCTGGCAGGCCTGTGGCAGAGCGACACCCGGTCGGCCGTGGTGCGCGCCGGCGCCGCCCTCCTGGCCGGGGACGACCTGCCCCTCTGAGCCCGCCCCGCCCGTCGGACGACCCGATCGGGCCGCCCGACTCGGCGGCAGGACCGTGCGGCAGGACCGTGCGGCAGGACCGGGCGGTGGCGCCGCCGCCCGGTCCGCACGACCAGCAGCACCCGCACCGCACCCGCCCTCGACCCGGAAGCCCCATGACGACCCTCCACTCCCGCATCGGCTTCGAGATCGAGCTGTTGGCCCCGCCCGGGTCGAGCCGGCGCACCCTCGCCGACCGTCTCGCGAGCGACCACGACGGCCAGGTCACCCGCATCTTCCACACCGACTCCGAGCCGTCGCTCGTGCCGGGCATGGGCCACTTCTGGCACCTGACGCCGGGCTACGTCGTGTCCGACTCCCGCGGCGGCCCCCTCGCCGAGCTCGTCGACGACGTCACGCTCGTCGACGACCTCCGCCGTGACCACGAGGAGGCGCGGGTCGGGTCGTCGATGGACACGCGCCCCGCCGACGCGGTCCCGCCCGACGACCGGTCCTACCGGGTGCTGTCCGACGACCCGCGCCTCCTGCGTCTCGTGGCCCGGCACTCGTCCCCCGACACGCCCTTCGACCGCGCCCTCGACGACGTGGCCGTGCTCTTCGGCAGCACGGTGGAGACGATCGGTGCCGTGCGTCGCCTGCGCGACGGCGCGGGCTCGAGCATCGCCCTCGCCTCGGCGCTGGCGGCGGGACGAGAGCGACCGTGCGAGATCGTCACGCCGCCGCTCGTCGCCGACCACGAGGCCGCCCTCGAGCACCTGCTCGCACCGGCGCGCGAACTCGGCTTCGCGGTGCCGGTCGAGGCGGCCGTGCACCTGCACCTCGACGGTGCCCCGTTCCGATCGGTCGCCGCCTTCTCCAACCTGGTGCGCCTCTTCTCGTGGTGGCACGAGCCCCTGCGGACCGTTCTGGGGACGAACCCCGCGTGCACGCGCCTGGCACCGCTGCCGTCCGCCCTGGTCGAGCTCGTCGGCCGGGCCGACCCGCGAGGCGCCGGGCGGGCCGACGACTGGTCACGGCTGCAGGCGGCCGCCGCGGGCACCGGGCTGACGAAGTACGCCGACGTCAACCTGACCGCGCTGGTGACCGAGCGGCCCGTGCGGGACACGATCGAGGTCCGCATCCTGCCGGGCACCCTCGACGCCGCGGACCTCACCCGCCGCGCGGGCCTGGTCGAGCGACTGCTGGCCCGCTGCCTCGAGGCGGAGCCCGTGCCCCGTCCGAAGAGCACCGACGCACGCGGGGCCGCGGCCGAGCTGCTCGACCTCGCCCGGGCGGCCGACCCCGCCGGATTGGTCCTTTCGGCCGAGGCCACGGCACGGCGGCGGCGTTAGCGTGGAGGCCGTGCAGACGAACGGGACCCCGACGGCCGGGTGGGGACGCACCCGACTCGTGGTGCTGGCGCTGGTCGGGGTCGCCTACTTCGGCGGGCTCGCCCTCGCCCTGCGACTCGAGTGGTACCCGCAGGCGCTCCCCGGGTACCTCTACCTCGGCGTCGTGGCGCTGGTCGCGTGCGCGACCCTCGACCGGTGGCCCGTCGAGACGCTGGCCGTCGTCACCGGCTTCACGGCCTTCACGACCCTCGCGCCCCTCCCCCCTGCGCTGTACGGCCTCTACCTCGGGCCGCCCGTGGCGCTCCTGCCGCTCGCGGTCGTGGTGTTCCTGACCATCTCGGGTCGCGGGCCGGTGTTCGCCAGCGCGGCGACCTTCGCCACCCTCGCCGTGCTCGTCGTGCTGCCCTGGCGCGACGTCGCCGCGGCCGGCGTGCAGGGCGTGCCCCTCTCGCAGGTGCTGCTGTCGGACGTGGGGCAGGACCGTTCGGTCGTGCTCGGCCGGCTCATGGCGTGCGGCCTCGTCGTGGTGGTCGCCCTCCTCCTCCGGCGGCAGCGCCAGGCCACGACCGAGCTCGCGAGGACGAACCGCGAGCTGCTCGTGCTGCGGGCGGGCGAGGTCGCCCGCATCGCCGAGCAGGAACGCACCCGCATCGCCCGGGACGTCCACGACGAGGTCGGCCACCACGTCGCCGCCCTGGTCATCCGGGCTCAGGCCGCCCTGCGGATCGCCGACGAGCACCCCGAGCAGTTGGCCCCGGCCATGCGGGACATCGCCGCGGGCGGGCAGGACGTCCTGGGACGCATCCGCGGGGTGCTGCGCGTGCTCCGGGCGGTGCCCGCCGACACCACCGGGTCGACGTCGGTCGTCGCCGAACTGGCGCAGATGGCCGACCGCCTGACGTCACTCGGCTACGAGGTCGACTGCTCGGTGCACCTCGACGGCGACGACCTGCCGGGCGAGCAGCGGGCCACGGTCGTCGCCGTGGTGCGCGAGGGTCTGACGAACGCGATGCTGCACTCGTCGGCGCACCGGGTGCACGTCACGGTCCGCGACGCATCCGGCGTGACGGTCGTCAGGGTGACCGACCCGGGTCCTGCCCGCGAGCGGTTCCCCGACGTGCCCCGAGGCGGGGCCGGCCTGCCGTCCCTGCGCGATCGGGTCGGTGCCCTCGGCGGCTCGCTGGTCGCGGGGCCGGGCCCTGAGGGGGCCGGTTGGCAGGTCCGGGCCGACCTGCCGGCGTCGGCACCGGCAGCGGCGTCGGCCCCGGCAGCGCCGGCTGCGACGGCTACCGCGTCGGCACCGGCACCGGCACCGGCTTCCGCGTCGACGGCAGGGCGGGCGGCATGACGCTGCGCGTGCTGGTGGTCGACGACCAGGCGATCGCCCGGGCCGGGCTCGCGACGATGCTCGACGCCGAACCGGACGTCGACGTCGTCGGGCAGAGCGCCGACGGCGAGGACGCCGTGGCCGACGCCCTCGCCCTGAGACCCGACGTCGTCGTGATGGACATCCGCATGCCCCGGCTCGACGGCATCTCGGCCACCCGGCGCATCGTGCCGGCCATCGGCTGCGCCGTGGTCCTCATCACGACCTTCGACGACGACGAGCACCTGTTCGACGGCATCGCGGCCGGCGCCTCGGGCTTCCTGCTGAAGGACTCCGGGCCCGACCTCATCGCCGCCGCGGTGCGGTCGGCGGCCCGCGGTGACTCGCTGATCGACCCGGCCATGACGCGGGCCCTCATCGAGCAACGCGTCGCCCCGGCCCCAGCGTCGCCGGACGCCGTGCGCCACCGGGCGGCCCTCGACTCGTTGAGCGACCGCGAGCGGGACGTGCTCGACGCCGTCGCACGCGGACTCAGCAACGTCGACATCGCCCGAGAGCTCTTCGTCAGCACGGCCACCGTGAAGAGCCACATCTCGAGCCTGTTGGCCAAGACCGACAGCCGCACCCGCGTGCAGGCGGCCGTCTTCGCGTTCCGCTCGGGCTTCGCCCGCCCGGAGAGTGGCTGAGCCGTTCCGCTCAGAGCACCCGCTCGAACCGCTGCGACGGCCGCTTCAGCAACGAGTGCTCGTACGGTTCGCCGGCGGCCACCCACCCCTCGCTCTCGTACAGCCCGACCGCGGCGACGTTGTCGAGGAGCGCGTGCAAGACGGCACGCTCGTGACCGAGCGAGCCCAGCCGGGCGGTCGCCTCCCTCAGCAGGGCACGCCCCAGCCCACGCGCCTGGGCACCGGGCCTGGTCGCCAGCAGGCCGAGTACCGGGGCGTCGGGAGGGTCTGCGGGCAGGCCGCTGCCCGGGCGCGTCGCGAGCACGAAGCCGTCGACCCCGTCGACGCCGTCCGCGACCAGCCAGACGACGCCCGCGTCGAACTTCGGTCGGGCCCGCTCGGCGACCCCGGCGAACGCCTGCCCGTCGCGCGCGGCGCACGCAGCGACCCAGATCGCGAGGCACGCCTCGAGATCGGCCGCGACAGCACACCGCGGTTCGTGCACGGCACCGCGACTAGCCACGGTGCGGTGCACGAACCGCGGTGCGGTGGCACGCGGGCCGGGAGCGGCACGGGGTGGCTCGGCTCAGCACGAGCTACCCCCGCACCAGCAACGGGAACACGAACACCGCGAAGAGGAAGAACGCCGCCATGACGCCGAACACGACGTAGGTGCCCCGACCGACGACCGGCTGACCGGCCGCCTCACGGCGCTGCAGCACGCGGCGACGGTAGATCACCTGGATCACCACGAGCACGACGATCGCCAGGGCGAGGATCGAGATGACGACGGCTTCGATGGCACGGCTCCTTCGAGGGGCGGGCGAGAGGGGACGGACGGCAAGAGAGCGAACGGGCGGCGCCGGTCGGGCACCGGCGGGCGGGACCGGACGGCCCGCACCAGCCTAACGGCCGACCCCGGGAGCCCAGGAGGCGCGGGTCGCGACCCCGGGACCGCTCACGGCCCGCCCCCCGCACCCGACTCGTAGCATGGCCGGGTGACGGACGACGCCCGACCGAGCGACCAGCCGCTCGCCCGCGCCCGCCGCCGTGGAGCCGCCGTCTGGCGCCGCGCCTCCCGCCCTCGTCGGCTCGCCCTCGCGACCGCCGCGGTCCTCGTCGCGGCGGCGCTCGTCACGACCGTCGGCCTGGTCGAGGCTCCGCGCTACTCGTCGGCCGCCGCGCTCGACGGCGTCGTCGGAGACGACCTCAGGCACGAGCCCGTCCCGCAGTCGTGGACGCTCACGCCCGCCGACGTCGGCGTGCCGGCGGATCAGGGCCGCTGCCTCCTCTGGCAGGCCGAGACCGCGGTGGGCCCCGACCGGCTCGGCGGCGACGTCCTCGTCAGCGCCGGCGGCGCCGCGGGCGACGCCGGCACCGGCACGGGTGACGCCGGCGACACCGACTGCCGGTTCGACGGCGGCTTCGGCAGCACCGCGCAGGCCGTCAGCCGGCTCGCCCGCGTCGACCCCGTCGACGGCACCGTCCGCTGGTGGGTCGACCTCGGCGCCGAGCTCGACGCCGGCAGCGGCTTCGTCCAGGTCTGGCCCGCCGACGACGCCGGCGACACGACCCTCGTCTCGACGCTGGGCTTCGGCGCGGACGGGTTCGCCTCGTCGTACGCCCGCCTCGACCTCGGGACCGGCGAACTGACCGACGTGACCACCTCGCCGAACGGGCGTGCCCGCCTGACCGACGCCACCGCCTCCTGGGCCCTCGTCTCGAGCGACCCGCAGTTCTCGTACCAGGACTCGCGCGTCTACTACGACTCCGAGCCCGGCACCGGTGAGTTCTCGCTCTACGCCGCCGACGACCTCGACACCCCCGTGTGGACGGGCGAGACCACCGGCAGCCAGGACGAGGCCCTGACCCCCGACGGCCTGCTCGTCCTCGACGGCGGCACCATCACCGCGGTCGACGGACGCACCGGCGACACGCACGCCTGGGGGCCCGACCTGCCGACCGCCACGACCCTCGTCGTCGACGGCGACCTCGTCGTGGTGGGCCTCGACCCGGCGATCCCCACCTCGACCGACGACACCGACGGCACCGTGGTGGCGCTGTCGCTCGACGGTCGTGAGCTCGGGCGGCACGGCTTCCGCCAGGACCGCGGCGTGCAGACGACCGGCGACTGCGTCGTCTTCTCGACCACGCCCGGGGTGGTCTGCGTCGACCGGCGCACGGGCGCCGAACTCTGGACCACCCCGCCCCGCGACCGCCGCCACGGCCTCGCCCGCGTGACCACCGATCCCGCCGGCGGCCGGGGGGCGCTCGTCTTCGCCCAGACCTTCGAACCGGGAGGCGCGGCGGCGGTCACCGGCGACCTCACGTCGGACGAGGCGGCCGAGCGCACCGTCCGCCTGCTCGACGCGGCGTCCGGCCACGAGCTGGCCCGGGCGGTGGTGCCGGGCGAGTCCCAGATCGCGCTGGTCGGCCGCACGACCGGCTACGCCACGACCTCCTCGAGCGGCCGCACGTCGACGGTCACCGCCTTCGACCTGGCCGACGGCCACCGCCTCTGGCAGCTCGACACCGAGCGCGACCAGCTCGGCTTCTGGGGCGGCGTGCTCGTGGCGAACCACCCCGACGGCAGCGTGCAGCGCCTCGTCGACCCGGTGCGCGTCATCGACCCGGTGCGCGTCGTCGGCTGACGACCCGCGCCTCCTGCGCCTGGCCTCTGCGCCCTATCGCGCCCCGGCGCTCATGACGTACGCCATCGCGTAGGCGCGCGAGTTCCCGTCGTCGATGCCCGTCTCGGGCAGGTCGGCGAGCGCCGTCAGGGCCGCTGCGGCCTGGTCGGGGCCCTGCAGCGCCGAGTACATCAGCACGTAGTCACCCAGGGGCGTGTCGAAGCCGGACGCGCTCGCCTCGGCGACGACGGCGGCGAGTTGCTCGGCCCCGCCCGCGGCCGACGACGTCAGGTACGACACCGAGGACGGGCTGAGCGGGATCAGCTGGATGCCGGCGATCGCCGACGGCTCGGCCGAGAACCACGTGCCGTAGTCGCGTTTGCCGCCCCAGGTCAGCGACACGATCTCGTGGTCGTAGCCGGCGGACGTCGGGCCGGTCAGGTCGGGGTTCAGCCAGTAGGCCAGCGCCGACGAGGCCTCGGCACTCAGCATCCAGGACGCCTCGTCGCCGAGTGCGTCGTCGCCCGTGGCCGCGGCCCAGAGCGACAGGCCGGCGTAGGCGGTGACCGCCTCGGACGACGACTCCTGGTTGTTGCCGTCGGCGAACGGCGAGTAGCCCGAGGCCCAGCTGTGCGACCAGTAGGGGTCGAACGCCCGCCGGTCGGGGAACGACCCGTTGTCGGCGCCCGAGGCGATGTCGGCCGCGAGCAGGTCCATCACGGGGCTCCACCGCTCGGCCAGCTCGGGGTCGTCGGCCGCGACGACGCCGGCGGCGTAGAGGAAGTAGCCGTAATGGAAGTAGTGGTCGTTGAACTCGTCCGAGCCGAACGAGGCCACCTTGCCGACGACGCCCTTCACCGCGGGGTCGTAGACGAAGCACTCCTGCTCGCGCGTCTCGCAGCCCGAGGGGTCGGTCCAGGTGTCGAGGCGGTCGACGAGGGAGGTGCGGAGGGTATCGGCCGACGCGTCGTCGCCGAGCTGCCGGGCCAGCTGCAGCAGCATCGCAGACCGGTACAGCGCCTTGCCGCCGAAGTAGGTGTCCGCCGCCGGGTCCTCCGTCGCCGCGACGTCGGCCTCGACCTGGTCCTCGAGTTGTCGCCTCTGGTCGTCGCTCAGCCCCGAGAGGTCGAGCTCGGTCGAGGCCGTCGTGACCGGTGCGTCGAACGACAGCCTCGAACCGATCGACAACGGGACGGTGCCGTAGATCGTGTCGTAGCTCAGCCCGGTGCCGTCACCCGTCGCCGCGTCGCCCATGTGCGGGGCCGACACGAGCAGGGTGTCTCCCCCGGCGGTGGTCTCGTAGCCGAGCTCGGTGGTCGACACCGCCGACGACCCGGACCCGGAGGCGCGGTGCGCGGTGGTCACCGACCCCAGCGGCGAGGCGGCCGCGTCGAGCACCGTCCCCACCTGCGCGGCGGTGGCCCCGTCGGGCAGTGGCACGAGCACGACCGAGCCGCCCTCGTCGAGCCGGACCGCCGTGCCGTCGAGCCTGCCGCCCGTGACGGCCACGCCCCACGTCGTGTCGCCGACCGTGAACGTGCCACGCCCCTCGCCGACGGCCGTCACGGCCGTGCCGAGGGTGTCGGTCTGCGCGGACGCGGCGGTGTACGAGACGAGCGGCGAGCCCTCGGCGACGGTCGTGTGACCGAGCACCGTGTCGCCGTCGAGGTGCGCGATCGTCACCGAGACCTCGTCGTAGCCGCTGACCTCGGTCGCCGAGGCCCCGACGTCGAGGGTGACGTCGGGCAGGGCGGGCGACACGATCGCCTTCTCGGAAGCCACCGGCACCGGCAGCCCCGTCGCGAAGCCGGTCTCCGTCAGCTGGAACGAGATCGGGAACGGGAACACGGGCGTCGGCTGGTCGCCGAACACGAGCCCCGAGAACCAGGTGTTGGTCGGCGGGACGAGCCCGTCGGCGAGGCGCATGGTCGGCACGTCGCCGACCGACTCCTGCGGCAGGGCGGCCACGAGGGGGTCGACCTGCGAGGCGGGGAACACGTCGCCTCCGGCGTCGGGTCGGCCCGTGGTGTCGCCGTCGGTGCCCGAGCCGCCGGTGCACCCGGCCAGCACGAGCACGCCGGCCGTGCCGAGGGCGACGCCCGCGACCACGCGGCGGAGGGTCAGGAGGCGCGGGTCGCGTCGGGTGTCGACCCGTGCCTCCTGGGGGTGACGGGCCGGCCCGGAACCGATCGGTGATCCCGAACGATCCCGTCGGTCGGACCGACCCGTCGTCTTGCTCCGTGCGCCGGGGATCGTCAGACCCCGATCTGGCGCAGGAAGTCCTGCATGGTGTCCACCGGACCCGCGAGGATGCCGTCGTCGCGCAGGTGCATGGTCGCCTCGACCGGCGTGCCGCTCGCGACGAGGCCGTTGTAGGCCCCCTCGCTCAGCTGGTCGCTGACCACGCGGACGGTGGCCGCGGCCGCGCCGTCCTTGGTCTGCACGCTGACCAGGTCGACGCTGCCCTCGACGACCTGCTGGTTCGGCAGCATGACGTCCACGGTCGCGCCGTCCTGGATGCGCTCGTAGTCGCGGGGCGTGAGCGTGAAGTCGGCGTCCACGAAGAGCGTGCCGGCCTTCTCGATCGTCGCGACGGACGTGCCCGACCCGAGGAACCCGCCCTCGCGGACGTCGAGCTGCGACAGCGTGCCGTCGACGGTGGCCATGAAGGTGATCGTGCCGTCGTCGGCCACCGTGTAGGCGTCCGTGTCGGGGACGACCACGTCGTCGGCGAGGTCCTTCTGCAGCGAGGGGCTCTGGAGCGAGAAGAGGACGTCGCCCTTCGAGACCCGGTCGCCGACCTCGGCGTCGGTCGAGGTGACCGTGCCGCTGTAGTCGGTGCCGACGGAGAAGTCCTGGCTCGCGATGGCCGCACTGGTGCTGATGACCTGCGCCTGCCGTTGCGTGAAGATGACGGTGAAGACGGCCACGAGGGCGATCACCACGAGGATGCCCACGGTCATCTTGATCCTGTTGCCCCAGGTCATGAGACCACCTTCTCTCGGTCGTTCGTGTCGTGTCGGTCGGGTCCGGTCGCGGCTCCGGCGTGCGGCGCCTCGTCGGCGCGGTGCTCGTCGGCGTGCTGCTCGTCGGTGACGGCCAGTCGGGCCTCGAGCAGGTGACGGCGTTCGTCGTCGCGCCGCCGTTGCTCGTGTCGCTGCTCGGCCGACAGCTCGAGGAACTCGTCGTGGCTGCGGGGCAGCGGTCGGGCCACCTGGGTGCGGAGCGTCTGCACGGCCACCGGGCCGGTGGTGACGGGACCGGCGACGGTCGTGCGAGCGCTCGACCCCGAGCGGGCCGCCCGCTTGATCGACCCGGCCTCACGCAGGGCCGCCAGCAGGAACGCCGAGAGCACGGCGGTGTTGATCAGGTTCCACACCGTGGCGAGCGTGAGCACCCGGTTGTCCCAGTCGCGCCAGATCGCCACGAGGGACGTGAGCGACAGGAAGAGCCAGAACAGCACCTGGGGGACGAGCACGTTGAACGGACTCGACGCCTTGCCTCCGCCGGTCACGTGCCAGGCGGTGTCCTTGCCGCTGAGCACGTTCCACAACGCCTTGACGTAGATCGGGAACGAGACGGAGGCGAGCATCAGGACCTCCCAGCGGAACGACCCGAGCGTGAAGAACGCCAGCGCGATCTGCAGCAGGTAGAAGCCCGAGTAGAAGAGCAGCCACTGCAGCACCGAGATGTGCAGGTTCATCGGCCGCAGGTCGAAGAAGATCTCCATCGGCGGCACCATGATCAGCAACAGCGGGGCGATGCCCGTCAGGTAGTGCGTCGCCGTCAGCGTGTACTGGAAGCGCTGGTCCATCGTCAGGGTGCGACGGGGGCTCAGCGGGTTGTGCCGGAAGAGGATCTCGAACCCACCGGTCGCCCAGCGCAGCTGCTGCTTGCTGTAGGCCTCGATGGTCTCGGGGGCGTCGCCGATCGCCAGTGTCATCGGGATGTAGATCGACCGCCACCCGGCCTCGTGCAGGAACAGGCTCGTCCAGACGTCCTCGGACTTCGAGTCGGTGTCGATGCCGCCGACCTCGTCGATCGCCGCGCGGCGGAAGATGACGTTGGTGCCCACGCAGAACGCCGCGTTGAAGCGGTTGCGGCCGGGCTGGATGTACCGGTAGAAGACGGCCTGCATGTAGCCCGCGCCGCGGCTGACGATGCTGACGAGGTTGCCGTACGACTGCGGCGTCTGGACGAAGGCGACCTTCTCGTCGATGAAGAAAGGGACGGTCTCGTGCAGGAACATCGGCTTGGGCACGAAGTCCGCGTCGAAGATGGCGAAGTAGTCGCCCTTCGCCACCGAGAGGGCGTAGTTGACGTTGCCCGCCTTGGCGCCGTGGCTGGTCAACCGGCGGATGTAGCGGGCGCCGAGGGTCGCGGCGAGGTCCTTGACCTCGTCGCTGCGACCGTCGTCCAGCACCCAGGTGCGGTGCGCACCCTGCATCGCGACGGCGGCCTGGACGGTCATCGCGATCTTCGAGAGCTCCTCGCCGTAGACCGTGACGAAGACGTCCACGACCACGGTCTTCCCGTCGACGACGATCGGCCACAGGTGGGGCTGGTCGCGCACGCCGAGCCGGTCGATGGCGTCCTCGTCGTAGAGCGTGTCCTGCGTCGAGTGGAAGTCGAAGTCGCGGGGGTTCTGACCCCCGGAAAGGATCGTCCACATCGCGAGCAACGCCTGCAGGACCAGGACGGCCTCGGCGATGATGACCGCGACGTAGGGCAGCAGGTCGCCCCGGTTCGCGGGGTTCAGCAAGAACTGCCCGTACAGCAGGATGCCCATGGTGCAGGCGAGCACCAGCAGCACCATGAAGGGCGAGTGGGCACGGCCCTCGGTGCGCGAGACGACCGACGCGTGATGGTCGCTCGTGATGCGCGTCGAGGGGCGCGCACGCGACCCCCGCACCTCGTCGTGATGTGCCAGGCGCCTCAGTTCGCCGCGCGAGCGAGGTGCCAGGTCGAGGGCGGGGCCCGCGTCGGGGGCTGCGGTGTCGGGGGCTGCGGTGTCGGGTGCTGCGGTGTCGGGTCGGTTTTCGGCGTCGCTGTCGCGGACGCGCATGGTTCGGGACATGCGTGTTCTCTCCGGGTTCGGGTCTGAGAGACGACCGGACGCCGACGGCGGTGGGGAACCGCCGTCGGACGTCCGGAGGGGCGTCGGCGACAGCGGCGACTCGAGGTGACGCGCCGGGGTGGGCGGCGGTCGGGTGGGAGCCGTGGGCTCCCGTTTCGGGTCCGTCGACTGCGAGCGGTTCGGGCCACTCGATCGACGGGCTCGCCTCCGGTGTGGGCCTTTCGGGGGACCGTTCCGGGGACGTGTCGAAACAGTACAGGGTCGTTCGAGCCCTTTCGTGACACCCGTTCGGGGGGCAAGCCCCCTCGAACGGGTCACAGCCCGCGTGGACAGCGGGGAGGTGACACCCGTTGAGGTCGAACACTCACCCGTCTCACCCCGTCCGGGGGGCAGGTCGGGCGTGTCCCGGACTCAGGCGGTCAGGTCGGCCAGCCAGCCGGCGAGGAACTCGGCGCCGGCCTCGTCGTGGATCGCGCCCGTCGCGCTGGTCAACACGGGGTAGGGCGTCGCGGGCACGCCGTCGGCCGGCCGGACGTCGACGTGGGCGACCGCGTGACCCTGCGCGTGCAGCCAGTCGGCCATGGCGTAGTCGCTGCGCGAGTCGCCGACCGTGCGCCAGGCGAGCGGGGGCTCGCCGTCGGCCGCCAGCAGCTCGAGGGCGCGCTCGGCCCCGAGGTCCTTCCCGAGCCGCACCGACTCGATGTCGGTCGAGATGATCGTCGGGTCGACGCGCCACTGCACGGCACCGGACGTGTCCGGCCGCACGTCGTCGAGTCGGCGGACGCCGAACCCGCGGCGGACCAACGCCTGCATCGCCTTTTCGTCGAGGTCACGTTGCCGGGCCAGGTAGGTCGACGACTCGACGCTCGTGAGCTGCTCGATCGAGACCATCGCGTGCTTGGTCGTGTCGTAGAAGACCAGGTCGGCGAACTCGTCGGCGACGAGCGCCTGCATCTCGGCACCGAAGTCGGCGGGCATGGCGAGCGACGAGTCGACCTCGATCGGGCCGATGCCGTCGACACCGTGCTCGGGGCCGATCGTGAACCAGACGGCACCCTTCTCGCACACGCCGTGCACGCGGGACCCCTCGGGCAGGCCTGCCGCGAGCAACGGGCGGACGACCTCGTCGCGGATGAAGGCGTCCGAGCGCCCGGTGTTGAAGACGATCGGGACGCCGAGGGCGGCGAGCGCCACGAGGTCGCGCGTGATCTCGGGCAGCGCGATGCTGCGGGTCACGGGGCTGGCGATCGGGCCGTCGACGTCGAGGAGCAGGCCGAGGCGGGGTGCGGTGGAGGAGGTCACCGGACCATCCTCGCAGCAGGGGGACGCAGGAGGCGCGGGCCGGCCCGCTCGGTCGACCCGCGCCTCCTGCGCCTCGCGTCGCGGGCTACGGCGCCGTCGGGAGCGACGGCACGGTCCGGGCGAACTCGACGAACGCCGCGATGAAGACCGAGAACGCGACGACGATCGTGATCAGGTACACGGCGATGAAGAGCCAGAGCGGGGCGAGGCCACCCCCGGTGCGGCGCTTCACGACGACCGAGCGACCGATGACGTAGACGACCGTGAGGAAGGCCCAGGGCCACGGGAAGGGCTTGACGATGCCCTTGGCGACCAGCGCCCGGTGGTCGAGCCAGGCGAGGACGACCGTCAGCGCGTAGACGACCAGCCCGATGCCCATGTAGGCCAGGTATCCCGGCGTGAAGGGCGACTGGTAGACGCCCGGGGTGAACGTGGCGGTGCGCTCGAGGTAGTCGGGGATGTCCCAGAGGGCCAGGCCGATCAGCTGCACGAGGGGCAGGACGACGAGCACCCAGATGAACGGGGTCGAGGTGTTGACGCCGGGGTTCGTGCCCTTCAGCGGGTCGGAGTACCCGCCGGGACCGGGGTAGGGCTGCTGCGGGTGCTGCGGGTGCTGACCCTGGTACGGGGCCGAGTGCTGCGGGTTCTGGGGGTTCTGCGGGTTCTGCCAGGGCTGCTGGCCGGGGGTGTCGCTCACGGTGTCTCCGTCGTCGTCGTGGGTGGGCAGGTCGGGTCGTCGTCGCGCGTCGGGCCGCTCTCCGGCAGCGTAGTGCGGGGCTCGACTCGGTGCCGGCTCGGGTTTCCGCCTGTGGACGGACCTGTGAGGGCACCCCGGGTGGGAGGATGGTCGGAACCCCTCGACAGGAGAACACCCGTGGCGTCGCTCCCCCTTTCCGTCATCACCGCACTCGAGGCCTTCGCCGCGCCCGATCGCAAGCAGTCCGTGCACGACCTCGCCGTCGACCCGGCCGGCCCCGAAGAGCAGGCCCTCGCCGACCTGACCGGTTCGGTCGAGTGGGTCGACATGGCCGTCGCGCACCCGCTGGGCCCCGACCGCAGCGACCCCGAGGGCATGCGTCGTCTGCTCCAGGCGATGGGTGCCGAGGGCCGCTGCGCCGTCCTGTCGGCCTCGGGCTCCGAGGACGACCGCGACCTCGGTGGCGCGCTCGACGGCGTGCTGCACCAAGAGGGCGGCGCGCTCGTCGTCTGCCGTCCCGGCCCGCTGGCCTTCCTGGTCACCGGCAGGGGCGACCGCTGGCTGCTCAGCGACCGCGAGATCCCCGAGCTGACCGGCCCGATCGGCATCGTCACGCCGTAGGGGCAGCCCTCTCTCGCGTCGATCCGGTACGTACCGGATCGACGAACCCGGCACCCGCCCCCTCCGACTCCCGACGATCCGGTACGTACCGGATCAGCTGGTGGGCGGACGCTCCCCCGGCTTCAGCCGCGGCGGATCGGGTCGCCTGTCGTCAGCTGCCAGATCGCGACGCCGTGCAGTCCCTTCGACTCGGCCAGGTCGGCGCGGGCGGTGATCGAGCGTCCGTCCGACCACCAGAGCGTCGAGCCGTCACCGGGCGACGCCGTGTACTCGGCCTGTTCGGCGTCCCACGAACCGGTGGACTGCGCGCCGGTGCGGGCCTCGGCGACCGACACCGCGCCTCCTGCGGTGCCTTCGCCCGTCCAGCGGTAGCCGTACCCCGCGACACCGAGGTCGAGGCGGTCGGCCGGGACGAGCTCGAGCGCGGCGTCGAGCACCTCGCCGACCCAGGGCAGGCCCCCGACGGGCCCGGGTTCGCTGAAGCCGGTGCCGTGCTGGTCGTAGGCCATGAGCACGAAACGGTCGACCGAATCGGACAGGGCGGCGAGGTCGTACCCGAGGTCGATGTACCCCGTCTCGTCGGTGCTGGGCTGCACGGCCATCGAGATCGTGGCGTCGTCGGGCAGGGCGTCGCGCAGCTCGGCGGCGAAGTCGACCAGCCCCGGGGCGTCCGCGGCCGAGAGCGACTCGAAGTCGATCTGGACGCCGTCCCAGCCGCCGTTGACGACTTCTCCGGTGAGGCCCGACACGACGAACTCCCGGTTGGCCCGGCTCGACAGTAGCTGTGTCGCGAGCTCGCCGCTGAAGCCGTCCTGGCCGGCGTTGACGACCAGCAGCTCGGCCTTCTTGCCCGCCGACTGGGCGGCCTCGCGCAGGGAGTTGGCGGACTCGTCGCTCGGGGCGACACCGGCCCCGCCTGTCGTGATCGCGACTCCCGAGACACCGACCGTGTCGATCGCCGCCTCGCTGCGGTCGAACGCCTCGACCGCGGCCGTCGTCGCATCGGGCGAGGCGATGGCGTACCCCTCGACCGCGAGCCCTGCCGGGATCTTCGCCTGCGGCGCGACCGTCGGGTTGTTCCCGTCGGCCGAGCACGAGGTCAGCGTGACCGCGAGCGAGGCGGCGAGCAGCAGGGCGGCGGTGCCGGTGGTCAGGGTGCGCACCGTGCCATCATCGCCGATCCGGCACGGCGATGCGGGGCGTGCTTGGCTCGTCGCATGGCAGACGACGACCGACAGCAGACCTGGGACCAGTTCCACGACGACGTGAACATGACGGCCTCGACGCTTCGCGAGTGGCTCGACACCGATGAGTTTCGCGAGGTGGGGCAGAAGGACGGCGGCGAGTCCGTCGGGCACGAGAGCGGCCGACACATCGTGCGCATCCTCGAGAAGAAGAAGGCGGACCTGACCGATGCCGACTGGAAGCACATGGAGAAGGTCCACGGCTACGTCGCGCGCCACTCGAAGCAGCGCCCCTCGGGCGACGTCACGGACACGAAGTGGCGCTGGTCGCTGATGAACTGGGGGCACGACCCGCTCGCCTGACCGGCAGAGGCCCGACCGGCAGCGACCTGACGCGCGGACGGACCGACCGGCAGACTGGGCCCATGAAGACCGCACTCGTCACCGGGGGCTCGCGGGGCATCGGCCTCGCCGTCGTCCGCGACCTCGCCCGCACCCACCACGTGATCGTCCACGGCCGGGACGAGGAGGCGCTGCGGGCGATCACCGCCGACCTCCCGTCCGCGACGGCGTGGGCCGCCGACCTCTCGGGCCCGGCGCTCACGGTGCCGCCGCTGGACGAGCTCGACGTGTTGGTCCACGCGGCCGGCGTGATCGGCGGCCGGGCCGTCGCCGACACGTCGCGTGACGACTGGCGTCGTGTGTTCGAGGTCAACGTGTTCGCCGTGGCCGAGGTGACCCGGCAGCTGCTGCCGGCGTTGCGAGCGGCGCAGGGCACCGTCGTCTCGATCAACAGCGGCTCGGGGTTCACGGCAGGGCCCGACGGCAGCACCTACGCGGCGAGCAAGTTCGCCCTGCGCGCGCTGACCGACGCCCTGCGCGAGGAGGAACGCCCTCACGGCGTCCGGGTCAGCTCGGTGCACCCGGGCCGCGTCGACACCGACATGCAGCGAGAGCTGGTCACGGCCGAGGGCGGCACGTACGACACGTCGCTCTACCTCGAGCCGCAGTCCGTCGCCGACGCCGTGCGGCTCGTGGTCGACCTGCCGCACGGGGCCACCGCCGAGGTCGTCTCGGTGCGCCCCACCCGCCGGGCCTGACCCGGCGCGCGGAGCGGGTCAGCTGTAGTCGTGGCCCGAGACGCCGAGGGAGCGGTAGACGTACTCGCCGCCTTCGCTGGCGTCGTCGTCGAGCTCCCACATGAGGTCCTCGCCGTCGGAGGCCCCGGGGCGGGTGACGCTCTTCTGCGGCAGGCCGTCGATGAGGGTGAGTTCTTCGGTGGTGGTCTCGTCGTGGCCGACGAAGCGGGCGGTGTAGGTCTGGTCGCTCATGCCCGCACGCTACGCCGCCCTGCTCCGGGCACGGCCGCGACCGACCCACTACCGTGCACGGCATGAGCGCGAAGAAGGCCCCCGAGCCGGCGACCCTGTTGATCCTGGGTGCGAGCGGGGACCTCGCCGCGCGCCTCCTGATGCCCGGCCTCGGCGGGCTGCTGGCCCTCGAACCGAAGCGCCGTGTGCAGCTGATCGGCGCCGGCGTCGAGGAGTACACCGACGCCGAGTGGAAGGCGCGGGTGAAGACGTCGTTCGACAGCGTCCACGCGAGCGGCCCCGCGGTCGACGCTCTGCTCGAGTCGACCACGTACATCACGGCCGACGTGACCGGGGTCGACGGCCTCCGCAGCCTCGTCGAGGCCTGTGACGCGCCTCCGTCGATCTACTTCGCCCTGCCGCCCGCCATCACCGAGAAGGCCTGTGCCGCCCTGCGGAAGGTCGACCTGCCCGAGGGCACCTCACTCGCGCTCGAGAAGCCGTTCGGCACCGACCTCGCCAGCGCGAAGAAGCTGAACCAGCAGGTCCTGCGACTCGTGCACGAGGACCAGGTGCACCGCGTCGACCACTTCCTGGGCCGCTCGACCGTGCTCAACCTGCTCGGCCTGCGGTTCGCGAACCGCCTCATCGAGCCCATGCTCAACAACCAGCACGTCGAGAGCATCGAGATCGTCTACGACGAAGAGCTCGGCCTCGAGAACCGCGCGCGCTACTACGACCACGCCGGCGCCATGGTCGACATGATCCAGAGCCACCTGCTGCAGGTCATGGCCGTGCTGACGATGAACGCCCCCGCGACGCTCGGCCCCGCCGACCTGCGCGACGAGAAGGAGCTGGTGCTGCGCGCCACCCACGTCTGGGACGACGACGCCGTCGCCAACACCCGCCGCGCCCGCTACGGAAAGGGCAAGGTCGACGACCGCACCCTGCCCGCCTACGTCGACGAGGACGGCGTCGACCCGTCGCTCGAGACCGAGACGCTCGCCGAGGTCGTCGTCGAGGTGGCGAACTGGCGTTGGGCCGGCGTGCCGATCCTGCTGCGGTCGGGCAAGGCCCTGGCCTCGCGTCGCCGTGAGATCGTCATCACGTTCCGCCCGCCGACCCACGTGCCGAAGGAGTTCGTCGGGGGCGGCACCCCCGACCGCCTCCGCATCGCGATCTCGCCCGACGAGATGTCGCTCGAGCTGAACGTCAACGGGCCGGGCGACTCGTACGACCTGTCCCGCGCCTCCTTGCACGCCGACTTCGGCGCGGCCGACCTGACGGCCTACGGCGAGGTGCTCGAGGGCATCCTCGACGACGATCCGACGTTGTCGGTGCGCGGCGACTCGGCGGAAGAGGGCTGGCGCATCGTCGCCCCCGTCGTCAAGGCCTGGAAGTCCGGCGAGGTCGCCATCGACGAGTACCCGGCGGGGTCGGCGGGGCCGTCGTCCTGGCCCGCGGGCGTGCACCAGAACGAGCCCGCCGTCCGGGCCCGCGAGGGCGCGAAGCTGGCGCACCGCGAGGACTGAGCCACGCCGCCGGGCAGGCGCTCGCCGCACCCCGCACGCCGCACCCCGCCACGAAGTAAACAGTCCGCCACGCGATCGTGTGGCGGACTGTTTACTTCGTGGCGGGGTGGGTCGGGCCCCGGGCGGGGCGGCAGGCGAGGCAGTGGCAGGCGGGGCCGGTGGGGCAGGGCAGGGCAGGGCAGGGCGGCCGAGCGCAGGAGGCGCGGTGCCGGCGGGCGGTCAGCCGAGGCTGACGAAGGTGCTCACGTCGTCGCGCGGCAGGACGTCGGCGACGGCTCCGACCTGCATCCCCGCCACCGTGACCCGGCCGCCGTGGCTCGAGAGGAACGCCGTGTCGGAGGCGTCCCGGCCGGTCGCGATGCGCAGCAACGTCTGCCGTGGTGCCAGCCCGGTGGCGTCGACCACGTGCCAGGCGCCGTCGACGAAGGCCTCGGCCACGGCGTGGAAGTCCATCGGCGACAGGCCCGGGGCGTAGACGCTGACCAGCCGCGCGGGCACGTCGAGCCCACGCAACAGGGCGATCACGAGATGGGCGTAGTCGCGGCAGACGCCTTGCCGGTCGAGCAGGGTCTGCACGGCGCCGTCGGTCGGAGCGCTGGCCCCGGGCACGTAGGCGAGGTGCGAGCCGACCCACGTCGCGACCGCGGCCAGCAGTTCGCGCCCGTCGAGCCCGCCGAACTCGGCGCGGGCGGTGGGGCTGAGCGTGTCTGATTCGCAGTAGCGGCTCGGGCGACGGTACCGCACGAGGTCCAGCTCGTCGACGGCGGGTTCGTCGAGGCGTCCGTCGACGACGACCCGGTAGTCCACGGTGACCCGGCCGGCCCCGACCTCGCACAGGTGGAGGAGGGTGCCGTGGTGGTCGTGCAGCTCGCGGATCTCGAGGGGTGCGCCGTGCTGGGTGACGGCCAGCGCCTCCTCGGTGATGCGGGCGGTGCCGGCCGTGCCGGCTGTGCCGCCTGTGCTGGCTGCCGCTCCTGTGCCGGCTGCCGCTCCTGTGCCGGCCGGGGCGTAGGCGCGGGAGGCGGCGATCGACAGGACGAACTCGGCAGGGCCGTCGACGTCGAACTCGAGCCGGGCGGACGCGGTGCGCTTCATGACGAGAGGGTGGCACGTCCGTGAGTCGGGCGTGTTTCGGGGTGTGCCGTGAAGCGGCTGCGACCCTGCTGGGACCGCCGCTCGATGTCGGTGGTGCCGGGTTGGATGAACGCATGCCCTCGTACCGCGTCACGCTCACCGTCGGCACCCTGCGACCCGGGGTGCGGCCCGACTCCGTGCTGCCCGCGGCCGCCGCGAGCGCGGCGGGGCTGACCACGGTCGAGGCGAGCGACGTCACGCTGGTGCGCGGCGAGCCCCGCCTGGTGGTGCGTTACGAGTGCGCCGCCGACGAGCCCGCGCACCGCATCGGGGCCGTCGTCGAGGCCACCGTGGGCGAGCTGGCCGACGTCGTGCAAGGTCGGGTGACGCGTCGCGACGGCGGGGCGTGGACGCTGGTGGGCGCGGTCTGAGCCGGGCGGTGTGATCTGCTGCGTGGGGTGCGATGTCGCGCGTCGCCACCTGGCACCCGGCCCGACCCGGCACGCGTCGCGACCTGCCGCCCGGCGCGACCTGCCGCGCGGCGTCACGCGTTGCGCGTCGCGACCTGACAGGCGTCCAGACCTGTCGGGCAGGCCCGGGGACTTCCATCCCCTCGACAGCTTGATCCGGTACGTACCGGATCACGGATTCTCGAGGACCGCGCTCGCTCCGCGGAGGTTCGCGACACCCGCGGAGGCCCACGGCCCCCGCGTAGGCTCCCGACATGGGGACGACGACGAAGCGTGGACGGCTGAGGACGAGCGGGCGCACGGGTGCGGCCGCGGCGACGGTCGTGCTCGCGTTGGGGATGCTGACGGCCTGCGGGGGTGACGACGACGACCCCGTGGTGACCGTCAGCCCGAGCGTGAGCCCGTCGTCGACGCCCGAGATCCCGACGCCGGCACCCGCGCCTCCTACCGGCGGCACCGTCACGCCGACGCCGAGCCCGACCAGCCCCAGCCCCGGTCCCAGCCCGCGCCCCACGCCGGTCACCACCGACAAGCCCACCGACCGGCAGACGATCCCCCCGCAGAACTAGCGGCCGGCCCCCGTCGACCCGGCATCGCACCACGAACTGAACGTCGCACCGCGCGTGTGCGCGGTGCGACGTTCAGAAGGCGGTGCGACCCGAGCCGCGGAAGGGTCGGCTCAGTACCAGTTGACGGACTGTGAGTGCGACCAGGCGCCGCACGGAGTGCCGTAGACCGACTTGATGTAGCCGAGGCCCCAGGTGATCTGCGTCTTGGCGCTCGTCGCCCAGTCGCTGCCGGCCGAGGCCATCTTGCTGCCGGGCAGGGCCTGCGGGATGCCGGTCGCGCCGCTGGCGTTGTAGGCCTTGTAGTTCCAGCCCGACTCCTTCGTCCAGAGCGAGACCAGGCACGAGAACTGGTCGCTGCCCCAGCCGTACTGCGACGACGCGAGGGACTGCGCCGTGGCCTTGGCCCCGGCCACCGAGTTGTCGGACGCGGCACGGGCGGCCTCGGCGGCAGCGGCGGCCTCGGCGGCGGCCTTCGCCTCGGCAGCGGCCTGGGCCTCGGCGGCCGCCTGCGCGGCAGCGGCGGCAGCAGCGGCCTGGCGGTCGGCCTCGGCGGCGGCGGACTGCACGGTCTGCGCCGAGAGCGCGGTCTTCTCGACGCGGTCGTTCAGCGTCGAGGCGTCGAGCTTCTCGTAGTCGGCGAGCGAGGCGACCTGCGTCTGCAACTCGCTGGCGTCGGTCCGGCTCGAGGTCGAGGCCACGACCTGGTTCGCGATCTGGATCGTCGAGCGCGCCTTGGCCTGCGCCAGCGAGGTGGCGATGTCGGCCTTCTGCTGCTTGACGTCGGCGGCGTGCTGCTCGGCCGAGATGGTGTCCGCACCGGCGGCCGACATCGAGGTGACCGCGAAACCGGTCCCCGCCACGAGGGCGACCGCGGCGACGCCTCCGATCAGCGACAGGCGGCGACGAGCGCTGCGACGGCGGCCGGCGGAGAGCGAGCGGCGCGTGGCAGGAGCCTCGGCGGTCGGGGTCGACTCGGCGGTGACGGAGTCCTCGCCGGGGGCAGGGGTGTTCTCGGTGGTCATGTGGTCCTCGTGCTCGGCCGACCCGCGCCTCCGGTCGGGCGGGGCGCACACGGCGCGGCCACGCCGGGCGCTCGGGGGCGCTCACGGGTGGCCGAAGTCCACGCGACGGGGCGAGGGGCCGTGACAGGTCGGTGTCGGTCTCGCGAGGCCGTGGGGCCTCGACTCGTCCGCCACGGCTGCTCGGTCGAGTGGGGACTCGATCGACAGGGGCGCACGCGCCCGGGCGAAGTGACGAGTATGCAGAGACTTCCTGAGTAGAACCACACAATCCCGTGTCGAACCGGGCAGTCCGGCGCATCAGCCCAGCGGATGACATCGACCCGCGCCTCCCTCATCCGAGCGAAGGAGGCTCGGGTCGAGCAGGTCAGCGACCCACGATCACGACGCCTCGGGCGCCGCTACGACGTCGTCCGCGACGCGGGATCGACGCCAGGACCCCGTCGCCACGTACTTGACCATCACGTTGAGCACGGCCACCGTCGGCACGGCGAAGAGCGCGCCCGGGATGCCCGCCACGTACGACCCGCCCGCCACGGCGAAGACGACCGCGAGCGGGTGCACCCGCACGGCCGAACCCATGACCAGCGGCTGCAGCACGTGGGCCTCGAGCAGGTGCACGACGAGCACTCCGGCCAGCATGACCACGGCCTGCACCGGCCCCGCGAAGACCAGGGCGACGACCACGGCGAGCGCGCCGGTCACGATGGCACCGACGACCGGGATGAACGACGCCAGGAAGACCAGGATCGCGATCGGCACGGCGAGCGGCAGCCCGAGGACGAACGCGATGAGGCCAATGCCGACGGCGTTGACCGCGGCGACGACGATCTGCACGCGGACGAACGACGTCAGCGTGTGCCAGCCCGCCTGGCCGGCCCCGTCGACGGCCGGCCGGGCCGCCTTCGGGAAGAGGCGGACGGTCCAGGCCCAGACCCCACGGCCGTCGATCATCAGGAAGATCGTCGCGAAGAGGGTCAGCAGGCCTCCGGCCAGCAGGTGGCCGGCAGCGGTGCCGATCGACAGCACGCCGCTGAGGATCGCCTTGCTCTCGGTCTGCAGCGCGTTCTGCGCGTCCTTCAGGTAGCCGTCGACGTCGGCGTTCGTCAGCTGGAACGGCGGCCCCTGCAGCAGGGTCGTCAGCTGGTCGTACTGCGCCACGGACTGCTTCTCGATCTGCGGCAGTCCCGCCCGGATCTGCGTCACGGCGAGCAGCACGAGCCCGCCCACGACGACCACCCCGGCCAGCAGCGCCGCCACGATGGCGAGCCAGCGCGGCCACCGGTGCCGACGCAGGAACCCCGCGACCGGCACGAGGAACGCCGACACGAGGATCGCGATCAGCAGCGGCACGACGATCTCCTCGAGCGTCGCGATCAGCCAGAAGAGCACGGCCAGCGCGGCGGCCACCGCGAGCAGGCGCCAGGCCCAGGCGCCCGCGATCAGCATGCCCGGGGGCAGTGCGGCTGCGGGCGGTGCACCGCCGGGCAGCGCGGCACCGGGCAGTGCGGCACCGGGCAGTGCGGCACCGGGCGAGGAGGCGCGGGCCGGGTCGCCCGGGTCGGCGGCGGCCGCGG
>NZ_MJGS01000012.1:44564-133608 GCF_001864945.1 Frigoribacterium sp. MCBA15_019 | reverse complement strand
GGGTCGGCGGCGGCCGCGGTGGGGTCGGCGGTGCGGGTCGCGTCGTCCGTGGCGCCCCCGTCTGTGGCTGCACCCTGGGAGCGCTGGGAGCGACGTGAGAACTTCATGAGCCGAGTGTCCGGCCGCGCGGCTATCAACCGGCTGTGACTTCGCTGACCCGGCCCGCGCCTCCTCGGCTGGTCGTCGACCGCCGCGTGGCGGGCGCACGGGCTGCGACCGGGCCGGTCAGTCCTCGGGCGCGAACCTCGGGCCGTCGTACCCGTCGCGTCGCACGCGCTCGGACCAGGCGGCGAGCGGCCGAACCCAGAGCCCCTGCTCGCCGTAGAGCGCCCGGTAGACGACGAGCGGCTCGTCGGTCTCGCTGTGACGGGCGGTGCCGAGCACCTCGTAACGGCCGCCCTTGAAGTGGCGGTACGAGCCGGGGGCGGGAGGGGTGTCGGCGGTCATCCCGCGAGCCTAGACGGGCGGTGAGGGGCACGATGGTCGGGTGACCCAGGACGCTCCCCGCTCGACCGCCAGCACGCCGACCAGCCCGGGTGAACCCGTCGTCGACACGGACGACCGGGCTGCCCGCCGCGAGTTCGACACCCCCTCGGGCCGCGTCGTGGGCCGCGTCGACGGTGCCGTCGTGCGGGTGCTCGGGGTGCCCTACGCCGAGGCCGACCGCTTCGAGCCGCCGCGCCCGGTCGCGCCCTGGTCGTCCCCGCTGCTCGCCTTCGACCGTGCTCCCGCCTCGCCGCAGGTCGCGGCACCCGGGCTCGACGCCCTGATCGAGGGTGCCGCCGTCGGCATGGTCGACGACGAGCACTGCCAGCGCCTCTCGATCACCCTGCCCGCCGACCTGCTCGCCGACGAGCGCGTGCCGGTCATGGTCTGGATCCACGGCGGCTCGTACGTGTCCGGTGCAGGTGACCTGCGCGTCTACGACCCGCGCGCCCTGGTCGCCGAGCAGCGCGTGATCGTCGTCACCGTGACCTACCGGCTGGGCATGCTCGGCTTCTTCGGCGTCGGCGACGAGGTTCCCGCCAACCTCGGGCTGCTCGACCAGCTCGCGGCGGTCCGCTGGGTGCACGACACGATCGAGGCGTTCGGTGGCGACTCGTCTCGCATCACCCTGTTCGGCCAGTCGGCCGGCGGCGACGCGATCGCGCACCTGATGATCAGCGAGGGCGCCCGGGGGCTCTTCGCCCGGGCCATCGTGCAGAGCGCCCCGCTCGGCATCGCGCGCGGCCGCAGCCGCATGGTGAAGGCGATGACGGAGGCGGTGGGCACGCCCCGCAAGGACGCCCCGCTCGACGAGCTGCTCGCCGGGCAGTCCGTGGCCGAGCGGGCGGCGAAGCGCTTCGGGCTGCGCGGCGGCATGGCCTTCGGCGTCCAGTACGGCCGCGCACCGCTGCCAGCCGAAGCCGCCGCCGACGACGCCTGGCGCGAGGTCGCGCCCGAGATCGACCTGCTGATCGGTGCCACGGCCGACGAGACCGCGGTGTTCGCCGAGTTCTCCCCCTTCTTGCAACGGCTGTTCGGGCTGCCCGTGGTCGGCCGGGGCATCCGGCGCGTGATGATCGACGCCACGACGAAGGCGGTCTACCACCGGGCCGGTCGGGCCTTCGCCGAGCGGCACCGGGCAGCGGGCGGGCGCGTCTCGACCTTCGAGTTCACCTGGGAGCCCGAGGGCACGGCCTTCGGCGCGGCCCACATCACCGAGCTGCCGCTGCTGCTCGGCGGCCGCGAGGCCTGGGCGCACACCCGCCTGATCGGCACCACCGACTGGGACGACGTCGACCGCCGCGGCCGCAAGGTGCGTCAGGTCTGGGCCGACTTCGCCCGCACCGGCACGGTCGCCGCCGACGCCACGGCCGGCCTCGCCGACACGCTGGTCGTCCGCCGCCGCTGACCGGGCCCTTCTCGGTCGTTCCTCCCCGACCGCACCGCGCCTCCTTCCGTCCACAGGCACGGCCCGGGGTTCGCACGCGACGGTGCCGCGACAATACGATCGACGGCAGACCCGATGCGCCGACGCCGCCGTAGTCGCCCGCCCCGCCGTGCCCCGCGGCGCCGAGCACCTGAGGACCCCCGTGAAGAAGTTCCGCCGCAACCAGGCGCGCATGCACCTCGTCATGATGCTGACGTTGACGTTCACCACCGGCATCATCGACGCCGTCGGCTACCTCGGCCTCGACCGGGTGTTCACCGCGAACATGACCGGCAACGTGGTCATCCTCGGCATGGCCATCGCGCAGGCCGACGGTCTGCCGATCGTCGGCCCGATCGTGGCCCTCGCCGCGTTCCTGCTCGGGGCCGCGATCGGCGGCCGTGTCCTGCGAGGCGGTCGTGCCGGCTGGTCGGGCCGCAGCACGATCTCGTTCGGGGTGACCGGCGGCGTGCTGCTCGGGCTCGGCATCTCGACCTTCTTCGTCGTGCCCGAAGAGAACACGCCGTGGGCCTTCACGATCACCGGCCTGCTCGGCGCCGCCATGGGCCTGCAGGCCGCCGCCGCCCGCAAGATCGCCGTGGCCGACGTCACGACCGTGGTGGTCACGTCGACCATCGTCGGGCTCGCGTCCGAGTCGAAGCTCGCCGGCGGCACGGGCAAGAACTTCCCCCGGCGGGTGCTCGCCGTGGTGCTCATCCTCGCCGGGGCAGGCGTCGGGGCCCTGCTGCTGCAGGTGCACATCGGCGTGGGCATGGGCGTCGCGGGTGGGCTGACGCTGCTCGTCGCCCTGACCGGACACCTGCTGCGCGAGCGGCGGAGAGAGGTCGTAGCGCGCGAGGCCGAGGCCGCCGCGGCAGCCGCAGCGACGGCGACGGCGACCCCGGCTGCCGCCGTGGCGTCCGGAGCCCCGGAGGCGCGCTCGGCGACCGACGGAGCGAACGGCGACGCTCGTGGCTGACGCCGTGCACCACGACCTCGTCGTCCGGGCCCGTCGTGCGTTGGTCGACGGCGACTGGCGCGAGGCGAGCGTCGTCGTCCGGGACGGCCGCGTCGTCGCGATCGGCGGCCTCACCGACGAGGTCGACGCCACCGTCGACGTCACGTTGCCCGACGACCAGGTGCTGCTGCCCGGCGTCGTCGACAGCCACGTGCACGTCAACGAGCCCGGCCGCACCGAGTGGGAGGGCTTCGCGACCGCGACCCGTGCCGCCGCCGCCGGGGGCGTGACGACGATCGTCGACATGCCCCTCAACAGCATCCCGCCGACCACGACGGTCGACGCGCTCGAACAGAAGCGGGCCGCCGCCGGGCCCCAGTCGGTCGTCGACGTCGGGTTCTGGGGCGGGGCGATCCCGGCGAACCTCGGCACGGGCGACCTGCGGGCGCTGCACGAAGCCGGCGTCTTCGGGTTCAAGGCGTTCCTGTCGCCCTCGGGCGTCGACGAGTTCCCCCACCTGTCGACCGAGCAGCTGCACCGGGCGATGGCCGAGCTGGCCGACTTCGACGGCCTGCTGATCGTGCACGCGGAAGACCCCGACGGGCTCGACGCCGCCGCTGCCTCGCTGACCGGCGCCGGTGACGCGGCCGCCGGCGCCGAAGCCGGCGCCTCGTCCGTCGAAACACCCGCAGGAGGCGCGGCGTACGACGCGTTCGTCCGCTCGCGTCCCGACGTGGTCGAGCGCACGGCGATCGAGCACGTGGTCGACGCCCTCCGCACCACGGGTGGTCGTGCCCACGTGCTGCACCTCTCGTCCGCGACGGCGCTCGACACCATCCGCGCCGCCAAGGCCGAGGGTCTGCGGCTCACGGTCGAGACCTGCCCGCACTACCTCACCTTCGACGCCGAGCACATCGGTGACGGTGCGACGCAGTTCAAGTGCTGCCCGCCGATCCGTGGCGAGGCCAACCGAGAGCTGCTCTGGCAGGCTCTCGTCGACGGCACGATCGACGTCGTCGCGAGCGACCACTCCCCCTCGACCCGCGAGCTCAAGTTCGCCGGTGGGCCCGACGCCGCACACGGCGACTTCGACGTGGCGTGGGGCGGCATCTCCGGTCTCGAGTTGAGCTTCCGCGCCGTGTGGACCGGGGCCCGGCAGCGCGGCATCCCGCTCGAGGCCGTCGTCGGCTGGATGTCCCGGGGCACGGCTGCCCTCGTCGGCCTCCCCTCGAAGGGGCGGATCTCCGTCGGCGCCGACGCCGACCTCGTCGCATTCGCCCCCGAGATGCCCGTGACGATCGACGTCGACGACCTCTCGCACCGCAACCCCGTGACCGCGTACGACGACGCACACCTGTTCGGCGAGGTCGCGGCGACGTGGGTGGGCGGCCGGCTGGCGGGGCCGAGCGCGCCTCCTGCGCGGTTGCTCGTCCGTCCCGACACCGGGGTCGCCTCGTGAGGGGCGGTCGCGTCACCTCCCTCGAGGTCGCGGCGTGAGCCCGACGGGGGCGGCGGCTCCCCTCGAGGTCGCCCCGGGCGTGCACTTCGTCGAGGGTCCCGCGTCCAACTGGACGATCCTCGCGGGCGACGGCACGCTGACGCTGGTCGACGCCGGCTACCCGGCCGACCTCGAGCTGGTGGAGTCGTCGCTGCGGGCCGTGGCGTCGGCGACGGGCGCCGGTGACGCCCGACTCACGTCGGTCCTCGTGACGCACGGGCACAGCGACCACATCGGCACCGTCACGGCCCTGCGTCGGCGGCACGAGTTCGAGGTCTTCGCGGCACCCGCCGAGGTGCCGAACGTGACCCGCGAGCAGCTGCACCAGGTCACCGTCGGCGACGTCCTGCCGCACCTGTACAAGCCGCGGTTCGCCCGCTGGGTGCTGCACGCGGTGCGCGCCGGAGGCCTGGGCGACGTGGCCGTGACCGACGTCGTGCCGCTCGACCTCGGGGCGTCACGCACGTTCAGCGGTCACCGCGTCGTGCCGACGGCCGCGGTCGGTCACACCCCCGGGCACACCGTCTTCGCGCTGCCCGACGACGACGTCCTGATCACAGGCGACGCCCTCGTGACCGGCCACCCGACCTCACGGCTCGACGGCGTGCAGATGCTGCACCCGATCTTCCACTCCGACCTCGCCGAGGCGGGCCGCACCTACGGCCGCCTGGTCGACCGCGGGGCGCGGGTCGTGCTGCCGGGTCACGGGCCGGTGCTGCGCCGCTGAGCACGGCCAGCCCCTCGGCGTGCGTGACCCGCTGGTCGGTCCTGCACCTCGAGAGTCGGCTGTCGGCCTACTCGAGCTCGGAGAGCTCGGCGTACAGCTCGGTGATCTCGGCGACGCGGCTGCGGCCACCCTCGGGGCGTCCGGCGCGCACGGTCTCGGTCAGGACGGCCCCGGCCAGCAGGGCGGCCAGGCTCATCGCGCTCGCGTAGCTGTCGAACGGGGCCGGGGTCTCGACCGGGCAGTCGAGCCTCACGGTCACGTCGACGCCGCGCAGTGACGGATCGGCCACGAGCACCACGGGCACGCCGCGCGCAGCCAGGGACGACAGGACGCCGGCGAAGCCGGCCGGCCGACGGCGGAACCCCACGAGGACGACGACGTCCCGCGCCCCGAGCCCGACCAGCTCTTCGCCGATGGACTGACCGGGCTGCGGCGCCACGCGCACGTCGTCCCGCGCCTGGACCAGCTGCTGCCGCAGGTGGAGTGCCACCGGGTAGCTGTTGCGGAACCCGGCCACGACGACGCGCTCGGCCCCGGCGACCAACGCCGCGGCCCGCTCGAGCCGGCCGTCGGCGAGCCCCGAGAGCATCACGTCGAGGTTGCGTCGTTCGGCCTCGGCGTGCTCGGCGAGCCCCCCGGAGGCGCGGGTCGGCCCGACCGGGACGCCACGGCTGCGCGACGCCCGCGCCTGGTCGCGCACCTCTTGCGCGTCGGTGAAGCCGAGCCGCCGGAACAACCGCGACACCGTCGCCTTCGAGACCCCGCTCTGCTCGGCGATCTCGGTCGCGGTGTAGACGGCGAGGTCGTCCAGGTGGTCGAGGATGAAGTCGGCGGCTCGCTGCTCCTGCGGCGAGAGGCGGCCGTAGCCCGAGTCGATGCGATCACGGATGCCCGCCCCCTCGACCGGGCCCGCGCCTCCTGCGCCCTCCGACTGCTCCGCACCGGCGGTGGCGGCGGCAGCGGCGACGTCGCCGTGCGCGTCGTCGCCGCGCGTGTTGTCGCCGTGCGGCCCGGTCACGCGGACGCCCGCGCCGCGACCGGGTGCGCCGCGGCGACCGCGTGCACGGCGGCCTCGAAGGCGTCGAGCGCGACGGCCACGTCGTCGATCGTGACGATCTCGTCGGGGTGGTGACTGATGCCGCCGTTGCCGCAACGGACGAAGAGCATGGCCCACTCGGTCATCTCGGCGACGGCCATGGCGTCGTGCCCGGCCTTCGAGAACAGCACCATCGGGTCGGCGTCGCCGGTGGCGGCGATGCCCTCGCGGACGAACCCCCGGAGGCGCGGTGAGGCCACGACGGCCGGCGCGCGGTGGGTCTCGTCCACCGAGAAGGTCAGGCCGCGACGCTCGCAGACCTCGGTCGCGACGGCCTGGATGTCGGCCCAGACCTGGTCACGACGGTCGTCGTGCTCGCCGCGGAGATCGAGGCTGAACTCGACGAGCCCCGGGATGACGTTGACCCCGCCGGGGAAGGCCTGCAACCGGCCGACCGTGGCGATGCAGTCGGCCTCGCGGGCCAGGCGCTCGACCGCCAGGACGATCTCGCTGGCGCCGGCGAGCGCGTCGTGCCGACGGTGGAACGGCACGCCACCCGCATGTCCGGCGACTCCGGTCAGGGTCAGCTCGAAACGTCGCGCCCCGGCGATCGACGAGACGACGGCGAGCGGCCGATCGGCTTCCTCAAGGTAGGGGCCCTGCTCGATGTGGGTCTCGAGGTAGCCGATCACGTCGGTCGGTTCGTGGGCGGCGTCGGCGACCCGGTCGGGGTCGAGACCGAAGGCCAGGAACGCCTCGCGCAGCGTCGTGCCGGCCGCGTCGGCCAGGGACCACCACTCGGGCAGCCAGGTGCCGGCGACCGCGCGGGAACCGAGCAGGGCGGTGCCGAAGCGGGTGCCCTCTTCGTCACCGAAGGCGAGCACCTCGATCGCGAAGGGAAGGCGGGTGCCCCGGGCCGACAGCCGTTCGACCAGGGCGATGCCGAGCAGCACGCCGAGGATGCCGTCGTACCGGCCGGCGTCGGGCACCGTGTCGAGGTGCGAGCCGAGCAGCAGGGCGGGCAGGCCGGGTTCGGTGCCCTCGTAGCGGCCGCGCTGGTTGCCGGCCGCGTCCTGCCACGTCGTCATGCCGGCCTGTCGCATCCATCCGCCGGCCATCGCGTTGACCCGGGCGTGCTCGGGCGAGAGGTACACGCGCTCGATGCCGGTCGGGCTGCTCGAGACCGCGGCCAGGGCGTCGCAGCGTTCGAGGACGAGACGGGCCTCGTCGAGGGGACCGCCCTCGGGGACGGTGGTGGCCTCGGGGCTCACGCCGCGCCTCCTTCCGGGGCCGCGCCTCCGGCGGTCGCCGCGTCGAGGTCGGGCGACTGCTGGTCGGGGACGACCGAGGAGGCGCGGGTCGCCTCGGACGTCGCGGCCGACGCCGAGCGGTCCACGTCGAGGTACACGTCGTACGCGGCCCCGACGCCGCCGCCGCTCGTGATCGGCGCGCCCTCGCGACGGAGCACGGCCTCGAGCGCGGCAAGGGTCGTGAGGACGGTGTCGCGACGCGCGTTGTAGCCCATCGTGCCGATGCGCCAGACCTTGCCGTGCAGCGGGCCGAACGAGGTGCCGATCTCGATGCCGAAGTCGGCGAGCAGGGCGCCACGCACCCGGTCGCCGTCGACCCCGTCGGGGATCACCACGGCCACCACGTTGTTCATCTTGTGCGCGAGGTCGCCGAAGGTCTCGAGGCCGAGCCCCTGCACCCCGGCGAGCATGGCGCGGCCGTGCAGCTCGTGTCGCGCGACCACGGCGTCCACGCCCTCGTCGACGACGAGGCGGGCGCACTCGCGGGCGCCCCAGAGCATCGTGGTCGCCTCGGTGTGGTGGTTGAGGCGCTGAGGGCCCCAGTAGTCGAAGATCATCGCGAGGTCGAAGTAGTTCGAGGCGATCCGGTGGGCGCTCGTCGTGTCGCCTTCGGTGCGGATGCCGGCCTCGATCGACGTGCGGGCCCGGATGACCTCGACGGCCCGCTCGCCGTAGGTGACGGGCGAGGACCCCGAGGGGCCGCCGAGGCACTTCTGCAGGCCGGCGCTGACGGCGTCGAGGCCGAGCTCGTCGGTGCGGAAGGTGTTGCCGACGATCGACGCCGTGACGTCCGTGTAGAACAGCACGCCGTGGCGGGCGCAGACCTCGCCGAGCCCCTCGAGCGGCTGGGCGACGGTCGTCGAGGTGTCGCCGTGCACGACCGCGAGCAGCTTCGGCTGGACGCGCTCGATCGCCTCGACGATGGTCTCGAGGGCGAAGACCTGCCCCCAGGGCACCTCGATGACGTGGACCTCGGCCCCGCAGCGCTCGGCGATCTCGCGCAGCAGGTGCCCGAAGCGGCCGAAGACGGGCACGAGCACCTTGTCGCCCGGCTCGATCAGAGAGACGAGCGAGGCCTCGATGCCGGCGCGCGAGGTGCCGTCGACGAGCAGGGTCTGTTCGTTCGAGGTCTGGAACACCTCACGGTAGAGCGCCTGGGTCTCGTCCATGTAGGCGGTCATGGCGGGGTCGTACTGCCCGACGAGCTGCGCCGACATCGCCCGGAGCACCCGGGGGTCGGCGTTGATCGGGCCGGGGCCCATCAACAGGCGGGCGGGCGGGTCGATCGGCTGGAAGACGCGTTTCACCCGGCCCACCCTACGCAACCCGTGTTTCATGCAGGTGAACTCCTCGGCCCCCGTCAGCGGCGAGCATCAGGTCGCCCAGGTCGCCGCGAGGTCGAGCAGGGACAGGTCCGACCCGCGCGGCCCCACGAGGCACAGCCCGACGGGTGCCCGCCGCCCGGAGGCCAGTGGCACCTCGAGGACGGGCGCCGAGACGGCAGGAGCACCGAGCACGCCGGCGACGCAGGTCAGACCGAGCGTCGCCGAGCGCACCGCGTCCACCTCGGCGGGGGTCGCGCCGAGCGAGGGCGCGGCCGAGGACGCACTCGGCAGGAGCAGCACCCGCCCGTCGAGGAGGGACTCGAGACGGTGACGTTCGTGGCCGAGGGCGACCCGCGCCTCCTCGGCCTGCCGGGGCGAGATCGTCGCGCCGAACGCGAAGCGGGCCGCCACGTCGGCGGCGAGTTCGCCCGGATGCGCGGTGATCCAGTCGCCGTCGGACTGCCAGGCCTCGAAGGCCTGCAGCACGCGGAACAGCTCGAACAGCTGCGCGACGTCGCCCAGCACGACCGGCTCGGGACGCTCGATGCGTCCCGCCGCGGTCGCCTTGTCGAGGGCCCGCCCGAACTCGGCCCGCACCTCGGGCGTGACCGAGGCGAGCAGTCCGGGGTCGACCACGTAGGACGGCTCGACCGGCACCTGATCGGCTGCCGACAGCGATGTCTCGGCCACCCGGCGGAGCAGGTCGACGTCTCGCGTCAACCAGCCGACCGTATCGAAGCTCGGCGCGAGCGGCAGGAGACCGGCACGGTCAACGGCCCCGTGCGTCGTGCGGAGGCCCCAGAGGCCCTGGTACGACGCGGGCACCCGGAGCGACCCGCCCGTGTCGGTGCCGAGGCCGATGCTCGCCTGCCCGAGGGCCACGGCCGCCGCCGGGCCACTGGTCGAACCGCCCGAGATCGCCCCCGGCACGGCGGGGTTCGGTGGGGTGCCGTAGGCCGAGTTGCGGCCCGCGATGCTGTACGCGAACTCGTCGGTCTGGGCGATGCCCTGCAGGTCGGCTCCGGCGTCGAGCAGGTGCTGCACCGCGGCCGCATGCCGGGTCTCGGGGGTCGCACCGGCGAGCCGTGCAGGCACCCCGGCGCCGATCGCGTGGCCCGCGACGGCGAACAGGTCCTTCACGGCGACGGTCTCGCCTGCGAGCGTTCGTGCCGACGGCGGCGCACCGCCTCCACCACCGCCGGACTCAGCCCGAGAGCCCGCAGGAGGCGCGGTGTCGGTCACCCCGTCGTCGCGCCGACCCGAGACGAGCGGCTCGCCCACGACCCGCCAGACCCGGCGGTCGATCGCCGGAGGCGACGCCTGCACCTGCGCCGACGCGATCCGCCACGGGCGAGCACCCTGCGAACCCGAACCCGAACCCGAACCCGACTCTCGGCGCCAGAGCTGCGTGACGACACCGCGTCCACCGGAGGCCGGGGCGTTGACCGACACGACCAGGGCGGTGTCGGCGTCGAGGACCCGCACGTGGCACTCGACCACACGACGCACCGGACCCGAGCCCCGCCTCCCCCGGAAGGCAGCGATGGCGTCGTGCCCGACCAACAGACCACCGGCGTCGGCACGCATCACCGTGGCGGTCGGTTCGAAGGCGGCGGCGAGCGCGACCTGGTCGTCGGCCGCGAGCGCCCGCTCGTAGGCGTCGAACGCGGCGCTCAGGCCGTCGGGCACGTCACCCTCGACGGTCGTGGGGACGGTGCCCGAGCCGACCCGTGCCTCCTCGTGCCGGGGCAGGTCGGGGGGCGTCGCATCAACCACCGAAGTCCGCCTTGCGGATGCGGGCGTGGACGCCCTTGACCAGGTCGACGACCTGCGAGATGTCGAAGTCGGTCGCGGCCGACAGGTAGGCGTAGGCGAGACTGCGGTCCATGCCGTAGCGGGCCTCGAGCAGGTCGATCGCCGCGCGGACGCAGGCGCGGACCGCCTCGTCGAGGTCTTCGTCGAGACCGGTGGGCACGAGCAACTCGGCGGTCTCGGCCAGCGGCCCGGCGATCTCGCCGAACAGTGCCACGGCCTGGGCACGCGGCACCAGGTCGAAGCGGACCGTGACGCGCAGGCTGGCCTCCATCGCGGTGAGTGCGACCTCGCCGTCGCCCTGGGCGAAGTGCGGGTCGCCGACGTAGGCGAGGGCCCCGGGCACCTGGACGGGCAGGTGCAGGGAGGCGCCCTCGGTCAGCAGGGCGATGTCGACGTTGCCCCCGTGTGAGCCCGGCGGCACCGAGTGCGGTCGCTCGTCGCCCGCGACGGCGACGCCCATGATGCCGAGGAACGGGTGCAGGGGGAACCGCACGGTGTGCTCGGCGCCGGGTACGAGCGGCAGGGTGCCGACGAGTGAACCGTCGGGCTCGTGGTCGACGGCCGCGAAGACGCTGACCGGGCCGGCCTCGAGCGGGAACTCGCCGGCGAGGGCGCCGCGACCGTGACGGTTCGAGATGACGCCGTAGGGCACCCGCGGCGTCGCGTCGAGCAGGGTCATCGTGACGACGTCGCCGGGCTGCGCCCCGCGGATCGCGATGGGCCCCGTCACGACGTGCGGTCCGTCGGCGGCGGGGTCTCGGCCGTGCCGCTCGTCGCCCGCGGCGGCCAGGGCGACCGCGTCGTCGAGCACGTGGTCGGCAGGCACCCCGTGACGGGCGAAGAAGGCCCGGGGGTCACGCCCCTGGTCGTCGAGCACGCCCTCGTGACTGAGGGTGTCGATGAGGACGGCCGTGCCCGGGTCGATCGTGAGCACCGGCTCGTCGGAGGCGCAGGGCAAGCGCCCCCACAGGGTGGTGGCGAGTGTCGCGGGCACGTAGGGAACGGCCCCGTCACGGTCGCCCGGCGACAGGGGCTGCAGGATCGGAGTCGCGGGAACGGGGCCCGACGGGGGCGCTGGGGTCGCCTCGGAGATCGCCATGCCCAGCACAGTAGCGAGTGGACGCCTCGTCCCGACAAGCCTTCTGAAACGAGTTGTTCACAATTCGTCGATCGTGAAACAAGTCGTTCACACGGTTGTGTGATCATCGCCGCATGGCGATCATCCTCGGCGACAACCAGTACGGCAAAGCAGAGTCGCGACTCGTGCGCTTCTACCGCGACGGGCCCCGACACGAGATCCGCGACGTCAACGTCACGACCGCGTTGCGCGGCCCCTTCGACGCGGCGTACCTCCGCGGCGACCAGAGCGCCGTCCTGCCGACCGACACCCAGAAGAACACCGCGTTCGCCTTCGCGAAGTCGAAGGGCGTCGAGGCCGTCGAGCGCTTCGGGCTCGAGCTCGCCCGCCACTTCGTGCACGACGTCGAGCCCGTGACGGGCGCCCGCATCGAGATCGAGCAGTACGACTGGCAGCGGGCCGTGGTCGACGGCACCGAGCACGACCACACCTGGCTGCGCTCGGGGCAAGAGGTCCGGACCGCCGCCGTCACGGTCGACGACACCGGCGAGTACGTCGTGGGCGGCCTGAAAGACCTGGTCCTGCTCAAGTCGACCGGCTCCGAGTTCGCCGGGTTCCTGACCGACGAGTTCACGACCCTGCCCGAGACGCACGACCGCGTCATGGCGACGGCCCTCGACGCGAAATGGCGCTTCGGCACGACCGACGTCGACTGGGAGGCCACGTACGCCGAGGTCAAGCGCTTGATGGTCCGCGAGTTCGCCACCCTGCAGTCGCTCGCCCTCCAGCAGACCCTGTGGCACATGGGCACGGCCGTCCTCGAGGCGATCCCCTCGATCGTCGAGGTGCGTCTCAAGGCACCCAACAAGCACCACTTCGCCTACGACCTCTCACCCTTCGGCCTCGAGAACCCGGGCGAGGTCTTCTGGGCCGCCGATCGCCCGTACGGTCTGATCGAGGCCACCGTGCTGCGTGACGACGCGCCGCCGGCCCACGACGCCTGGCGTGCGTCCGCGGGCCTCGCATGAGCGTCGTCGAGTCCATCGACCCCATACCCGCCACACCCCGAGGAGACACCGTGACCGGAACCGACGACGCCCGCTGGCTGGCGCGCACGATCGAGTTGGCCGTCGAGAACGTGGCGAACGGGGGCGGACCGTTCGGGGCCGTCATCGTGCGTGGCGACGAGCTCGTGGCCGAGGGGCAGAACCGGGTGACGGCCAACCTCGACCCCACCGCGCACGCCGAGGTCACCGCGATCCGCGCGGCGTGCCAGGCGGTCGGCGAATTCTCCCTCGCCGGCACGACCCTCTACACCTCGTGCGAACCGTGCCCGCTGTGCCTCTCGGCGTCGCTCTGGGCGAGGGTCGACCGGGTCGTGTACGCCGCCGACCGGCACGACGCCGCGCGCGGCGGTTTCGACGACCTGGAGTTCTACGAGCTCTTCGCGCGCGACCGGTCCACCTGGGACCTCCCCGTCGACGAGGTGCGCCCCACGAACGCGCCGGCGCCGTTCGAGGCGTGGCTGACCCACGACCACCGCACCGACTACTGAGCCGCCGTGCGAGGGGGGTCAGCTGCCGCGATAGGTCGAGTACGCGAACGGGCTGAGCAGCACGGGCACGTGGTAGTGGCTCGACTCGTCGGCGAGGGTGAAGTCGATCGTCACACGCGGGTAGAACGTGTCACGCCGCGACGCCGCGAAGTAGGCGGCGGTCTCGAAGACGAGTCGGTAGTCGGCGGCGGGCAGGGCGTCCGGGCCGAGCTCGGGCACGCGCCCGTCGGCGTTCGTGACTCCGGTGGCGAGCTCGACACCCTGGGCGTCGAAGAGCGCGACGGGGACGTCGGCCGCCGGGCGGCCCAGCGCGGCGTCGAGGACGTGCGTGGTGACGTGGCTCATGCGCCGACCTCGTCCGTGCGGCCGGTGGACGCCGGCTCGGCGAAGGTCGTCTGCAGCCGCAGCAGGGCGATGTCGCGCAGCTCCGCCCCGACGATGCGCTGCTCGGTGTCGTCGTCGAGCCCGAGCCGCCGGTGCAGCTCGCCCACGATCTCGGCCCGGCTCCGACCGGCGGCGCGGATGAGGAACACCCGGTCGAAGCGCTGCTCGTACGCGGCGTTGCCCTCGGCCAGCAGCTGCGCGAGGGTCTCGTCGTCGGCGTCGGCCGCCGAGCCCTGCTCGCGTCGGCTGAACTCCTGGGCGGCCCCGTCGCCGACCGGCTTCTCGCCGATGCGCGGGTGGTGCGCCATCGCCTCGTCGATCTCGGCGGCGCTGAGCGGCGTCGCGGCGGCGGCCGCGACCGTGATCAAGGCGTCGGCGTCGGCGAACGGCGACTGCGCGGCGACGTCGTCGGCCCATCGCTCGACGTTCAGGGCGGCCAGCAGATGCGAACGCAGGGTGGCGTCGTCGAGCTCGATCATGACGCACACCCTAGCGACGGTGCCCCGACGCGACGGGAGCGGCTGGCCGACCCGCGCCTCCCGGGCTCCGAGCGGGGGCACGAGGATCGGTGACGGTCGTTCGACGCCGAGCGAGCCGACACATGCTCGAAACCCCGGTCGTGCAGAGTGGGTGCTCCCATGGACCTGACCACCGTTCGCGAGATCCGCACCCCGTCACGTCGAGACGAGATCGTCTTCGCGCCCGGCGAGCGTCCCCTCGGCGGCGGCACGTGGCTGTTCTCCGAACGGCAACCCGGGCTGACCGGCTTGGTCGACCTGACCTCGCTCGGGTGGACGCCCGTCGAGCGAGGCAGTGCCGACGACGGCCGCGACGTCGTCGGCATCGCCGCCACCTGCACCATCGCCGAGCTGCTGCGGCTGCCCGCCGACGACGACTGGGCCGCCCACCCGCTGATCGACCAGTGCGCGAACTCGCTGCTCGCCTCGTTCAAGATCTGGAACGTCGCGACGGTCGGCGGCAACGTCGCCCTCGGGTTGCCGGCCGGGGCGATGACCTCGCTCATGGCGACCCTCGACGCCACGGCCCTCGTGTGGACCACCGACGGCGATGAGCGTCGTCAGCCGGTGTCCACCTTCGTCACCGGGGTGGTGCAGAACGCCCTCGAGCCCGGCGAGGTGCTGCGCGCGCTCGAGGTGCCGGTCGATTCGCTGCGCTCGCGCACCGGGTTCCGGCGCATCTCGCTGAGTCCCCTGGGCCGTTCGGGCACGCTGGTCACGGCCCGACTCGGCCTCGACGGCGAGTTCGTCGTCACCGTCACGGCGGGGACGACCCGTCCGGTCCAGCTGCGCTTCGACGAGGTGCCCGGCGAACGGGCCCTGGCGGACGCCCTCGCCCGGGTCGACTGCTGGTACTCCGACCCCCACGGCGATCCCGACTGGCGTCGCGCGATGAGCACCCGCTTCGCCGACGAGCTGCGCGTCGAGCTCGGGCAGCCGGCCACCGACGTGCTCGTCCCGGCCGGCCGGGCACGACCTCACCGGGAGGCGACCCACGACCCCCGCAGCGCCACCGCGCGGGCGAGGTCGACGCCACCCGCCACCACGACCCCCGGAGGCGCGCGATGACCCCGAGACACGTCACGTTCGAGGTCGACGGCCTGCCCCTCGACGCCGACCTCGCACCCGGTCAGGTGCTGCGCACGGTGCTGCGCGAGAACGGTGTCCACTCGGTCAAGAAGGGATGCGACGCGGGCGACTGCGGCGCCTGCTCGGTGCTGGTCGACGGCGACCCCGTGCACTCGTGCATCTATCCCGCGCACCGGCTCGAGGGCCGGGCCGTGACGACGGCGGCCGGTCTCGGCACACCCGAACACCCCCACCCCGTGCAGCAGGCGTTCGCGGACGCGGCCGGGTTCCAGTGCGGCTTCTGCACCGCCGGCATGGTGGTGACGGCCTCGACGTTCACCGAGGCCGACGCGGACGACCTCCCGCGCCTCCTGAAGGGCAACCTCTGCCGGTGCACGGGGTACCGGGCGATCGGCGACGCGATCTGCGGCGTCTCGAACACGGTGTCCCCGGCCGACGGCGAGGCGGCCGGACGTTCGGTCAAGGCTCCGGCGGCGATGCGCGTGGTGTCGGGCAGCGAGCCGTACACGCTCGACTTCCGCAGCACGACGAAGCTGCAGCACCTCGCCGTGCTCGGCAGCCCGCACGCACACGCCCGCATCACGTCGATCGACACGAGCGCGGCCGAGGCGCTGCCCGGGGTGCACCTGGTGTTGACGCACCGTGACTCCCCCGCGACCCTGTTCTCGACCGGTCGCCACGAGGACCGCGAGGACGACCCCGACGACGGACTCGTCCTCGACCCCGTGCTGCGGTTCCGCGGGCAGCGCGTCGCCGCGGTCGTCGCCGACGACGTCCGCACGGCGACGAACGCCCTGGCCGCGATCGTGGTCGAGTACGAACCCCTGCCCGCCGTGTTCGACCCCGAGACGGCGCGCACGCCCGGGGCCCCGTTGCTGCACGGCGAGAAGACCAGCGAGGTGTCGCGCATCGCGTTCCCCGAGCGCAACACCGTGGCCGCGATGCACGACGAGACCGGTGACGTCGAGGCCGGCCTGGCAGCGGCGGACGCGGTGGTCGAGGGCACCTGGCGTACGCAGCGCGTCTCGCACGGAGCCCTCGAGACGCACGCCTCACGCGGCTGGCTCGACGACGACGGACGCCTCGTGATCCGCACGGCGAGCCAGGTGCCGTTCCTCGTGCGGGACGAGCTGGCTCACGTCTTCGAACTGCCGCAGGAGCAGATCAGGGTCTTCGCCGCCCGCGTGGGCGGCGGTTTCGGGGGCAAGCAAGAACTGATCACCGAAGACCTGGTCGCCCTCGCCGTGCTGCGCACCGGACGACCCGTGCAGTACGAGTTCACCCGCGAGGACGAGTTCACGATCGCCCCGACCCGCCACCCGATGCGGGTCCGCGTGCGGGTCGGCGCGACGAGCGACGGGGTGCTGACCGCGATGCACGTCGACCAGTTGATGGACACGGGCGCCTACGGCAACCACGGCGTCGGCGTCATGTACCACTCGGTGCACGAGTCGACCAGCGTCTACCGCTGCCCGAACAAGCGCGTCGACGCCGAGTCGGTCTACACGAACAACCTGCCCTCGGGGGCGTTCCGCGGGTACGGGCTCGGGCAGGTCGTCTTCGCCGTCGAGTCCGCGATGGACGAACTGGCCCGCGAGCTCGGCATCGACCCGTTCGAGTTCCGCCGCCGCAACGTGATCGTCCCCGGCGACCCGATGGTGGTCACCGACCCCGACGAAGAGAGCGACCTGCTGATCGGCAGCTACGGACTCGACCAGTGCCTCGACCTGGTCGAGCAGGCGCTGGAGTCTCCTGCTCCCGAGGGCGCGCCTCCTGCCCCCGTCGGCCCGACCTGGTCGACCGGACGAGGCATGGCCCTCGCGATGATCGCGACGATCCCGCCGCGCGGTCACTTCGCCGACACCTCGATCGAGTTGCTGCCCGGCGGCCGCTACGACATCGGCGTCGGCACGGCCGAGTTCGGCAACGGCACGACGACCGTGCACACCCAGCTCGTCGCCTCGGCACTCGGCACCACGCCCGACCGGGTCGTCGTCCGTCAGTCCGACACCGACGTGGCCCGCTACGACACCGGGGCCTACGGTTCGGCCGGCGTCGTCGTCGCGGGCAAGGCGCTGCTCGCCGCGGCCCACAAGCTGCGCGCGGCCATGGTCGACCGTGCCCTGGCGATCGCAGGAGGCGCGGGTCACGCCGTCGACACCGCCACCGCCCCCGAGGTGGTCGCGGGCGGCGTCGTGGTGCGGGTCGGCCCCGGCGTCGACGCGACCGTCCTCGTCTCGAGCGAACGGCTGCTGGCCGACGGTCCGCTCGCCGCCGACGGGGCCCACGACGGCACCCCGCGCTCGGTGGCGTTCAACGTGCACGGCTTCGAGGTCGCCGTCGACCGGGCGAGCGGGGAGGTGCGCCTGCTGCGCTCGGTGCAGGCGGCGGACGCCGGAGTCGTGCTGAACCCCGAGCAGCTGCGCGGTCAGGTCGAGGGCGGCACGGCGCAGGCGATCGGCACCGCGCTCTACGAAGAGATGATGCTCGACGACGAGGGGCGCGTGCTGACGACGGCATTCCGCAACTACCGGATGCCCAAGTTCGGCGACGTGCCCGAGACCGAGGTGCACTTCGCGACCACGCACGACGACCTCGGCCCCCTCGGTGCCAAGTCGATGAGCGAGGCGCCGTACAACCCGGTGGCCCCGGCCCTGGCGAACGCGATCCGCGACGCCCTCGGCGTGCGGCCGTACGAGCTGCCGATGTCCCGCGACCGACTCTGGCGCCTCGCCGGCGGGCGCTGAGCCGGGCGGGGCCCAGCCGAGCGACGCGGGGCCGGGCCGAGCCGAGCGACGCGGGGCCGGGCCGGGCCGAACGGAGCCGGGCCGGGCCGAACGGAGCCGGGCCGGGCCGAACGGAGCCGAGCCGGGCCCTCGCCCCCTGAGCCTGATCCGGTACGTACCGGATCACGAGTCGCACCACGAAATGAACGTCGCACCGCCGACATGCGCGGTGCGACGTTCAGTCGATGGTGCGACGCAGGGGCGCGCCGAGCCGAGCCGGGCCGGGCCGGGCCGAGCCAGGCCTGCCGACCGAGCCGAGCCCCGCCCGGCACGCGGGCCGGGGTCGACTCACACCCCGCCCGGCGGCCCGGGCCCCGGCTCAGACCTCGCGCTCGGTCACCCCGGCCGGTGCCGCAGGCCCCCGCACGGCGTCGTGCGCCGACACGTCTCGGTCCGCGCCCTCGTCGCGCGCCTGCACCCGGGGCGAGTTGAGCAGCAGGTTGAGCAGCACGGCGACGATCGCCCCGGCGCTGATGCCCGAGTCGAAGACGATCGTGAACCAGGTCGGGAACTGCGCGTAGATCTCGGGGCTGACCGTGGGCAGCAGGCTGACGCCCAGAGCGACCGCCACGATCAGGATGTTGCTGTTCGTGAACCGCACCTTCGACAGCGTCCGGATGCCGCTCGCCGCCACCATGCCGAACAGCGCGACGCCGGCTCCGCCGAGAACCGCCACCGGCACGCCCTCGACGACGGCCCCGAGCGCGGGCACCAAGCCGAGCACCACGAGGATGCCGCCCGCCAGCGTCGCCACGTACCGCGACTTCACGCCCGTGATGCTGACCAGCCCCACGTTCTGTGCGAAGGCGGTGTACGGGAACGTGTTGAAGATGCCGCCGATGACGGTCGACAGTCCGTCGGCCCGCAGCCCGTCGGCGAGGCGACGCGGCGTCACCGGCCGGTCGACGATCTCACCCACCGCGATGATGTCCCCGGTGGTCTCGGTCATGATCACGAGGCCGACGATGCACATCGACACGATCGCGCTCACCGGGAAGGTCGGCAGCCCGAAGTGGAACGGCAGGGCGAGGCCGAACCAGGCGCTCTCGCCGACGCCGCTCCAGTCGGTCAGACCGAACGGCCAGGCGACGAGTGTGCCGACGACGAGTCCCAGCAGGATCGACAGGCGGCGGAGCGCAGGAGGCGCGAACCGCTCGATCAGGATGATCAGCAGCAGGGTGCCCGCGGCGAAGGCGATGTCGAGGGGACGTCCGAAGTCGTCGGAACCCGTGCCTCCTCCGACCCATCCGGCCGCGACGTCCATCAGCGAGACGCCGATTATCAGGATGACCGTGCCGGTGACGATCGGCGGGAAGAACCGCACCAGCTTCGAGAAGAACGGCGCCAGCAGCATCATGAAGACGCCGCTCGCGATGACCGAGCCGTAGATCGCCGTGATGCCGTACTCGCCGCCGATCACGATCATCGGCCCGACGGCGGCGAAGGTGCAGCCCTGCATCAACGGCAGCCGCACCCCGAAGCGCCAGAACCCCACGGACTGCACGATCGTCGCGATGCCGGCCACGAACAGGTCCGCGCTGATCAGGTACGCGATGTCGCCGGGCTCGAGCCGGCCCATGCCGACCAGCGCTCCGCCGACGATCAGCGGGACGGCGACCGCCCCGGCGTACATCGCGAGCACGTGCTGGAGGCCGAGCGGGAAGAGCCTCCGCAGCGGGGGGACGCGGTCGACGGGGTGCTTCTCGACGGTGTCGACGGGTGCGCCGCCGGCGGCAGCCGGTACGGACGAGGGCTGGGACATCGGGACTCCTGATCGTGGGGATGCCGGGTGGTCGTCGTCAGCGTACGAAACGCGGGTTTCGTCGCGACGGCACGCGTGTTTCAGGCTCGTGACGTGAGCGCGGCGGGTGCCGATGAACCCGGTTCCGAACGATGCACCCACGAGCAACCGGGTGCATCGTTCGAAACCGGGTGCATCGAGAAGGAGGCGCGGGCTGGCTGCCGAGGACCGGAGCAGCATGCGGCGCGGTCGCCGGGCAGTGCCACGCACGGCGCCCGGCGCGCCACGGCCACGGCCACGGCCAGCTGCTCAGCGGGCGGTGATCGCCCGGACGAGGTGCATCGTGACGTCCGCAGACCGCCCCGCCGTCAGGGCGAGGTTCTCGTCGTGCACGTCGTGGGCGTCCGGACCGGCGAGGTCGCTGATGCCGCGCACCGAGACGAACGGCACGTGGTGGACGTGACAGGTCTGGGCGATCGCCATCGACTCCATGTCGACGGCGTCCACGTCGACGACGTCGGCGAAGGCGCTCCGCACGCCGATCACGCGCTCGGCGGTCATGAACGCGTCGCTCGAGGCGATCAAGCCGGGCCGCACGGCCCAGCCGCCGCCCGAGGCGCTCGACACGCTCGACGCGACACCGCCGCCCGAGGCATCGCCCGTGTCGGACGAGACCGACGAGACCGACGTGTCGTAGGCGACCGCCGCCTCCATGAGGGCCTCGTCGGCGTGGAAGCTGGCCGGCATGCCGGGCACCTGTCCCAGCCGGTAACCGAACACGCGCGCGTCGGCGTCGAGGTTGACGTACTCGGAGCCCGCCACGACGTCGCCGATCTCGATGCCGGCCCCCATGCCCGCGGCCGTGCCGGCGCTGATCACGGTCGGCACCACACCCTCGAGCGAGCCCGCCCGCACGATGGCCGAGGTGGCCGCCCCGGCCGCGTTGACGAACCCGATGCCGCTCTGCACCAGCAGCAGCTCGACCCCGTCGATCTCGACGACGCGCTGCAGCGACCCGCCGACGGCGACCGGCTCGTCGACGCGCGACGCCCGTGACACGAACGGCTCGGCCTCGTCGCTCATCGCCACGATCACGATGATCGACGGCGCGGCGAGCGCCGCGACACCGTCGGCAGGAGGCGCGGCGTGCGTCCCGGTCATCGGGTGACGGTCGACCACTCGTCGCGGGCCGCGAGGAAGTCGCGGGCGACGCCCTGCGCACCCTCGAGGGTGTGGTTGGCGCCCCAACCGCACTGGACCTCGTTGGCCGCGGGGACCTCGGTGGCGGTGGTGATGTCGGTGAGGGTGCCCTCGATGAGCGACAGGACGTCGTCCATCGCGGGGTCGCCCTGCAGGATCAGGTAGAACCCTGTCTGGCAGCCCATCGGCGAGAAGTCGATGACGTCACCCGAGCGGTTGCGGGAGTGCTCGGCGAAGAGGTGCTCGAGCGAGTGGACCGACGCCATGTCGAGGTGCGCCTCGTTCGGCTGCGTGAACCGGACGTCGAACTTCGTGATGACGTCGCCGTGCGGCAGCGTCTTCTGGTCCGCGACGCGCACGTAGGGCGCGGCGACGGTGCGGTGGTCGAGGTTGAACGACTCGACGTTCATCTTGGGCTGGGTCACGATGGTCCCTTCGGGGTGCGGGCGGGGCGCGGGAGGCGCCTCGGCCTCTGCACCGATCTGTGCGTCCCAACGCCCTGTCGACCCTAGGACATTCCCCCCGGGCCGGTCGGCGTGTGACCCCGCGCGGGGCTGCGCCGCGCAGCCCGGCCCGGCCCGGCCCGGCCCGGCCCGGCCCGGCTCGCCACCCCGCCACCCCGCCACCCCGCCACGGAATAAACAAGCCGCCACGCAAAAAGATGGCGGTTTGTTTAATCCGTGGCGGCGAGCGGCGACCGGAAGAAGGAGATGGGTGCGGACCGACGGGCGCCGCACAGCCCGCCGCAGCCCGGCGCGCTACGGCAGCGTGTGCCCGGCCGCCGTGAAGAGCCGGTACCACTCGGGCCGGGTGAGCGGCACGTCGGACCCCGCGGCGCTGTCGCGGAGGTGCGCGACGCTCGTCGTGCCGAGGACGACCTGCATCTCGGCCGGGTGCCGGGTGATCCAGGCGACCGGGATCGCCGACGTCGGCACGTCGTACTTCGTGGCGAGCTCGTCGATGACGTCGTTGAGCTCGGGGTAACCGTCGCGGTCGCCCAGGAACACGCCGTCGAAGAAGCCCTTCTGGAACGGCGACCAGGCCTGCAGGGTCATGTCGTTCAAGCGGCTGTAGTCGAGGATGCCGTTGTCGCGGTCGACGGACTGGTCGAGCCCCGCCATGTTGGCCGCGACGCCCGCGGCGATCAGCGGCGCGTGGGTGATGCTGAGCTGCACCTGGTTGACGATCAGCGGCTGCGTCACGCTGCGCTTGAGCAGCTCGACCTGGGCGGGCGTGTGGTTCGAGACGCCGAAGTGGCGCACCTTGCCGCTCGCGTGCAGCTGGTCGAAGGCCGCGGCCACCTCGTCGGGTGCGACGAGGGCGTCGGGCCGGTGCAGCAGCAGCACGTCGAGGCGGTCGGTGCGCAGGGCGGCGAGCGAGGCGTCGACCGACTCGAGGATGTGCTCGGTCGAGAAGTCCCAGAAGCCGTCGCGGATGCCGACCTTGCTCTGCAGCTGGACCGCGTCGCGCTCGGACGAGGTCATGGTGACGGCGTCGCCGAAGCGCTGCTCGCAGTGGTGGGGGTGGTCGCCGTACACGTCGGCGTGGTCGAAGAAGTCGATGCCGAGGTCTCGGGCCTCGGCCACGAGTTCACGGATCGCGTCGTCGGTCATGCCCGAGATGCGCATGAGCCCGAGGACGATGGTCGAGGCGGGGCGGTCGGTGGTGGGTAACGTCGTCGTCTTCACGCGGCCAGTCTGCTCTCGTTCGCCGTCCCCGGGAGTCGATCCGCGCCTCCTCGGGGGACGGTCAGGAGGCGCGGGGCGCCTGGGGAGGACCCGTCCCGTCGTTCGCGCCCTCCGTTCCGAATGCCCGGCATGACCGTCACCGCGAGCGCGAGCACCGCGCGCGTCGCCGCCGCCCCGCTCGACCGGGCGTGGAGCATCGCGACGCCACTGACCCCCGTCGGGTTCTACCCACGGGCGGGAGTCATCCCGGCCGTCGTGGCCGTCCACGACCAGTCCGGCCCGTGGGACGCCGTGGGGCGCACCCGCCGGCTCGAGCTGTCGGACGGCAGCAGCGTCGTCGAGAGCCTGGTGCGCGTGGAGCCCGACGGGGTCTTCGTCTACGAGCTGAGCGAGTTCACCGGGCTGCTCGGGCGGCTGGTGACCGGTGGCCGTGCCGACTGGAGCTACCGGGCGACGCCCAGCGGACGCACCCGGGTCGACTGGACCTACTCGTTCTTCGCCCGCCCGGGACGTGGGGCGATCGTGCGCGGCATCGTGCGCTTCGCCTGGGCGCCGTACATGCGGCGCGTGCTCGTCGGCATCACCCGCGAGATCGAGCGCACCGCCTAGCCGGACGCGCCCACACCCCAGGAACTCGCCCACACCCCAGGAACGCGCCGACACACCCGTGCGCGCCGAAGGGTCTCGGCGACTTCGTGGGGTCTCGTGCATCCGACGCCCGGCGGGGCACGAGGCACCGCTACCCTCGGGACATGAAAGACGCCACGATCTACGACGTGGCGAAGCGCGCGGGCGTCTCGCACCAGACCGTCAGCAGGTTCCTGCGCGGCTTCGAGGGCATCCGTCCCGCCACCCGCGAGAAGGTCGAGCAGGCACTCGCCGAGCTCGAGTACCGCCCCAACTCGGCGGCCCGCTACCTGCGCCTGCAACGGACGAACCGCATCGGGCTGCTCGCCGACAACATGCAGCAGTCGGGCCCTGCCCGCACCATCGCCGGGGCCACCGAGGCCGCACGCTCGCTCGGCTACGTCACCGACATCGTGTCGATGGACGGCGTCGACGAACGCTCGGTCGACGACGCCCTCGACCTGATGCTCGGGCAGCAGATCGCCGGCATCGTCGTCACGGCGCAGACGGCCGTCGCCCGGTCGGCGCTCGAACGCCGCGCGATCTCCGTACCCGTGGCGCGCGACTTCGGGCTGATGGTCGAGGGCACCACCGAGTCGATCAACGAGCACGCGGGCCGGGTGGCGGCCGAGCACCTCGCGAACCTCGGCCACCGCCGCGTGGCCTACGTCGCCGGGCCGGACCAGTGGCTGGCCGCCCGCGAGCGCGCCGACGGGTTCCACCGGGCCACGACCGCGTCCGGAGGCGCGGTGACGGTCACCGACGTCGGCGACTGGTCCGCGGCGGCCGGCTACGACATCGGGTTGCGGCTCGCCGCCCGCACCGACGACTTCACCGGCGTCGCCGTCGCCAACGACGCCATGGCGATGGGGCTGCTCGCCGCCCTCGCCGCCGAGGGGGTCTCGGTGCCGCACGAGGTCAGCGTGGTCGGCAACGACGACACTCCCGAGGCGCGGTTCATGGTGCCGTCGCTGTCCACCGTGGCGCTCGACTTCGGCTTCGAGGGGGCGCACGTGATGACGTCGCTCATCGCCCGAATCGAGGGGCGGAGCCCCGACACGGCCAGCCGCCTGCCGGTGCCGTCCCTCGTGGCGCGCGCCTCGACCGCACCCGCGCGCGGCTGACGCCCCGGGGCGCGGGCCGACCCGCGCCTCCTGGCCTCCGGTCCGCGGCCCGTCCGCCGCCGCGCACGCCCGACCCGACCCGCGCCTCCTCGCCGCCGGTCCGCCGCCGTCCGACGCCGCGCACGCCCGACCCGACCCGCGCCTCCTGGCCTCCGGTCCGCCGCCGCGCGCGCCGGCGTGCCGAACCCGACCTCCCGCGACGTCCCCGGCGTGCAAATCGCGACGAAGCGCGTCCGACACGCCGCTCGTTTCCGCGCAGACGTCCGATCGAGGGTGCGGTTGTCGCGATTTGCACACCGGAGGGCGCGCGGCTGACGCGAGCAGGGCGAGGACGAGCAGGGCGAGGGCAGGGCAGGAGGCGCGGCGCGGGGGCGCGGGGAGCGGTCGGAAGTGGGGTCTTGCGCAGGCGGCGGGGCGTGGGTTACGTTCTCCGCAGACGCCGATGTTATCGACAACATCCATTCGACGTCCCGAGCACTCGCGGGACGACGTCGGCGGTCGCCACCGCAGCCGACACACACGAACGGGTCAACGATGACGTCAGCACCACGCCACTCCGGGGTTCTCTTCGGAGCCGCCTACTACGCCGAGTACCAGCAGGCGGGCACCCTCGACCGCGACCTCGACCTGATGGTCGAGGCGGGCTTCACGGTGATCCGAGTGGGCGAGTCGGTGTGGTCGACGTGGGAGCCGCGCGAGGGCGAGTTCGACCTCGACTGGCTGCAGCCCGTGCTCGACGGCGCCCACGCCCGGGGCATCGCGGTGGTCCTCGGCACCCCCACCTACGCGGTGCCGCCGTGGCTGCAGGTGCGCCACCCCGAGATCGCCGCCGAGCGCACGACCGGCGTCCGCGCCGGCTGGGGCGCCCGACAGGAGATGGACCAGAGCCACCCCGCCTACCGCTTCTACGCCGAGCGCGTCGTGCGCAAGGTCGTCGAGCGCTACGCCGGGCACCCCGCCGTGATCGGCTGGCAGGTCGACAACGAGCCCGGCAACGAGCGCCCCCGCAACGACCAGGTCTTCGACCGCTTCGTGGCCTGGCTGCAGCGCAAGTACGGCACCGTCGAGCGCCTCAACGAGGAATGGGGCCTGGTCTACTGGTCGCACCGCCTGACCGAGTGGTCGCAGCTCTGGCGTCCGGACGGCAACGTGCAGCCGCAGTACGACCTCGAGTGGCGGCGCTTCCAGGGCGAGCTGGCCGACGAGCTGATCGCCTGGCAGGCCGACGTCGTCCGCGAGTACGCCCGGGACGACCAGTTCGTCACCACCTGCATCTCGTACTCGCGCCCGCAGGTGGCCGACGAGCGGCTCGTCGAGAGCCTCGACGTGACGGCCGGCAACCCCTATTACAAGATGCAGGACGGCCTGACGCTCGGCGTCGAGGTACCCCGCGAGGCCGGCTGGTGGCACACCGGCGTCTGGGCCCTGCAGCAGTGGGGCGACCGGGCGTTCTCGTCGGCGCAGGCACCCTTCCTCGTCACCGAGACCAACGCGCAGTCGATCGGCGGCCCCTGGCAGAACCACCCGCCGTTCGACGGGCAGATCAAGCAGGCCGCGCTGGCGCTCGTCTCCCGCGGCGCCCGCATGGTCGAGTACTGGCACTGGCACACGCTGCACTTCGGCGTCGAGACCTACTGGGGCGGCGTGCTGCCGCACAGCCAGCGTCCCGGCCGCATCCACCGCGAGGTCGCGGCCCTGGGCACCACGCTCAAGGCCGTCGGCGGCGCGGTCGACGGCCTCGAACCCGACGCCGACGTGCTGATGCTCTGGTCGACCGAGACCAAGTGGTCGTTCGAGACCTACCCGCCGCTCGCCCTGCCCGACGGCGGCCCCGACCCCGAGTCGTACCTGCACCTGTTCGACGCGCACTACCGCGGGCTCGCCGAGGCGGGCGTGCAGGTGCGCATCCAGCACGTGGCGCAGTTCGTCGCCGCCGACCCGGCCGAGCTGGCGGCGACGCACCCGGTGCTCGTCGTGCCGGCGCTCTACGTGGTCGACGACGCGACCCTCGCGGCACTCACCGCCTACGCCGAGGCCGGCGGCCACCTCGTGATCGGCATCCGGACGGCCTACGGCGACGAGCTCGCCCGGGCCCGCCGCGACCCCGCCCCCGCCCGCCTCTCGGGCCCCGCGGGCGTCTGGTACGAGGAGTACACCAACCTCGACGAGCCCCTCGCCGTCCACGTCGCGGACGCCGGGACCGCCGAGCGCTCCGACGACACGACCGCAGGAGGCGCGGGCACGGCCCCCGACACCGCCACCGACCCGGCCGACGCACCCTTCGCCCTCGAACCCGGTTCGGCCGGCACCCGCTGGGCCGACGTCCTGCACGTCGAGGACGCCACCGTCGTGCTGCGGGCCGCACCGACCGAGATCGGGGCCGACGCGGTGCTGACGACCCGCGCCTCCGGAGCCGGTCGCGTCAGCTACGTCGCGACCGTGCCGAACCCCGAGCTCTCGCGGTCGATCGCCCGCTGGCTCGTGCCGGCCACGGCGGCGGGTGCGTGGGCGGCGACCGAGACGGTCACCGTCACCACGGGGTCACGAGCCGACGCCCCCGGGCTCGCCTTCGTGTCGAACTGGTCGGCCCACGAGGCCACCGTCACCACCCCCTCCGCGGTCCGCGACCTCGAGACCCGCGAGGTCGTCGCCGCCGGCACCACCCTGACCCTCGCCCCGCGCGCGGCCCACGTCTACGAGCTCGTCGACGCGGGCCACGAGGCCGACGCCGCCGCCCCGGACGAGGCCGCCACCGCCGGCGCCGCGTCCTAGGCGAGCCGCCCCGCCCCTCCGACCGCACCACCCGACCCCCGCACCACTCCCCCACCCCCTCGAGGAAGAACCACCATGAAGAGAAAGACCACAGCAAAGGCGCTCGTGTCACTCGCCGTCGTGTCGGCGTTCGTGCTGACCGGCTGCGCGCCGTCCGGCGGATCGGGCGGCGGCTCGACCACCGCGCCGGTCTCGCAGGCCGACATCGACAAGGCCATGGACACCGACACGACCCTCACCTTCTGGACCTGGGTGCCCGACGTCCAGAAGGAGGTCGACCTGTTCGAGGCGAAGTACCCCAAGATCAAGGTCGACGTCGTCAACGTGGGCACCGGCACCGCGCAGTACCCGAAGCTGCGGACGGCGCTGAAGGCCGGGAAGGGCGCGCCCGACGTCGCCCAGATCGAGTACCAGTACATCCCGTCGTTCCGTCAGACCGGCAGCCTCGTCGACCTGACCCCCTACGGAGGCGCGGACCTCGAGTCGAAGTACGTCCCGTGGGTCTGGAACCAGGTCGCGGACGACACCGGCGTCTGGTCCGTGCCGCAGGACTCGGGCCCCCTCGGCAACCTCTACCGCTCGGACATCTACGCGCAGGCCGGGCTGACGAAGGCCCCCGAGACCTGGGCCGACTTCGCGACCGACGCGCAGACGATCAAGGACAAGACCGACTCCTACATCTCGAACCTGCCCGGCAACGACCCCGGCCAGATCGTCGGGCTGTTCTGGCAGGCCGGCGCCAAGCCGTTCTCGTACGACGGTGACAAGACCGTCGGCATCGACCTCGACTCGACCGAGACGCAGAAGGTCGTCACCTTCTGGCAGGACCTCATCGACAAGGACCTCGTCTCGACCGACGCCGACTTCAACGACGCCTGGTACCAGGGCTTCTCGTCGGGCAAGTACGCCAGCTGGCAGACCGCCGCCTGGGGCCCCGTCTTCCTGCAGGGCACGGCCGCGAACACGAGCGGCAAGTGGACCGCCGCGAAGATCCCGCAGTGGAAGGCCGGCGAGGACGTCTCGGGCAACTGGGGCGGATCGAGCGACGCCGTCATCACCGGCACGCAGAACCCGATCGCCGCGGCCGAGTTCAGCAAGTTCCTGAACAGCGACCCCGAGTCGACCCTGGCCTTCGCGAACGAGCAGTTCCTGTTCCCGACGACGACCGACACCCTGTCGAGCAGCGACTTCACCGACACCGCCTCGGACTTCTACGGCGGCCAGAAGGTCAACGAGCTCTTCGCCGGCGTCTCGGACACGGTCAGCACCGACTTCCAGTGGCTGCCGTTCATGGACTACGTCTACTCGAGCTTCAACGACACGCTCGGCAAGGCGATCGCCGACCACTCCGACCTGTCCGCCGCCCTCACGGCGTGGCAGGACGACGTCACCGCCTACGCGAAGCAGCAGGGCTTCACCGTCAAGTAGCGCTCACGGGGTGCCGCCCGCCCGCGGGCGGCACCCCCTCGGCCCGGCAAGGAGCCCCATGTCCACCTCCGTCACCCCTCGTCGAGACGCGACCCGCGCCTCCTCGTCCCGTCAGCCCGCCACCCCGCGGCGCACGAGCTCGCTGCACCGACCGCAGCTCGTCGCGGCCTGGGCGCTGGCGATCCCGTTCCTGGTCGTCTTCGCGGCGATGTTCCTGGTGCCGCTCGGCTACGCGGGCTACCTGAGCACCTTCACCTCGCAGCTCGTCGGCGGGCAGGTCTTCTCGGGCCTCGCCAACTACAGCCGCGCGCTGAACGACCCGAGCTTCTGGGCCGGTCTCGGCCGGGTCGCCCTGTTCCTCTTCGTGCAGGTGCCGATCATGCTCGTGATCGCCCTGTTCGTGGCGCTCGCGCTCGACACCGGCCGCGTGGCCGGCAGCAAGTTCGTCCGCCTCGCGATCTTCGTGCCGTACGCCGTGCCGGGCGTCGTCGCGACGCTGATGTGGGGCTACCTCTACGGCCGCGAGTCCGGCCTGATCGCCCAGGTGATCAGCGGTCTCGGGCTCACCCCGCCCGACCTGCTGTCACCGCAGAACGTGCTCGGCAGCACGATGAACATCGTCAGTTGGGAGTTCATCGGCTACAACATGATCGTGCTGTACGCCGCGCTGCGCAGCGTGCCGACCGAGATGTACGAGGCCGCCGAGATCGACGGCGCCGGGCCCTGGCGGGTGGCGTGGAGCATCAAGATCCCGGCGATCCGCTCGGCGATCCTGCTGACCGTGATCTTCTCGGTGATCGGGTCGTTCCAACTCTTCAACGAGCCGAACCTGCTCTACAGCATCGCGCCCAACGCGATCGGCTCGGACTTCACCCCGAACCTCTACGCGTACAACGTCGCGTTCAAGAACCAGGACGTCAACTACGCCGCGGCCATCGCGTTCCTGCTCGGGTTCCTCATCATGATCATCAGCTACGTGGTGCAGCTCGCCACCTCACGCAAGGAGCGACTGTCGTGACGATCGCACCCGCACCCGTCGACACCGCCGGGACCACGGCGGTCGACCGTCCCGTCCGCCGCCTCGAGAGTTCAGGAGGCGCGGGTCGGCGCCGCCCGCGACGTCGCGTCGAGCGGTCGAAGCGCAAGACGCCGATCCTCACCGTGATCCTGTGGATCACGCTGGCGTACTTCCTGCTGCCGCTGATCTGGCTGGCGATCCAGGCGACCAAGACGAACGGCGACATCTTCTCGACGTTCGGCCTGGCCTTCGGCCGCACCTTCGCCCTGGGCGACAACCTCGCACAGCTGTTCACGTTCCAGGACGGCATCTTCGTGCAGTGGATGGGCAACACGGTGCTCTACGCCGTGGTCAGCTCGGTCGGTGCCGCGGTGCTCGCCACGATGTGCGGCTACTCGCTGGCCAAGTACGTCTTCAAGGGCAAGTCGTTCGTCTTCGGGCTGATCCTCGGTGCCGTCATGGTGCCACTGACGGCGCTGGCGATCCCGACCTACCTGCTGTTCAGCGCGGCGAACCTCGTCGACACCCCCTGGGCGATCATCCTGCCGTCGCTGGTCAGCCCGTTCGGCGTCTACCTGATGCGCGTCTACGCGAGCGAGGCGGTCGACGACAGCCTGCTCGAGGCGGCCCGCATCGACGGGGCCGGCGAGCTGCGGATCTTCCTGACGATCGCGTCGCGGCTGCTCGCGCCGGGCATCGTCACGGTGCTGCTGTTCGCACTGGTCTCGACCTGGAACAACTACTTCCTGCCGCTGATCATGCTGAACGACCCGTCGCTCTTCCCGGCGACGGTCGGCCTGGCGCAGTGGCAGCAGGCCGCGACCGGCGGCGGTGGTGCCCAGGTGCTGTTCTCGACCGTGCTGACCGGATCGTTCGTCTCGATCCTGCCGCTGGTCGTGGCGTTCCTGTTCCTGCAGCGCTTCTGGCAGTCCGGCCTGAGCGCGGGCGGCGTCAAGGGGTAGGCGGTTCGACTCCCGCCCGACCCCCGGTTCACGGTGGGGGTCGGCGCGGGTGGGCCGTGGCCGTGGCAGCGGCGGCCCGGGAGGCGGTGGTGACGTTGAGAGGTCGCCACCGCCTCCGTTCGCGCGTGAGACCCCAGGAAGTCGCCGAGACCCCTGCGCGCGCCGAGGGGTCTCGGCGACTTCCTGGGGTCTCGGCGTCAGAGGCGGGCGTGCAGGTCGGCGACGCGGGCGCGGATGTCGTCGCGGACGAGGCGCATGCGCTCCATGCCCTCGATGCCGCGCTCGGAGGGTTCGTCGGTGACCCAGGTCTCGAACCGGGTGCCGGGGACCTCGTCGACCCGCGCCTCCTGACCGAGGACGACGACCACGTCGGCATCGCGCACCATCTGCTCGGTGAGGACCTTGGGGCGCTCGTCGCCGAGGTCGATGCCGAGCTCGGCGAGCGACTCGACCGACTGCGCGTTGAGGTCGGTGCCGGGCTTCGTGCCGGCCGAGACGACGGTGACCTCGTCGCCGGCGAGGTCACGCATCAACCCGGCGGCCATCTGCGACTTGCCCCCGTTCTTCTGGCAGACGAACAGGACGGAGGCACGGGTCGGGGTCATGCGCACACCGTACCCACCGCAGGTGGCCGGCCCCCGTGCCCGCCCCGCCCCGCACCGCACGGACGGCGGCCGGACCCCAGGAACTCGCCGAGACCCTCGTGCGCGCCCCGGGGTCTCGGCGACTTCCTGGGGTCTCGGCGGACGTCGGCCCGTCAGGCGTCGAGACGGGCCCGGGCCCGACCGCGCACGGCGAGGATCGTCCCGCCGATCAGGGCCGAGACGAGCGAGCCGACGAGGACGCCGACCTTGACCACGTCGTCCTGCTCGCTGCCGGTGCCGTAGGCGAGCTCTCCGACCAGCAGCGACACGGTGAACCCGATGCCGGCCACGAACGACAGCCCGAGCACGTCGCCCCAGCGCAGGCTCGGATCGAGCCGGATGCCGGGCAGGCGGGTCACGAGCAGCGACGCCCCGGTGATGCCGATCGACTTGCCGAGGACGAGCGCCACGACGATGCCGATCGCCACGCTGTCGCTCAAGGACTCGACCAGCCCGCCGAAGCCGCCGACCGTGACACCGGCCGAGAAGAACGCGAAGATCGGCACGGCCACGCCCGACGAGACCGGGCTCCAGCGCTCGGCGAAGTGGTGGGTCAGCGGGTGCCGCACCTCGCGGCCGTCCGGGCCGACGTGCGTGACGCCGGCCCGGGCCGTGGCCACCGCGGGAACGAGCAGGCCCAGCAGCACCCCGGCGATCGTGGCGTGCACCCCCGACGCGTGCACCAGGGCCCAGGCGACGACGCCCAGCGGGATCAGCAGCCACCACGACCGCACCCCGCGCCGGACGAGCACGGCGAACGCGGCCAGCGGCAGCAGCGCCAGCAGCAACGGGACGAAGGCGATGCCCGCCGTGTAGAACACCGCGATGATCGTGATGGCGATGAGGTCGTCGACCACCGCGAGCGTCAGCAGGAAGGTGCGCAGCGCCGGGGGCAACCGCTTGCCGACGACGGCGATCACGGCGACGGCGAACGCGATGTCGGTCGCGGCCGGGATCGCCCAGCCCTGGAGGGCGTCGGGACCGGCACCGAGGTTGATCAGCGTGAAGATCAGCGCCGGCAGGACGACCCCGCCGACCGCCGCGGCGATGGGCAGCACGGCCACGCGGGGGTCGCGCAACGAGCCGGCGACGAACTCCTGCTTGAGTTCGAGGCCGACCACGAAGAAGAAGATCGCGAGCAGGCCGTCGGCCGCCCAGGTGCCGACGCTGAGGTTCAGGTGCAGTGCCTCGGGACCGAACGACACGTCGCGCACGGCCGAGTAGAACGAGCCGGCCGGGCTGTTGGCCAGCACGAGCGCGAGCACGGTCGCGGCGAGCAGCAGCAGACCGCCGGTCGTGTCGCGGCTGAGGAAGCGTGAGAGGCGTGCGGCCCGCCCCTCGGCGTGGGGCGCGTGGGCGGGAGCAGGAGGAGCGGCCGTCGGGTCGGCGGGGGTGGGGTCGGTCATGGGTGTCGTCCTTCGGGAGCGTCGGTGAGCAGGGCGGGGCGTCCGCTCGACCCGTCGACGACGAGGAGCGGCGCTACGCCACGGGCGGCGGGCACCCGGCGATCTCGCCGTGGGCGTTGCTGCCCCACAGGCTCATCCAGCCGTTCGTGCCACAGGTGCGCTTCGTCAGCACGAGCCGCTTCGGGAACGCCTGCTGCGCCGTGCGCGCCCGGCGCGGGGCGCGGGACAGGCAGGCGGGTGACGACATGCCCACCAGGGTACCGCCGGGGTCCGTGAGCGGGCCGACCCGCGCCTCCTGTGACCCGGTTCTCGCCGGGTCGGGAGGCGCGGCCCGGTCAGGAGGTGCGGCGCACGTTCTCGACGAAGCCCGCGGCCCGCACGCGCAGGCTCGCGATGCGTTCGAGTCGGGCGGCCTCGACGTCGAACCCGAGGTAGGCCTCGGGCGGCAGCACGTGCACGTTGTCCGAGCACTCGAACCCGCCGCAGACGAGCGTGCCCACGGTGTCGCCGTTGCGTCCGGCCGCGCCCGCCCGCTTCGCGCTGTAGAACAGCACGTCGGCCGGCAGCCGGACGTCCTGGCACCAGGTGCACTGCGCCCGCTGGCGGGGTGACGCCTCGGCCTGGCGCAGCACGACGCCGGCGACCGCGGGGCCCGGGCGGCCGTCCGCGTCGAGGGTCGGCACGACGACGTAGGCCCGGCGGGCGAGCTTGGGGTCGCGCCAGCCGAGGTACTCGAGGTCGGTCCAGTCGAGGTCGGCGACGTGGGCGGGCAGGGTCAGGTCGGACGCCTCCTTGCGGCTCGCGTTGACGAACGAGGCGCGGACGGTCTTCTCGGTCAGGGGGATCATGTGGTTCTCCGGTCGTCGGGCCCGGGGCGGCGACGACGTCGGCGGGCACGGGCGGACGGCGACCGCCCGTGCCCGCCGTCGACGCGTCGATCGGCCCGGGTGTTCTCGTGGGACCGTGCCGGGGCTGCAGCCCGCGCGGCACGGCGGTGGACGGACCGACCCGGACGGTCGATCCGCTGCGGAGACGCGACTACCTGCAGCCGGCGCACGCGGCGCCGACGACCCCCTCACGCCCGGAGGGCGTCACGGGTGCGGACGGGATGATCACCGGGCCACCCTAGGGCGGTGGGGCTCCGGCGGCAACGGGGCCGCGCCTCCTGCGATCGGGGTCGAACCACCGGTGCGCCGTCGAACCATGCAGAGGCGCGGTTCGACGGCGCATCGACGGTTCGACCCGGAGCGCTTCGCCGGTTCCGGAGGCGCGGGTCGTGTCCACGAGGCGGGTGCCGGCCCCGACGCACCACGAAACGGTTGTCGCACCGCCGAGATCGGCGGTGCGACGTCCGGTCGGCGGTGCGACGCGCGGGATCAGCCCGCGTGGCGCCCGTGGTGGTCGGGGTCGCTGCCGTCGGGGACCGCGTCGACCGGAGCCGTCGGGTCGACGTGCGAGACGTGCCCGTCACCCGAGGCCGAGGCCGAGGCCGAGGCGTGCGGCTGCGACCGCTCGAGGGAGGCCCCCTCGACGTCGACGTCGGGCAGGATGCGGTCGAGCCACTTCGGCAGCCACCATGCGGCGTCGCCGAGCAGGTGCATCACGGCAGGGATCAGCAGCAGGCGCACGACGAACGCGTCGACGAGCACGCCCAGCGCCAGGCCGAGGCCGATCGACTGGATCATCACCGAGTTCGAGAACACGAAGCCCGAGAAGACCGCCGTCATGATCAGGGCCGCGGCCGTGACCACCGTGCGACCGGCGTGGACGCCGCGCTGCACCGCCAGGCGGGCCGACGAGCCGTGCGCGTACGCCTCACGCATGCCGCTGACCAGGAACAGCTGGTAGTCCATCGCGAGTCCGAACAGCACGCCGACCATCAGGATCGGCAGGAAGCTCAGGATCGGCCCCGGGTCGTGCACCCCGAAGACCGGGCCGAGCCAGCCCCACTGGAACACCGCGGTGACGCCGCCGAATGCGGCGAACAGCGACAGGACGAACCCGATCGTGGCGGTGATCGGCACCAGGATCGAGCGGAACACGAAGATCAGGATGATCAACGACAGCCCGACGACGACGAGCAGGTAGAGCGGCAGGGCTCCGGCCAGCTTCTCGCTGACGTCGATGTTGCCCGAGGCGTTGCCGGCGACGCCGAGCGACGAGACGTCGTCGATGTCGAGCCCGCGCAGGTCGCGCACGAGCTGCTCGGTCGACTCGGCGGTCGGCCCGCCCTTCGGCACGACCTGGAACGCCAGCAGCGTGTCGTCGTCCGAGGCGCCGATGGGGGCGACCGCGGCGACGTCGTCCTGGTCCTTGAGGATCGTGCCGATGCGCACCTGCTCCGAGACGAGGTCGTCGTCCGAGATCGCGGTGGGCAGGTCGGCGACGACGACCAGGGGGCCGTTGACGCCGGCGCCGAACTTCTCGTCGATCAGCTTGTACGCCTTGTAGGCGCTCGAGTCGACCGGCTCGGACGACCCGGCGGGCAGGCCGAGGCGCATCGAGAGCGCGGGGATCGCGACGATCAGCAGCACGGCGACGCCGGCCACGAGGGTCAGCACGGCACGCGTGGTGCTCATCGGCTTGGTCGGCACCCGGACGGCCCCGGTGTTGCCGACGGCCTTCCGCGCCTTCTTGGTGAGGATGCGCAGGCCGACGAGGCGCAGCAGTGCCGGGGTCAGCGTGATGGCGATCAGGATCGCCACGAACACGCAGACGGCGCCGACGGTGCCCATCAGTCCGAGGAACGGGATGCCGGTCAGGTTCAGCGCGAGCAGGGCGATCAGCACGGTCGAGCCGGCGAAGACGACCGCGTTGCCCGAGGTGCCGTTGGCCAGGCCGATCGACTCGTGCAGCGGCACCCCCTCTTTCAGCTGGGTGCGGTGCCGGTTGAGGATGAACAGCGAGTAGTCGATGCCGACCGCGAGGCCGAGCATCACGCCCAGCACGGGCGTGACCGACAGCATCTCGACGGCGCCCGAGAGCGACAGCGAGGCGAGCACGCCGACGCCGACGCCGATCAGGGCGTTGATCAGGGGCAGCCCCGCACCGATCAGGGTGCCGAGCATGACGAACAGCACGATGGCGGCGATGACGACGCCGGCCACCTCGCCCGGGCCGAGGATCTCGGGGATGCTGGCGGCGATGTCGTTCGACACCTCGACCTCGACGCCGTCGATGTCGGCGTCGTTCATCGCCTCGACGACGGCCTCTTTGTTCTCGCTGGTGACGAGGTTGAGCGCCTTGTCGAACTGGATGCTGGCGACGGCCGTGGTGCCGTCGGTCGACACCTGGCGGATGCCGTCGGTCAGTTCGAGCAACGAGGCACCCTGCTCGAGCGTGGCGCTCTGCGTCTCGAGCTCGGTCTTGCCCGCGTCGAGCTCGGACTGCTGCGTGGCGATCTGCTGCGTGCCCGCGTCGAGCTGGGCCTGTTGCGCCTCGAGCTGCGGCGTGGCGGCGGCGAGGGCCGCCCCACCGGCGGCCTGCGCCTGGGCCTTGGCCGCGTCGAGCTGCTGCTGGCCGGCGGTGATCTGGGCCTTCGCGGCGTCGATCTGGGCCTGGCCCGAGGTGATCTGGGCCTCGCCCGCGGTGATCTGCGCGCGGCCGTCCGTGATCTTCTGGGCCTGGTCGTCGATCTGCTGCTGGGTCGCGAAGGGGTCGGTGGTGCCCTTGACGTCGTCCAGCTCCTTCGCGTCGGTCAGCAGGGCCGCGATGTCGGACTTCTGCTGGTCGGTGAAGGCCGAGTCGTCGGTGGTCGTAAAGACCACCGTGCCGGTGCCGCCGCTCGCCTGGGGGAACTTCTCGGCGAGCTCGTCGCTGACCTTCTGGGTCGCCGTGCCGGGGATGCTGACGGCGGTGGTCAGCGTGCCGCCGAACAGCGCGAAGGCGCCGCCGGCGAGGCCGAGCACGACCAGCCAGGCCACGATGACGAGCCAGGCCCGCCGGGCCGAGAACCGGCCGAGTCGATAGAGCAGGGATGCCATGGGTGTCTGTTCCTCCAGGGGTGGTGCGGGGTGATGCGGGTTGCGGGGGTGGGCCTCACGTCGCGTCGTCGAGAAGGAGGTGCGGGTCGGCCGGAGACGCCGGCCGACGGGTCAGGGGGTGGTCGCGTCGCGCGCCGTCGGGGCAGCTGCTGCCGGGGAGGGCGTCGTCGTCGGCCCGTAGCCGGTGCGGATGCTCGTCGTCATCCGGTCGAGCAGGTCGGCCCACACGTCGCGGCTGTCGGCGTCGACGACCGCGCCGGTCCGCATGATCCAGTGGCGGGCGACGACGGCGATGCCGTTCATCAGCGAGCTGACGAGCACCTCGGCCTCGAGCGGGTCGGTGGCGGGGCTGCGCTCGGCCATCTCGATCGAGAGCTGCTCGGTGACGCGGGTGAAGACGTCCTGGATCAGGCTGTGCGACCGCGGGTCGCTGCCGTCGTCGCCGAGGACGCCCCAGAGGTACGAGACGACGGCCGGCAGGTCGATGCCCTGCATGGCCTGGATGACCTCGGCGAACAAGGAGGCGCGGCTGCCGTCACCGACGGGAGTCGCGGCGGTCGCGGCCCGGAACTCGTCGACGGCGCCGGTGAGCACGCGGGTGCAGGCCGTCATGACGACCTCGTCGAGCGACGAGAAGTGGTTGAAGACCGTGCGCCGCGAGACGTCGGCCCGCTCGGCGAGCTCGTCGACGCTGAAGCGGGGTGCCCCACGCTCGGCGATGAGCGCGTCGGCGGCGTCGACGATGGCCTGACGGTGCTTCGCCTTGAGGGCGGCACGGCGGTCGGGCACCAGGGTCTTGACGGACACCTGCCTACACTAAGTGCAGCGACGCACTCGGTGCACCCACGACGGCTGGGCAGTTGCTGGGACTTGCGCGGCCGGGACGCGGCATGCCCACCGCGCGGGGCCCGCGCCTCCTCGTCCGACCGATCGAGTGGGCGGAAGATGCCCTTCCCTCGTCGGGGAAGGACATCTTCTGACCACTCGACTGGTCGGGTGACTAGCCGGCGGCGATCTCGCGGAGGGTGGCGAGGTGCTCGGCCCAGGCCTCGCGCCCGGACGGGGTCAGCTTCAGGCTCGTCCGGGGTCGCTTGCCCACGAACCCCTTCGTGACCGCGACGTAGCCCGCGGCCTCGAGGGCGCTGACCTGCTTGCTCAGGGTCGAGTCGGTCACCTGCACGGCGTCGCGTAGGTCACGGAAGTCGAGACCCTCGGCCGCGGCGAGGGCCGCCATCATCGAGAAGCGGACGGGCTGGTGCAGCAACTCGGACAGCCGGAGGCGCGGGTGCGGTCGGGCGGTCATCGTCGCGCCTCGCGCACCTCGACGACCGCACAGGCGACCGACACCACGAGCAGCACGGCCGCCATCACCGCACTGCCGACGACGTTCTGGCCCTGCGAGAAGCCGACGACGAGCATGGCCCCGACGTAGCAGGCGAAGAACGCGGCCAGATACGCGATCCAGCGTCGGCCGAAACCCGCCCGGGCCGACCTGTTCAGCACGACGAGCGCCACGACCAGGACGGCGACCCAGACCAGCAGGCCGCCCATCGAGACGAAGTAGGCGGTGCCCGTGGTGAGCCCCATGGCGAGGGTTCCCATCGACGCCGCGGCACCGAGGCCGAGCAGGAAGGCCACGGCGGGCCAGCTCGCCGCCGACGTCGCGCTTCGACCCACGGCGGCGGCCTGGTCGAGCAGACGCCGGGCCTCGGCGGAGTCGGGGGTGCCGGTCGTTCCGGTGGTGTCAGCGGTCATCATGATCGTCCTCTCGTAGGATTCTCACTCTAGAAAGTACTTTCCTGTTAAGCAAGTACTTTCTCGTCCAACCCGATCGAGCGGACCGAAGATGTCCGTCGCACGCGGCGGAAGGACAACTTCTGCCCACTGACGGGCCCGCCGAGGCCGGGCGCCCCCGGCCGGGCCGGGCCGGGCTAGATCGTCTCGTCGAGGTCGAGCAGGCGGGCGCTCTCGTCCCAGAGACGGCGGGCGAGGTCGGCGTCGGCCGCCTGACGGGCGACGCGGCCGGGCGCCTTGAGGCGGTCGAAGTAGTTGCCGCTCGGTGCCGGCACGGTCGTGGCACCCGCGAGGCGGATCAGCGGCTCGGCGCCGTCCTCGGTCGACACCGCGAGGCGCTTGGCCGCGGTCATGAAGGCGCCGTCGCCACCGAAGCCCGAGGCGACGAACCCGGGATGGAACGCGAACGCGTCGACCCCTCCGCCGGCGCGGGGCAGGCGTCGGGCCAGCTCGCGGGTGAACAGCACGTTGAGCAGCTTCGACGTGCCGTAGGCGCGGAAGCCGCCGGCCCACGCACCCCTCGCGTTGTCGAGGTCGTCCAGGTCGACCTTGCCGAAGAGGTTGCCGGCACTCGAGGTCTGGACGATGCGGACCGACCCGGCCGGCGCCTCCTTCGCCGTCTCGAGGAGGCGCGGCGTCAGCAACGCGGTCAACAGGAAGGGAGCGAGATGGTTGCACTGGAACGTGGTCTCGTGCCCGTCGACCGTGAGAGCACGCTCGGGGATCGTGGCGCCCGCGTTGTTGGCGAGCACGTGGATGCGGGGGTTCTCGGCGAGCAGCTGGTCGGCCAGCTCGCGAACGGTCGACAGGTCGGAGAAGTCGGCGAGGTAGGCGGTGCCGCCGATCTCGTGGGCGACCGTGCGGGTGCGGTCGGGGTTGCGACCCACCACGGCGACGGTGGCACCACGGCGGGCGAGCTCACGGGCGGCGGCGCGGCCGATGCCCGAGCTGGCTCCGGTGACGACCACGGTCCGGTCGTCGAGGCGGGCGGCGGGAGGCAGGGTGACGGTCATGCATCGGACGCTAGGCGGGATGCGGCGGGGCGGGTCGACGGTCGGCGTTCTCTCGGCAGGCGCTCAGCCGCGCGGGCCTCCGCCCGCGGTACCGTCGCAATGCGAGACAATCTGTTTCGAATCAGGGCCCCGCTCTCGTGCCCGACCCGACCCGCCCCTCCTCAGAGAAGAGACGACATGTCCGACGCCACCGTTCCCCTGACCGGCTCCAGCACCATCGGCACCTGGCTCGACCACCCCGAGGGCGGGCCCGCGATCCGCGCCGCACTCGGGCAGGGAGGCGCGTTCGACGAGAGCGCGCTCGCCCCGGTCCGCGGCCTGCCGCTGCAGCAGCTGGTCGCGATGAGCCAGGGGCAGGTGCCGCAGGAGCTCGTCGACGGCCTGGTGCTGCAGGTCAACGGCGGCGTCGTGCCCGACGAGACGGTCGACGCCGACGGCCCGTGGCGCGAGACGGTCACCTCCGGTCGGTTCGCCGGCAAGACCGTGGTCGTCACGGGTGCGGCGTCCGGCATCGGCCGTGCGACCGCGTCCCGCGTGGCCCGCGAGGGCGGTCGCGTCGTGGCCGTCGACCTATTCGCCGACAAGTTGGAGGCGCTGGTCGCCTCCCTGCCCGACGCCGACGTGGTCGTCGTCGCCGGCGACATCACGAAGCAGGACGACATCGACGCGATCGTCGCGGCCGCCGGCGACCGCATCGACGCCCTCGCGAACATCGCGGGCATCAACGACGACTTCTCACCGCTGCACGAGACGAGCGACGCCATGTGGGACCGCGTCATCGGCATCAACCTGACCGGTGGGTTCAAGCTGTCGCGCGCGGTGATCCCCGTGATGCTCGGGGCCGGCCGCGGCTCGATCGTCAACGTCGCGTCCGAGGCGGGGCTGCGCGGCAACGCGTCGGGCAACGCCTACACGGTGTCGAAGCACGGCGTCGTCGGGCTGACCAAGTCGGCGGCCTTCATGTACGCGCAGCAGGGCATCCGGGTGAACGCGGTGGCGCCGGGCGGCGTCGCGACGGGCATCCCCTTCCCGGCGAACGTGTCCGAGGTGGGGTCGGCGCGGCTGCGTCCGTTCCAGGCGGCGATCCCGACGATCGCGACGGCCGAAGAGCTCGCGGCGTCGATCACCTTCCTGCTGAGCGACGACGCGGTGAACGTGAACGGCGCGATCCTGGCGAGCGACGGCGGCTGGTCGGTCCAGTAGGGCCGGACGATCCGCGGCGAGGCCGGGTGCGGCGGGACGTGCACGAGGATGGACCGGTGACCACCGCACGCCCCTCCCGCCCCGGCCGCGCCCGCAGCGAGGCCGCCCGCCTCGCGATCCTCGACGCGACCCGTGACGAGCTGGCCGAGCGGGGCTACGACAAGCTCTCGCTCGACCGCATCGCCGCGGCGGCGGGTGTCGGCAAGGCGACGATCTACCGCTGGTACCCGGCGAAGGCGGCGCTGGTGGCCGAGGGCATGCTCACGGGACATCTGCTGCCCCACCTCGAGGTGGCCGACACGGGCGACGTGCGTGGGGACGTGCTCGACTGGCTCCGCGCCTCCTTCTCGGCCTTCGCCTCGCCCGCGGCGGGCGGGCTGATCCGGGCGTCGATCGCGGCGACCGCCGAGGACGCCGCCGTCGCCGAGCACTACGACGAGCGCGTCACCTCGGTCACGCGGGCGGCGCTGCTCGCCCGCCTCGAGTCCGGGAGGCGCGCGCGGCAGATCCGGGACGACGCCCCGCTCGAGGCCCTGGTCGAGTCGCTGATCGGCACGGTGCTGCTGCACGTCGTGACCCGCCGCGACCCCGGGGACGCCGCGCTCGAGGCCACCGTCGAGCTGCTGTTCGACGGCGTCGCGGCGCGCCCGGCCTGACGCGTCGCCGACCGCCCGTCGCCTCCTCCACGGACACGAGCCGAGCGGGCCGCGGAGCGGCGGCTTGTGGAGAGACGGCTCCGCCGCGTCGAGTCGCGAAAGCGTCGTCGCATGATCGATGCGACTGGCACCGAAAGTCGGAGAAATATAAACTCGGAGGCTCGAGCATATGGAGGTCACCATGGCGATGACGAGCGTGGACGTGGACACCGAGCTGTTGGCAGCCGCGAAGGGTATCCTCGGCGTGAGGACGACGAAGGACGCCATCAACCAGGCACTCGGCGACATCGTGAAGCGGCAGGTGCAGCTCGAGGCCTTGGCCACGTTGAGCGGGATCGGGGTCGACGTCGATCCGCAGCCAGCAGGCCCGGGGACGATCGACGCGTGAGCACCGGCCGTCCAGGGCTCCACCTCGCCGAGCCCGACGAGCACGAGACGGAGGCGCGGCGGCCCCGCTTCATCATCGACAACTCGGCGTGGCAGCGGGTCGCCACCGAGCCGGTGGTCCGTGCAGCGATCGAGGCGATAATCCGGACGACCGCGCCGGACGACATCCTCGTATGCCCGCCTGTCGCGGCCGAATACGGCTTCAGCGCTCGCAGCCCCGAGGACCACTCCACGATCGTCCTGACGCTGGCGGGTGCCTTCTCGGACTGCCGGGTGCATCCGGAGGTGCGAGACGTGGCGGCCATCCGATCTGCTCTCTTCGCCGCTCACATGGGCCGGGCAGCGGGCGCCGTCGACGTCCTCATCGCCGCCTACGCAGTCGTGAACCAGGCCACCGTCGTGCATTACGACCGGGATTTCACCCACATCGCCCGCGCCTACCCCGATCTCCACCACCGATGGGTGGTGGCCGAGGGCAGCCTCTGAGCAGTGATCGACCGAGCCTCGCCGACGGCGAGCTGCGAGCGTCAGCAGCAGTCGCAGGCCCCGACGTCGCGCTCGCCCGTGAGCGCCGAGACGGGCACGGCGCAGGCGTCGCCGTGCCAGGCCTCGAGTCCCTCGCGCACGGCGAACACGACGATGACGAGCCCGGCGACCGGGTCGGCCCAGGCCCAGCCGAAGGCGAGGTTGAGGACGAGGCCGAGCAGCACGGCGGCCGACAGGTAGCTGCAGATCAACGTCTGCTTCGAGTCGGCGACGGCCGAGGCCGACCCGAGCTCTCGGCCCGTGCGGCGTTCGAGCAGGCTGAGGAACGGCATGATCGCGAGGCTCACGGCGGCGAGCACGATGCCGACGCCGCTGTGCTCGGGCTCGCGCAGGCCGGTCAGGGCGAGCACGGCGTCGACCCCGACGTAGGCGGCCAGCGCGAAGAAGGCGACGGCGATGACGCGCAGGGCGGTGCGCTCGCGCTTCTCGGGGTCGGGGGCCGCGAACTGCCAGGCGACCGCGGCGGCCGAGAGCACCTCGACGATCGAGTCGAGGCCGAACCCGATCAGGGCCGTCGACGACGCGACGGTGCCCGCGGCGAGCGCGACGATCGCCTCGACGACGTTGTAGGCGATGGTGGCGGCGACGATCCAGCGGATGCGGCGCTGCAGGACGATGCGGCGGGCGGCGGTGAGGGCGGACGCTCCGGGGACGCGCCCCGCGACGACGTCGGGCCCGATCGGCAGGCTCACGCGCCGGGCCCGCAGCAGAGCGGCACGTCGCAGGCCTCGTCGGTGCAGCCGACCCCGTCGTCGACGGCGAGCACGACGTCGACCAGCGCGCGCAGAGCTGCCGTCAGGTGCGGGTCGGCGATCTCGTACCGGGTGCGACGGCCTTCGGAGGTGGCGACGACGATGCCGCAGCCGCGCAGGCAGGCGAGGTGGTTCGACACGTTCGACCGGGTCAGGTCGAGCGTCTCGGCCAGCCGAGCCGGGTACCCCGGCGCGTCGAGCAGTTCGAGCAGGAGGCGCGAGCGGGTCGGGTCGCTCAACGCGCGCCCCAGCCGGCTCATCGCATCGAGGCGCGGGACGATGGTCAGCATGCGCTGAACTGTACAGCGCATGCTGACCTGTCGTCGAGACCTACGGCTGGCGCGTGGCCCGACGCCGGCGGAGGACGACCAGGCCGACGCCCGCGGCGAGCAGCCCCAGTGCGGCGGCGACGATGCCGACCACGTGGTCGGAGCCGGTGTAGGCCAGGTCGGCGCGAGCAGCCGCGTCACGGGCGGCGGCGGCACGGGTCGCCGTGTCGGCCGCGGTGATCGTGCCGGACGCGGGCTGCTGCACCGCGCCTCCTGCAGCCGGCTGTGCCGGCACGACAGGCGCCGTCGCGCCCGGGTCGACCGGTGCCGGGTCGACCGGTGCGGGGTCGACGGGAGCGGGGTCGACAGGTGCGGGGTCGACCGGTGCGGCGGCGAGCGACACCGTGCCGTCCGCCGCGACGGTGATCGGCACCGACATGGCGGCCGCGAGGTCGAGGCGCTGCCAGCTGCCCGAGGCTCCCTTGTCGAGCGGACGGCCCGAGTCGATGGCGGTGAGGGCGAGCACCTGACGTCGCTGGTCGTCGGTCAGGGTCGGGCGGCTCGAGATCAGCAGCGACTCGGCGCCGGCCGGGACGGTCATGGCCTGCCCGGCCGTGCCGACGAGGGGGAAGTCGTAACTCATGCGGTCCTGGTAGACGGCCAGCGCCTCCTGGTCCGAGAGGTAGGGGGTGTCGGCGGCGATGCAGACGTCCAAGGAGGCGCCGCATCCGGCCTCGAGGACGTCGCGCAGCTCGGCGCTCGCCTCCTCGAACAGCACACGGAACTCGGGGTCGGCCCAGCGGCGCTCGACGATCTCCTGGCCCATCATGCGGCCGCTCATCACGTCGAGCGGGTAGTGCGCGGCCATGACGACGCGGTTGTCGCCGGCCTCGGAGGTGCGGGCCAGGATCTGCGGAGCGAGCTCGGGCAGCATCGTGGCGAGCGAGGTGCCCTGCCAGTAGGCCTGCGAGGTGTGACCGCTCGGGTACGCGCCTGAGGTCGAGGCCCAGGCGTCACCACCGGGCTTGTCGCGGTAGGTGAGCCGTTCGGGGAACCGGATGTACGGGCGGTCGTAGTCGAAGTGCTCCTTGGCGGGGTTCGACGACGAGTAGTAGCCGACCAGCCCGCCGTCCTTCGCGAGCAGCGCGGCGGTCTTCGGCAGCTCGCCGGCGGCGCGGGCGGTGCGGTAGATCTCACCGAGTCGGGCGCCGAGGCCGTCCGACATGGAGACGGACATGTCAGCGTACTGGTCGACGATCGCACGGTCGACCCGGGCCGGGGTGGCGCCCTGGTTGATCGCGACGGTCTTCTCGTCGTTCAGCGCGATGATGTCGGGGCGCTCGGCCCGCAGGGTCGTGAACTGGTCGATGATCGGCACGTAGTCGTAGGTCGCGTTCGACGCGTACGGGTAGCTCAGTTGGTCGGGCTCGAACGGGGTGGCCGCCGAGGCCGAGAGGGCGCCGAAGCCCGAGAGCAGCACGCCCAGGCCCGTGCTCGCGGCGAGCACCGAGGCGCGGCGGACGGGCCGTCGATCGGCCGCGTGTCGGGGGCGGAGGGGGGTCGTGGTCGTGATGATCGTGCCTCTCGTGGGTGCCTGCACCGACCTGCGTCGGCGGCCTGGTGGGGCCACGCCGAACCGTAGGGAGGCCGAGTGGCGCACGCCTGGACGACAGGTGACGCGCAGGTGACCTCGACGACGGCACACACCGGTGACGGCACCTGCGGCCTAGCTCCACCCCCGACGGGACGCGTTGGCCGCGACGGATTCGGAGAGCGTGGCCGCGAACGGCTCGTCGACCTGCGCGGCGGCCGCCTCGAAGGCCTCGGCGACGCCGCCGACGATGCGCCGGTACCGGTCGACCGCCTCGTCCGCGGGGATCGCGAACGACCTCGCGGCGTCACGGAACTGCGGTTCGCCGATCGAGTCGAGCGCGTACTCGTCGCCGATCGACATCGCCGAACGCAGGGGGGCACCGCCTCGGGTCGGATAGGGCGAGTGCGAGCCGAGGTCGTAGAGCGGCGCGAGTCGCACGTCGGAGCCGTTCAGCGTCAGCGAGTAGTTCTTCGCGTGCGCGTCGGCGTTCTGGCAGGCCACGGTGAACTCGAGAGCGTCGAAGAGTGCGCGCTGCGTCGCCGAGCGGGTGTGGTGGTCGGAGATGTTCTCGGCCACGACCCGGGCGATCTGCCGCACGGACGGCCCGCCCTGATCTTGGTACTTGCGTGACGGGTCGACGCTCATCGCCTGGCAGAAGTCCTCTTGGTGCAGCCGGTGCCACACTCCGTCCCGCTCGACGCGATCGAAGCGCCGGGTCACGAAGACCCGGGTGCCCCGGGCCGTCCGCAGCAATTCGTGGTCGGCCACGTCCAGGCCGAGCATCCGGGCCGCGGCCATCGACACGTACTCGTTCACGTCGTGGTCCGGGAGAGCGGCCACTGCCGGCTTGAGGATGTGGGTCGTCGGGGTGGAGTCCCGAGGCACCCCCCACGAGCCGTCCGGGAACCGGAACAGCGCCACCTTGCTCTGCGCCCCGGCCAGCGACCAACGACCAACGACCACCGTGGTCGTCCCTCCCCCAGACTCCCGGATCACGGGACGCACTGGCGAGAAGGACGGCGACGTCGTCGTCGGTGAGCCGCTCGACGTCTCCCGTCCGCGACGCGGCATCGCTCGACGCCTCGTCGGGAGGAAGCAGTTGAACGGCACCGGCAGCGTCGCGCCCGACGCTCTCGAACAGGCGGAACGGGTTCTGGCTCGTCCGGTATCGACTGGCGAGTTCGGCGAGTCGCTCGGGGCTGTCCGGCAGCAGGCCCGCGAGGAACGGACCGGCCGCCCGGGACGGCCACTCGGCGCGGGTCGGCCGCAGGGAGAGTGACATCGGGGTCGGGGTCACCCCTGAGCGGTAGTCGTCGTCGTACGCGAAGGTCACCCGCCCGGACGCGTTCATCGAGAAGGTGCCCGCGAGGACTCCGTCGAGGTAGGCGAGCAGGTCAGTCATCGATCCGACCCCCGGTCGACGGAGCACCCTGCCCCGGCTCGTGCTCGGAGGCCTCGAGGACGATCCCGAGTGCCTGCAGCGCGTCGAGGACCAGGCGGAGCTGCGCGGTCCCCTTGCCGGCCTCGAACCTGTTCACCCACGCACGGCTGACGCCCATCGTCGTCGCCAGGCGATCTTGCGACCATCCGAGCGCGATGCGTCGCTCGTGCACGAGGTCGCCCAAGGCGAATGCGGTGTCGATTCGCATGTGGCCCTCCGAGATCGCCGGTTGACGTGTAGTCGATCGGTTACACGATATCGACGTAACCGATCGATTACAAGACCGACCTGTGACCGATCGGTCACATCACGCGACGTACCGTCCGGTCACCACCAGAACGGTGCCTGCGGGCGGTAGGGCTCCTCGAGGCGGCGGACGTCGTCGTCGGTCAGCTCGACGTCGAGGGCGGCGACGGCGTCGGCGAGATGGTGCGGCTTGGTCGCACCGACGATCGGGGCCGACACGACGGGGTTGCGCAGCACCCAGGCCACCGCGACCTGGGCCATCGACACCCCGTGCTCGGCGGCGACCTGCTCGACGGCGTCGATGATCGGGCCGTCCTCGTCGACGTCGAAGGCCTTCGCGACCTCGTCGACGGCGGACCGCTCGGTGGTCGCGCCCCGCGGTCGCGTCAGCCGCCCCTTGCCCTGCGGCGAGTACGGCACGAGCCCGACGCCGAGGTCGGCACAGAGCGGGATCATCTCGCGTTCCTCCTCGCGCTTCAGCAGGTTGTACTGGTCCTGCATGGTCGAGAACGGCGTCCAGCCGTTGACCACGGCGGCGGTCTGCATCTTCGCGAACTGCCAGGCGAACATGCTCGAGGCACCCGTGTACCGGACCTTGCCTGCCCTGACCAGGTCGTGGAGCGCCTCCATCGTCTCCTCCACCGGGGTCTCGGGGTCGAAGCGGTGGATCTGGTAGAGGTCGACGTGGTCCGTGCCGAGGCGCGTGAGCGAGGCGTCGACCTGCTCGAGGATCGCCTTGCGCGACAGGCCCGCTCCTCCCGGGCCGTCGTGCATGCGACCACTGACCTTGGTCGCCAGCACGACGTCCTCGCGGCGCGAGTACTCGCGCATCGCGCGGCCGACGAACTCCTCGCCGGTGCCCTGCTGGTAGACGTTCGCGGTGTCCCAGAAGGTGACCCCGAGCTCGACGGCCTGGCGGAAGAACGGTGCCGAGGCCGCCTCGTCGAGCGTCCACGAGTGCAGGCCGCGGGTGGGGTCGCCGTAGCTCATGCAGCCGAGGCCGATGCGGCTGACCTGCAGGCCGGTGGTGCCCAGACGGGTGTACTTCACGGTCGTGCCTCCTCGGCGTTCGGGGGTGGTGCGGTCTCTGCTGTGGCGGGGGTCTCGGCGGCGTCCGTCGCGGCGGGCGCGCGGCGGTGGAAGAGCGCGGCGATCGCCCAGGGGCCCGGCTCGAGACGCACCGCCATCTCGTCCAGCACCCGCGCCTCCTGCTCTCGGTCGCGCGTGAGGTCGGAGATCTCGCAGGAGGCGCGCCACCACATCGCGAGGCGGCTCACGACCCGGCCGCCTCGCGCGGTTCGCTCGTGACGTCGGGTCGGTCCGGGGCGTCGGCGCGGACGACCGCCGGGTCGACCTGGGGAGCCGCCCAGCTGGCGAGGAGGCGGAGGCGCTCCTCGGTCGGCGAGCCGGGCTCGGCGCTGTAGACGAGGAAGTTCAGGCCCGGGCGGCCCATCGGCTCCATGGCCTCGTAGACCATGTCGAGCTGACCGACGACCGGGTGGTGGAAGCGCTTCTGACCCGACGTGTGGTGGCGCACCTCGTGGGCGCCCCAGCGGGTGCGGAACTCGTCGCTGCGGGTGGACAGCTCGCCGATCAGGTCGTGCAGGGCGCGGTCGTGCGGATCGCGGCCGGCCTCGGTGCGCAGGATCGCGACGTTGATGTCGGCGGCGACCGACCACGACGGGTAGAAGGCCTCGGCGAGCTCGCGGTGCAGGAAGACGAACCGGGCGAGGTTCACGGGCCGCTCGTCGAGGGCGTAGAGGTCGGAGTAGAGCGCGCGGAAGAGCGCGTTCTCGGCCAGGACGTCCATGCGGCCGTTGCGGACGAAGGCCGGCCCGGCCGTCACGGCGTCGAGCACGAGCTGCATGCTGCGCGAGACGGTCTCGGGCGGACGGCGTCGGCGCCGGGCATGGACCGGCGACTCGTTCGCGGCGCGGGCGAGGTCGGCCAGGTGCTCGCGTTCGGCGTCGTCGAGCAGCAGGGCGGTCGCGAGCGAGTCGAGCACGCCCTCGGACACCCCGCCGAGGCGCCCGCGTTCGAGCCGCGTGTAGTACTCGACGCTGACGCCCGCGAGCAACGCCACCTCGCTCCGCCGCAGTCCGGGCACGCGGCGCCCGGGTCCGCCCGGCAGCTCGACCTGCTCGGGCCGCACCCGCGCCCGTCGGCTGGTCAGGAAGTCGCGGATCTCGCTCTCGGTGTCCATGCCCACGACGCTACGACAGGGGCGGGGCGCGGTGGGATGCCCTGGCGGGGCCTCCCTCGGGCGGGCCTGAGCGCCTCGAACCACATGCGGGACGATGAACCACGAGAAAACGGGGCGCATCGTCCTGATCAGGGTTCATCGCGAGCCCGACCGCGCCGCTCGGTAAGATCCGCACGTGCCTTCGACCCTCTACGAGCAGATCGCCGACGAGCTGCGGCGGCGCATCCTGAGCGGCGACCTCGCGGTCGGCGACGACGTGCCGAGCGAGGGCGAGCTGGCCGAGCAGTGGCGCACCTCCCGCGGGCCGATCCGCAACGCCCTCGCCGCCCTGCGCTCCGAGGGACTGGTCGAGACCCGCCGCGGCCGTCCGGCCCGGGTCGTCGCGCGCAAGGCGCACCACCCGGTCGACGTGTCGATCCCCTTCACCAAGTGGGTGCGCGACGTCGGCGGCGAGCCCGGCGCCCGCACGCAAGAGGTGTCACTGCGCCGCGCCGACGACGACAAGGCCCGATCGCTCGGCATCGAGCCGGGCGCCCTCGTGGTCGACGTCGTCCGGTTGCGACTCGTCGACGGCCGTCCGACCATGCTCGAGCGCCTGACCTTCATCGAGGAGGTCGGCCGCGTGCTGTTCGACGTCGACCTCGACACGGTGTCGATCACCGAGTACCTGGACTCGCGGGGCTACGGCTACGCCGACATCGACCACGAGATCGACGCGGTCGCCGCGGACGAGCTCGACGCCGAACTGCTCGGGGTCGAGCCCGGCACGCCGATCCTGCGGCTGCACCGGATCACCCGCGGCCCCGACGGCCGCACCTTCGAGGCCTCGGACGACCGCTACCGCAGCGACATCGTCCGGTTCACCGTCTCGGCGTCGGGTCGGGCCCGCGAGGGCGACCACTTCATCCGCGCGATCGGCCCCTGAGCGGCGGCACCCGCCCGACCACCCGGTCCGAGAACGCAGGAGGCGCGGTGTGGCCCCCGCAGGACGGCACCGCGCCCGGTCACTCGGGTCGGACGCCCACCCGCACCGATCCGCCGGCGGCCGCCGCCGCGATCCCGGCGTCGAGGTCACGCAGGGCCACCGTCTCACCCACGAGCGCGTCGAGCGGCCAGGCCGCGTGTCTCTCCTCGACGAACCGGACGGCCTCGACGAGGTGCTGCGGGGCGTAGTTGTGCACGCCGCGGACGGTCACGAGACGCCGGACGACGCTCTCGGCGTCGAGGGGCACCGCCGGGGAGGGGAAGACGCTGCCGACCAGCACGGCCACGCCGCCGACGCCGAGCTCGGCGAGCGCCGAGGCCACCGCGTGCCGTGACCCCGAGGCCTCCACGGCGACGAGGGGCGCACCGCCCGCGACGGAGAACGCGGTGGCGAGGCCGTCGTCCGAGTCGGGGGCAGCCGAAGGATCGACCGTCGCCACCGCGCCGAAGCGGACGGCGAGCCGCCGGCGGGCGGGATCGGGGTCGACGACGACCACCCGGGCCCCGGCGTCGGTGGCCTGCGCGGTCGCCGTGAGGCCGATCAGCCCGGCGCCCGTCACGAGGACGACGGCGCCGTCGAGCGGCACGATCGCCGAGGCGGCGTCGAGGGCGGCCACGGCGGTCGCCGTGCCGCACGACACGGGGGCAAGCAGCTCGGCGGGCAGGTCGGCCTCGACCGGGACGATCGCCGTGCCCGACCGCACGTGCACGTGCGTGGCGAAGCCGCCGCTGAGCTCCCACCCCGTGACGAGCCGCTCGTGACCGTACTTCCGCACCGATTCGCACTTCTGCGGAAGGTCGCGTCGGCAGGTCGCACACCGACCGCACGACACGGTCAACGACCAGACGACGCGCTGCCCGACGGCGAGCGGCGTCCCGTCGGCGGCCACCGCCCCCGGTCCGAGGGCGACCACGCGGCCGACCTGCTCGTGACCGAGCACGAGCGGCGCGGGCGCGGACCGGTCGCCCCGCGTGGTGTGCACGTCCGAGCCGCAGATCGTCGCCAGCTCGACCTCGACGAGGGCGTCGCCGGGCGCGAGCACGACCGAGGGCACCGCGACGGCCTCGTGCGGACGACCGGGTTCGAGCCAGACCATGGCGGTCGGCGCGGGGTCGAGGGGCAGGGCGGGCGAGGAGGCGACGGGTGTCGGGGAGGCGACCCGCGCCTCCTGGTCCGTCGTCCGCGGCAGGGCCGCCGTCACGCGGCGGACGTCGACGACACGGAGGCGCGGACCGCGGCGAAGGCCGGCAGCCCGACGAGGTCCCGCACGCTGTCGAGCACGACGTCGGCTCCCGCGCCGAGCAGTTGCTCGCGGGTGTGGGCGCCGGTCGTCACGCCGACGACGAGGCCGGCACCGGCCGAGCGCCCCGAGAGGACGTCGCTGACGGTGTCGCCGACGACCGCGACGGCGGCCACCGACGACGCCCGGGTGCGCAGCAGCGCGGTCAGCACGAGGTCGGGTGCGGGGCGTCCGCGACCGGCGTCGACGGGCGAGAGGGCGGCATCGACGGTCCAGCCGAGGGCGTCGAGCAGACGGTCGCGGGTGGCCGGCGAGAAGCCGGTGGTGAGCACGACCGAGACCCCGGAGGCGCGGAGTGCGTCGATCAGGCCGCCCGCGCCCTCGATCGGGTCGACTCCCGACTCGTCGACGAGCTCGCCGTAGGCCACCTCGAACTCGTCGTTCGCCCGTCGCGCCAGCGCCTCGTCGCCCCCGGTGAGGTGCCGGAAGACGTCGATCTTCGAGCGGCCCATCGTGTCGCGGACGTACTGCAGGGCCTCGTCGCGGGTGAGCGTCGGCCCGAGGTCGACCCGGTCGGCGACGCGGGCGAAGGCCTGCTCGACCACGCCGTCGTCGACGACGGTCGTGCCGGCCATGTCGAGCACGACGAGCTCGATCGGGGTCGCGGCCTCGGCGGTCACGGTGTCGAGGGTCGCGGCATCGGGGGTGGGGGTGGCGGGGGTCGTGGTGCTCATGCGGTGAGGCTCTCTGTGAGGGGCGAGGTGACGGTCGAGGTGAGGGCGGCGGGGTCGAGCGCCCGGTCGCGCCCGCCGTCGAGGTGCGCGCCGACGACGTGCTCGGCGAGCCCGAGTCCGGTGGTCATGCCGATGCCGGTGGAGACGACCGTGACGAGCACGCCGGGCGCGACCTCGTCGACGACGAACTCGTCGCGGCCCGAGGCGTAGACGCCCTGCCACCGTTCGGTGACGACCGGCTCGGCGCCGAACAGCAGCCGGAACTCGTCGAGGAAGGCGTCGGCGACCCGCTCGTCCTGGAACGGTGCGATCGCGGCGCCCTTCCGGTGGCTGTCGCCGACGATCACCGAGCCGTCGGGCAGCTGCGTGTACATCTGGTTGAGGTCCATCGCGGCGAGGTCGGGGCGCTCGGCGTGCAGTCGGGTCCGCACCGCCTCGGCCGCACCGGTGCCCGCGAACGCGCTGTAGCGGATCAGCGACCACCCGGTCAGCAGCGGGGCGACGAGCGGTCGGGCGAGGTCGGCCCGCACCCGCAGCATGTCGAGGCCGCAGCGCTCGAGGGCGTGCCGGTCGGCGAGGTCGGGCAGCAGCTGGTCGAGGTCGTGGTTGGTCGCGACGACGACCGTGCCCGCGTCGATCGGCCCGCGACTCGTCTCGACGCGTCCCGACGAGACCGACCCGACGGAGGTGCGGGTCAGGAAGCGCACCCCTCGCGTCTCGAGGTGCCGGCGGATCGCGTCGGCGGCCTGCCGTGGATCGACCTGCAGGTCGTACGGCAGGAGCGCCCCGCCGACGACCGCACCCGGAGCGACCGGGGCCAGGGAGGACAGCTCGGCCGCGTCGAGCCGCTCGATCTCGGGCCGGTCGCCCAGCACGCGGTCGGTGCGGGCGAGGGCCAGCTCGTCGAGCAGGTCGAGTTCGTCGACGTGCCGGGCGGCGACCAGGGTGCCGCGCCGAGACAGCCAGAAGCCGGCGTCGCGGGCCAACCGCAGCCAGAGCTCGCGGGCCGCGAGCGCGTGGCGGCGGGCCTCGCCGCTCTGCGGGGTGAGGCAGAGGTGACCGAAGTTGCGCACCGTCGAGCCACCGATCACCGCCGAGCGGTCGACCACCAGCACCGAGAGCCCGCGGTCGGCGGCGGCCAGCGCGGCCCCCAGACCGACGATGCCCGAGCCGACCACGATCACGTCGTGCGGTGCAGCGGCGAGCGTGGCCGCCGCGTGCCGAGCCACCCCGGGCCGGGCCGTGTCGTGTGACGTGGTCATCGGAAGACCCTCCGCATCCAGATCGCGAGCCCCTCGACCGCCAGCACCGTGACGAGGATCATCAGCACGATCGCCGTGACCGTCCCGTAGTTCGAGCCCTGGCTGGCGTTGAGCAGGTAGTAACCGACTCCGCCGGCACCGACGATGCCGAGCAGGGTCGCGGCCCGCAGGTTGGTGTCGAGCATGTAGAAGGTGTGGCCGATCAGGGCCCGGGTGCCCTGCGGCAGGGTCGCCCCCGCGTACACCTGCACCCGGCTGGCCCCCGTGGCCGAGAGGGCGCGCTCGGGGCCGGGCGAGACCTCCTCGAACGAGTCGGCGAGCAGCTTGCCGAGCAACCCGACGCCGCCGAGGGCGAGGGCGAGGGTCCCTGCCTGCGTGCCGAGCCCGGTCACGACGATCAGCACGATGGCGAGGATCACCTCGGGCACGCCGCGGATGCCGACGAGCAGCAGGCGCATGCCGCTGCGCACCCCGCGGCTCGGGGCGACGTTGCGGGCCGCGAGCGACCCGACGACGATCGAGGCCAGAAGGGTCAGCACGGTCGCGGCGAGCGCGATGGCGATCGTCTCGCCCATGGCGGCGACCATCGTCGACGCCTCGTAGCTGCCGAACGACGGCGGCCAGAACTGCGTCGCGACGGCGGGCACCTTGGCCCAGACGGTGACGAGGTCCGACCAGGCGATGTCGCAGACGGCGACGCTGGCGACGACCACGGCGACGGCGAGCCAACCCCACGAGACGTTGCGCCGACGGGTGCGGTCCCACGGGCGACGCAGGGCGGCCTCGACGGTGGTGATCGCGGGACGCGACGGGGCGGGGTGACCGGCACCGCGCCTCCTGGTGGCCCGACGGACGACGCGGTCGCCGAGACCGCGGCCGGTCGGCGCGATGCCGAGCATGGCCGCGCGGACGCTGCTCGAGACGACCTCCATCACGACGCAGAGCACGAAGATGACGAGGGCGTAGCCGAGGCCGAGCCCGTAGTCGAGCGACTTGAAGGCGAACGACATCTCCATGCCGAGGCCGACGACGCCGACGTAGCCGAGGATCACGCTGCCCCGCAGGTTGATGTCGTTGCGGTGCAGCACGGTCGCCACCCACGAGGGCAGCACCTGGGGCAGCACACCGGCGGTGAACTGCTGCAGTCGGCTGCCTCCGGCGGCGCGGATCGCGGTGCGGGGCCCCTCGTCGATCTGCTCGATCGCGTCGGCGAAGAGCTTCGAGATCATGCCGACCGAGTGCAGGCCGATGGCGAGGATGCCGGGCAGCGTGCCGAGCGAGAAGAGCAGGACGAACACCATGGCGAGCACGACGTCGGGCACGGCCCGGGCGAGCACGGTCACGAAGCGGGCGGCGGCGCGCCAGCCGGGGCCGGGGGTCGTGTTCGAGGCGGCGAGCACGGCGACCGGGACGGACAGGACGGCGGCGAGCAGGGTGCCGCAGATCACGAGGCCGAGGGTGAGCGCGGTGAGCTGAAGCAGCTCGCCGACCGGCGGGAACTCGATCGCCCCGACCCGGCCGAAGAACCGTTCGGCGTTGGCCCAGCTCTGCAGCATGCGCGCGGGGTCGATGTCGACGCTCCGCAGGGCCACGAGGCTCGCGATCAGCAGGGCGAGCAGCGTGAGGCCGGCCGCGACGCGCTCGGGCGAGACCCGGCGACGAGGAGGCGCGGTGACGGGAGCGGGGGCCGCCCCGGTCGTGCGCGGGCGCTCGGTGACGGCGGTCATCGGACGGCGTCCTCGGAGACGGACGCCGCGCCTCCTGCGGTGCCGGGGGTGTTCGCGGCGCCCGCGGCGACCCCGGCCCCCGCGGCGCTCAGCTCGAGCTCGATGGCCTCGAACTGGTCGGTGCTCGTGGCGACGCGGCCGTAGATCTCCATGACCTGGGCCTTCGACAGGCCCTCGGTCTCGGTGTCGAGCACGACCTGGCCGTGGCGCAGGCCGACGATGCGGTCGGCCCACGAGAGGGCGAGGTCGACCTGGTGCAGGCTGCAGATCACGGTCAGCCCCTCGTCCGCGGCGATCTCACGGATCAACGCCATCACCTGGTCGCTCGACTCGGGGTCGAGCGAGGCGACCGGCTCGTCGGCGAGCAGCACCTGGGGACGCTGCATGAGCGCCCGGGCGATGGCGACGCGCTGCTGCTGGCCGCCCGAGAGGGTGTCGGCGCGCTGGTAGGCACGATCGAGCAGGCCGACGCGGTCGAGCCGGGCGAGGGCCTCGGCCTTGGCGGCGCGACCGTACGACCAGAGCCCGAGGCGGGGGCCGCGCACGGTGGCGAGCGAGCCGGTCAACACGTTCTCGAGCACGGTCAGCGACGGCACGAGCTCGAACTGCTGGAAGATGAACCCCACCTCGCTGCGCAGCCGCCGCAGGGCCCGGCCGGTGAGGTCGGTGACCTCGCGGCCGAGCACCGTGACGCGGCCGTCGGTCGGGCGTTCGAGGCCGTCGACGTGGCGCAGGAGGGTGGACTTGCCGGAGCCCGACAGGCCCAGCAGCACGACGACCTCGCCGCGTCGGACGCTCAGCGACGCGTCGTCGAGCGCGACGGTGTCGCCGAAGCGCTTGGTGATGCCGTCGAGCCGGACGACGGTCTCGGCGGGGGCGGTGTGCGGGTTCATGTTCGTCTCCGGTTCGTTCTGCTCGGACCCCGGGAAGTCGCCGAGACACTCACGCGCGCGCGAGGGTCTCGGCGACTTCCTGGGGTGTGGGAGGTCCTACGTCGTGCGGGTCAGGCCTTGCACTGCGACGCGTTCGTCTTCTCGCAGATGTCGCGGATCTGGTCGTAGTACGCGTCGTCGACCGGGGTGGTCTGGAAGAACACGGCGCGGAAGCCCTCGCTGTCGGCGCCTTCGATGCCGGCGGCGACCATGTCGTCGGCGGTGACGTTCGAGAGGATGTCCTTCAGCTGGGCCTTGACGTCGTCGGGCAGCGAGTTCGACTCGACGATCGGGGCTCCGGGCACCATCTGCTGGTCGATGACCTCGACGGCGTCGCTCTTGGCGACCTCGCTGTCCTCGGCGAAGCCGGCGTCGCACTCGGTGCCCTCGCCGACCTTCTGCACGCTGACGTCGTGCTTGCCGGCGAAGACCGGGGTGATGTCCTTCTCGGGGTCGATGCCGGCCTCGAGCAGCGCGTAGCTCGGGAACAGGTAGCCCGAGGTCGACGACGGGTCGACGAAGCAGATCTTCTTGCCCTTCATGTCGGCGATCGACGTGATGTCGCTGCCCTTCGGCACGATGGCCTGCGAGTAGTAGCCGGGCTCCTGGCCCTCGGCCGTCGTGATGGACGAGATCGGGGTCAGCTCGGCACCGTTGTTCGTGGCCGTGACGTAGGTGAAGCCCGAGAACGACGCGACGTCGATCTGGCCGGCGATGCTCGCCTCGATCAGGGCCGCGTAGTCGGTGGACTCGTGGTACTCGACCGTCTTGCCGGTCTCCTTCGCGATGTAGTCCATCAGCGGCTGGTAGTTGGTCTCGGTGTCGACCGAGTCGGGCACGACGCCGAAGACGAGGGTGCTGTCGTCGACCGCGTAGCCGCCGGCCGCGTCGGACGAGCCGGTGGCCGAGGAGGCGGGGGTCGAGCAGGCGGACAGCGTGACGGCGAGCAGGGCGGCGCCGACGAGGGCGGTCGCGGCGCGGGGACGGCGGAGGGTCATGACGGCCTTTCGGGTGGGAGCAGGACGTGACGATGCTGGCACGCGCCCGACCGACATAGGAACCTACCTTCGGCCCCGTTCAACGAGAGTTCACCTCTTGTCTGCCTAACCTGGGCGGGCTGGCCTGGAGGTCGAGGAGGAGCGCCACCCCGGTCATGGCGGGTCCAGGTGCGGCGGTCTAGCCTCGGACGACCACCCCGCCCTGCCCCCGCGACGAAGGCCTCCGCATGCGACACGACGACGGCACCCCCGACGACCCGGCCCTTCCGCCCGGCCCGCCCGATGCTTCCGGGCCCACCGCGGCTGCCGGTGCCGCCGAGGCACCGGTCGCATCCGATGCCCCCGACTCCCCCGACGTCCCGGGCGGCGACCTCGACGCCTGGTCGGACGAAGCCCACCGCGAACTCGAACTGCTCGTCGCCCGCGACCGCGAGGCCGAGCTGGTCCGCCGGCACGAGGCCGAACGCGTCGCGCGGGCCGAACGGGCCGCCCGCCTCGAGCAGGAGCGTCGTCGCCGCGAGGCCGAGCTGCCGCCCGAGCTGCGCGACGCCGACGACGAGCCGTACGACGGCGGGCCGCGGCGACGACTCGTCATGGGGTCGTCGAAGGTGCTGGCCGCGGTGGCGCTGCTGGCGGCGGTCGCCGTCGCGGTGACCGGGTTCCTGTAGGCCGACCCGCGCCTCCTCGGCTCGTGCGTCCATGAACCCGGTTTCGAACCATGCACCCGGAAGCTTCTGGGTTCATGGTCCGAAACCGGGTTCATGGGTGGGCGACGCGCCGGGCGACGCCCGTCAGAGGGCGAGCAGGGCGATCCCGCCGAGCACGACGACCGACGCCGCGAGGCGTTTGGCGAGCGACCCCTCGCGCAGCACGAGGGCGCCGAAGACGGCGACCATGACGACGCTCGTCTCGCGGGCCGGGGCGACGAGGGCGACCGGGGCCGTCTGGATCGCCGTCAGCACGAGGATGTACGACAGAGGCGACAGCACCCCGAAGGCCAGCACGCGCGGCCAGTGTGCACGCGCGACCGCCACGATCTCGCCCCGACGCCGGCCGAGCGACGCGCTGTAGAACACGACCTCGACGAGGGTCACCCCGACCATGAACGACACGGGCGAGAGACCCCAGGTGCGCAGGGCGTGGGCGTCCCAGATCGTGTAGCTCGCGATGGCGAGGCCGGTGAGCAGGCCCCAGGCGATGCCGGGGTCGAGGCGGCGGGACCGACGGCCCGGGGCGGACGGCGTCGACGCCGTCGACGACCCGTGCAGGAGGCGCGGCGAGGGCGAGTCGGTCGGCCGGCGGTCGATCAGTCCGGTCGCCACGACGCCCACGACCACCACGGCGATGCCGACGACGGCCGTCACCGAGAGCTGCTCGCCGAGCAGCAGGACGGCGAGGCCGGCACTGACGGCGGGGCCCGTGCCGCGAGCCGTCGCGTAGACGGTCGACAGGTTGCCGACCGCGTAGCCGCGCTGCAGCACCGTCATGTAGACGACGTGCAGCACGGCCGAGACGCCCGCCCCGACCGCGAGCCCGCCGACGCTGGCCCCGAGGCCGCCCGTGAACGGGACGACCGGCAGCCAGAGCACGGCGCTGGCGACGGCGCCCCACCAGAGGAAGGGCGTGCCGAGGCGGCTCACTCCGTGGGCGACGACGTTCCAGCCCGCGTGGCAGACGGCGGCGGCGAGGACGAGCAGGAGGGCGGTGGTGGACATGCGAGGACCCATCGGCTCGGCGCGGGGCGCGCCGAACGGGTCCTCCAGGCTTTTGTCCGTTCAGATGACGGCCCGGCGATGGCGCCCGACCGTGGCGCCGCTCGGACCAGTCGGATCGTGGGACCCCGGAACCCTAGGCGCTGTCGTGGCGAGCGTAGGGGTGGCGGGTGTCCGGCGGGTGAACTGGTGCCGGCACAGCGCCTGCCACCCGGCCCGGCCCGGCCCGGCTCACGCACTGCACCGCGTTTCGTGCACCGCACCGCGTCTAGTCCGGGTGCAGTGCACGAAACGCGGTGCGCTGCGCCCCCGGGGACGACGAACGCCCACGCACACACGGTGCGGGGGCGTCCGGCGGGACGGGGTCGGATCAGGCGAAGGTCGCCGCGTCGATCACGAAGCGGTAGCGCACGTCCGACTTCAGGACGCGCTCGTAGGCCTCGTTGATCTGGTCGGCGTCGATCAGCTCGGTCTCGGGCACGATGCCGTGCTCGGCGCAGAAGTCGAGCATCTCCTGGGTCTCGCGGATGCCGCCGATGGCCGAACCGGCCCAGCTGCGACGGGCGGGGATCAGCGCGAACGCGGGCACCTCGAGCGGCTCGGACGGGGCACCGACGTTGACGAGCGTGCCGTCGACGGCGAGCAGGCCGAGGTAGGCGCCCATGTCGACCTTCGCCGACACGGTGTTGACGATCAGGTCGAACGAGTTCGCCAGGTCGTTGAAGGTCTGCTCGTCGCTGGTCGCGTAGTGGGCCTTCGCGCCGAAGCGCAGCGAGTCCTCCTTCTTCGACGTGGTCTGCGACAGCACGGTGACGTCGGCGCCGAGTGCGGCGGCGATCTTCACGCCCATGTGGCCGAGGCCACCCATGCCGACGATGGCGACCTTGGTGCCCTCGGTGACGCCCCAGTGGTGCAGCGGCGAGTACAGCGTGATGCCGGCGCACAGCAGCGGCGCGACCTTGTCGTAGTCGAGCGACTCGGGGACGCGCAGCACGAAGTCCTCGGTGACGACGACGGCCTGCGAGTAGCCGCCCTGGGTGACGGTGCCGTCGGCCGGGTCGACGCTCGTGTAGGTGCCGGTGTTGCCCTTGGCGCAGTACTGCTCGTCGCCACGCTTGCAGTACTCGCACTCGCCGCACGAATTGACCATGCAGCCGACGCCGACGCGGTCGCCGACCTTGTGCTTGGTGACCTCGGAGCCGACCTCCGAGACGGTGCCGACGATCTCGTGACCCACGACCTGCGGGTACTGGATCTCGCCCCACTCGCCGCGGACGGTGTGGATGTCGCTGTGGCAGATGCCGGCGTAGGCGATGTCGATCATGACGTCCTTCGGGCCGACGTCGCGGCGCTCGATGGTCGTCTTGACGAGGGGCTCGGTGGCGGACGGGGCCGCGTAGGCGTTGACGGTGCGCATGGGTCTCCTGGTGGTGGGTTCGGTTCGGGGACGAGGGGCGGGTCGGAACACGGTGCTCGACGACGGGCTCCCCGTCTTCGACGTTACGCTCCCGGGCCGACCGTGGGTGGCCCTGACAGGGCCCCCGAGGCGACGCCGGGCACGAGGCGCGGCGTGACGGCCCGCAGGAGGCTCGGTGCGCGTCCGACCGGCACCGCGCCTCCTGCGGGTGGCCAGGTCGCGCGACGGCACCCGTGAGACACGCCTCCGGGTGGGAAAGTGCCCTGACTCGTGGCCCGGCGCGCACCGGGCGCGGCGTAGCAAGGGTCCAGACGCTGCATCGGGCATTCCGGTGGCGGACGAAGGAGTCGACATGGCAAGCGGAGTGGCAACAGTGTGGGTGCCCGTGACCGACATGGGACGGGCGACGGCGTTCTACCGTGACGCGCTCGGCCTCACGGTGAAGAGCGAGAGCGACGACTGGACCGAGATCGACGCGGACGGCCTGATGATCGGCCTGAACGGTCGCGAAGAGGCCGCGGCGTCGAGCGAGGGTGGAGCGGTCATCACGTTCCAGCCCGACGGCACCCTCGAGGACGCGCTGGCCGACCTGCAGTCGCGCAGCGCCGACGTGACCGGCACGATCAGCGAGCACCCGTGGGGCCGCATCCTGCCCTTCAAGGACACCGAGGGCAACGACCTGCAGTTCTACACGCCCCCGACCGACTGACGTCGGGGCCTGCAGGAGGCGCGATGCCGGTTCGACCGACACCGCGCCTCCTGCGTCCGGTCGCGTCATGCAGAGGCCGACGGGCCCGACACGCACCATGATGTGGGGATGGTCACCGAGATCCTCATCCTGAGCAACCTGCTCGCCGGGCCGCAGCACGGGTACGACATCAAGCGGAACGTGCGCCGCCCGGGTCTCGGCGTGGTCAACAACAACGCCGTCTACACCGCGTTGAAGCGCCTGCACGACCGGGGTGCGCTCGACCGTCGCACGGAAGAGACCACCGGTCGGCCGAACCGCCAGGTGTTCTCCCTGACCGACGCGGGCCGTGACCTGCTGATCGAGCAGATCGCCGACTTCCCCCTCTCCCGCGGAGCCGACGACGAGGAGTTCTACGTCCGGTTCGCCCTGCTGAACCTGGTCGACGAGGCGACGCGGGCGGCGATCTTCGCGACGCGCGTCCGGGCCCTCGAGGAGCGCATGACGACGGCCCGGGCCTACCTCGACGCCGCCGACGCCGACGCGACGCGCTTCCCGGTGCAGTCCGTGGCGATGTTCCGGCACCTGCTCGACCTGCTGCTCACCGAGCGGGCCTGGGTCGAGGAGTACGCCCGCAGCGGCGAGATCGGGGCACCGCGACACCCGTAGTGGGGTGGTGCTCCTGTCCTCATTCCATTGAGGACTAGTACCCGCTGGACTAGCTTGATCCCGAAGCGAAGCCACGCTTCAGCGGAGCGCGAGCTCCGACGCACCGCGTCACCGCGTGGCGTGGAGTCGTCGCACCTCAGGTCGGGGAGGGCGTCGGCTCCGACCCCCTCGTCCACGTCGGATGTGCGCGAGGGGGAGCCCCGCGGTGGACCGTCGGAGGGGGCACCGTGACCACTGCATCGTCGTTCTTCATCGTCCGTTGCCCTGCCTGCGGGGACTCCACGCGGGTCGTGCCGAATCCGTTCGTCGGCATCGGGCTCGCGGTGCACGAGGACGTCCGGGCCTGCACGTCGTGCGTCTGGGCGGCGCCGAGGGGGTCGACCCGCGTCCGGGTCGAGGCGCGGGGCGAGGCGCGAGGCGTGGCGCTGGGCGTGGCGGGTGCCGGGGTGGGCACGCGCGACGAGGTCGCCGCCGGCACGGAGAGGCCCGGGCGACGAGGCGCCGTCGGGTCCTTCGTGGCGAAGGTGCGGCTGGTCCGGCAAGCGGTGGCCGCGGGGGTCGCGGCCGCGGCGGGGGTGGCGGCCTCGGCCGGGGCGGCGGGGGCTGCGGCGGCGGGGGCCGCCGCGACCTCTGCTCCGTCCCTGCCGGGGTCCGTCGGCTCGGGGCCGGCGACCACCGGGCCGGCGACCGGCTGAGGCCCGGAGCCGCCCGGGGCCCGCGGGCCGACCCTCTGCAGGAGGCGCGGTGCCACCTGAACCGGCACCGCGCCTCCTGCAGGCGGTCGCGTCACGAGTCGCACCACGTTCTGAGCGTCGCACCGCCGACATCGGCGGTGCGACGTCCAGCCGGTGGTGCGACACGAGTCCCGCGCCGCGCCGTGAGCCCTAGGCGTCGAAGTCGGTCGCGCGGCTGCGCTCCGCCCACGTGTCGATGTCACCGCGGAGATCGTCGAGCGCACCCGTGACGATCTCGACGGCGTCCGAGCCGAGCAGCAGCAGGTACGGCGCCCGGCCCGACTCGACCGCGTCGACGAGCAGCCGGGCGCCGGCGGCGGGGTCGCCGGGCTGGGTGCCGTCCGAGGTGTCGGCCTCGATGCGGCGCTTGCCGGCGGTCTCGGCGTAGTCGGCGATCGGGGTGGCGGACTGCGTGAGCGAGCGGCCCGAGAAGTCGGTGCGGAACGAGCCCGGCTCGACGACCGTCGCCGTGATGCCGAGCGGGGCGAGCTCGGTGCGCAGGGCCATGGTCATCTGCTCGAGGGCGGCCTTGACGGCGCCGTAGTAGCCCGAGCCGGGGCCGGTGCGGCGGGCGCCGATCGACGACAGGTTCACGATCGTGCCGCTGCGGCGAGCGCGCATGCCGGGCAGGACGGCCTTGATGGTGCGGACGCTGCCATGGAAGTGCGTGTCGAACAGGCGCGCCACGTCGGCGTCGTCGCCCTCCTCGACGGCGGAGCGGTAGCCGTAGCCGGCGTTGTTCACGAGCACGTCGACGCCGCCGAACCGTTCGGTGGCGAGGCCGACGGCGGCGGTCACCTGGTCGGAGTCGGTGACGTCGAGCGCGGTCGCGACGGCGTGGTCGGGGTGGGCGTCGGCGATGTCCTGCACGGCGGAGGCGTCGCGCGCGGTGACGACGACGTCGTGCCCGCGGGCCAGCGCCTCCTCGGCGAAGGCGCGCCCCAGCCCCGTGGAGCATCCGGTGATCAACCAGGTCGACATGTGGTCTCTTCTCTCTCGTGCGTCGCGGTCGCTGACGCGCCGCACCCCCAGACAACCAAGGAGGCGCGGTGCGCGTCGGTCCCCGCCGCCCTCGGTCCCAGCCGCCCCCCTCGGGTGTGACTGCCAGGAGTCGCACCGTCGGCGAGGCGGGCGGTGTGCGACCTGCGCCCGCCGGCCAGCCCGCCCGCCGGCCCCGAGAGTTCACCGGCAACGACGCTCGTTCGGCGGCGCGAGCCGATACTTTGGGCCGGTGACCTTTCGATGCTGTGGGAGCCCGGCGTGAGCGGCCTGGGAGCTGTGCCGACGATCCACGACGTCGCCGCACGCGCGGGGGTGTCGAAGTCGGTCGTGTCCCGCGCGCTGGCCGGGTCTTACGGCGTGGCCCCGGCGACGACCGACCGGGTCCGATCGGCCGCGATCGAGCTCGGCTACGTCGCCAACGCGAACGCCCGGGGCATGTCGGCCCATCGCACCCACACCCTCGGCGTCTTCGTCCGCGACGCGGCGACACCGTTCTACGGGCACCTGCTCACGGCGTTCCAGCTGCAGGCCTCGGCTCGCGGCTACCGGGTGGTCACGGCGACCGGGGCCGGCTCGTTCTCGATCGACGAAGAACGCCAGGCCCTCGAGACGCTCGTCTCGCTGCGGGTCGAGGGCCTGATCGTCTGCAGTGGCGCCCTGCCCGTCGACGACATCCTGCCGTTCGCGCGACGCATCCCCACCGTCGTCGCAGGTCGCCCCGAGGTCGACGACTCGATCAGCAGCGTCTACTGCGACGAGCAGGGCGGCGGAGAAGGCCTGGCCGACCACCTCGTCGATCAGGGACACCGGCGGGTGGCGGTGCTGACCGTCGACCGGTCGAACTCGATCACCCAGTGGGCACGCACCGACGCCATGATCAGGCGGCTGCGCTCGCGCGGCGCGGACGTCGTCGTCATCCGCTCGGAAGAACACGGCACCGACCCGCGCGCCCTCGACCCCGTCGTCGACGCCGTCGTGGCCCTCGGCGGCGTCACGGCCCTGATGGCACCGAGCGACCTCTGGGCGATCGGCGTGCTCGAGGCGATGCACCGTCGGGGCCTGCAGGCGCCGCGTGACTTCTCGGTCACCGGGTACGACGGCGTCATGCCGTACGCCGCCGAGCTGTTCGGCATCACGTCCTGGCGACAGCCGCTGTCGGTCATCGGCGCCGCGTCGATCGACGCCGTGGTCGACCAGATCGACGGTCGCTCGGTCGGCACCCTGCACTCGGCGGTCGCAGGCGAGCTGGTGACCGGCCGATCCACGGCCAGGCGCTGACCACCTCGGCGCCGACGGCCGCTGACGTCCAGGCCCCGACCACCTGCCGTTCACCGGATCGTCGCCGTCCAGTCGGGTGCGCCCGGGAACGTTCCCGATCAGAGTAGGGAACGTTCCCTACGCCTCTCCGATCGGACACCATGCACCAGGACTCCCCCACCAAGCGCCCCTTCGACGACAGCGACCCGTACCGCTACGGCGTCTACCTGCGCCCCGACGCCCGGACCTGCCGGGCCGTCACCGTCGTCACCGACCAGCTGCGCGCCCAGTACGGACTCGTCTCGGCGGGCGCCTTCCCTCCCCACGCGACCCTGGTGGGCAGCCAACCCTTCGGCCGCTCCGAGGCCGACGTCGTCGACGCGCTCGGCACCCTGCTCGACGGCAGGTCCGCCTTCGACGTCCACAACGCCGGCGTCCGCGAGCAAGGCATCGGCTACGTCTACGACGTGGCCACGCGACCCGACGGCTCGCTCAACGACGAGTTCGTCCGCCTCGCCGCCGACGTCGACACGGCGGTCGCACCCTTCCGCCGCCCGATGGCCTCGCCCCTCGGCAACGACTACGACGCGTCGTCGTACCGGGCGCACCTCTCGCTCGCCTCGCACGACCTCTACGGGCGGCCCGACCTGCACGACGAGGTCGGCGACTTCATCCGAGAACTCGACCAGGAGGTGCCGGCCGGCTTCCGGGGCGACACGGTCGTCCTCTACCGAACGGCCTGCGACGACTGGTCCGGGCGCTGGTGGCACTCGATGACCTGGCAGCACGTGCACACCTGGAAGCTCGCCTCGGCGTGACGGCGACCCTGGCCGAGGTCGCCCTCCGCACGGGCATGTCGCGATCGCTGGCCTCGCTCGCCCTGCGCGGGGACGACGGCGTCTCGGCCGAGCGTCGTGCGCAGGCCGTGCGGGCGGCCGACGCCCTCGGGCTGCCCGTCGGCGCCCTCGCCCGCCGCCGCGCCGACGGCGCCCCCCTCGTGCTGGGCGTCGTCGTCACCGAGGGAGCCGGCGCGTTCCACGGGGCGGTGCTGCGCAGCGCGATCGCCTCGGCCGCCGCCCTCGGCCTCGAGCTGCGGGTCGTCGACGGGGACCGGGACGAGGCGCGCCTCCGGTCGGGCCTGGCCGAGCTGCACGCGTCGGCCGTGTCGACCGCCCGTGACGCGGTGCTCGGGCTGGTCGTGCTGAGCAGTCGGCTGCCGTCGGAGGCCCTGGCCGCGGCTGCCCGCGACGTGCCGGTGGCCGTCGTCGGGTCGAGCGGCGACCGGCTCGCCGGCCTGGGCGTCGACACCGTGCGCTCGGACGAGGAGTCGGGCATGCACGAGGTGATGATGCACCTGGCGGCGCTCGGGCACGTGCGCACCTGCTTCGTCGCCGAGTCCCGCCATCCGTCGACGACCCGGCGTGCCCACGAGCACGCGGTGACGGCGAGGCGGCTCTGGTCGGCGACCGACCTGCACGTCGACGACATCGCCGGGCTCGCCGCCGACCCGACGCGCATCGCCCGGCACCTGGGCGACGGCGTGACGGCGTTCGTCGCGGCGAACGACTCGACCGCCGCCCGGCTCGTCGCATCGGCCCGGGAGGCGGGGCTGCGGTTGCCGGGGATCGCCGCGGTCACCGGGTTCGACGACACCGCACCCGCCGCCGTGATGGACCTGACCACGGTCGAACAGCCCCGCGACCGCCTGGGCGCCCGGGCCGTCGAGTTGGTGGTGGAACGCCTGCGCGGGCGCCGGACGGAGCGGCACGAGGTGCTGCCGACGCGCCTGGTGACGCGCGGCTCGACGACCGGGGTCTCAGCTCCGGCCTAGTGCGGCCGGGTCGATCGTGGCCGACAGCTCACGCACGCGCCGCACCAGGTGGTCGTGAGCGTTGCCCGCTCCGCCCGCGACGTAGTCGTCGGCCTCGTGCGGTCGATCGACCGGGGAACCGTGCCGGAACCCCCGGAACCACCCGCCCGCCCGTTCGAGGACGAGCGCGCCCGCGGCCACGTCCCACGGGTGGGTGACGAAACCGAGGGTGGCGTCCGACCACCCGGCCGCGACGTGCGCGAGGTTGAGCGCGCCGCTGCCGAGGCTGTGGTGGTGCCGGTAGCGGGCCGTCAGGTCGCGCACCAGGTCGAAGGCGCCCTCGCCGAGCAGATCGACGTCGCGTTGCACCGGGAAGCTCGTGAGGACGGTCGCGTGCTCGTCGGGGGCCGAGGCGGAGCGCAGCGGCACCCCGTTCAGCCAGGCCCCGTGCTCGTCGGCGGCGAAGAGGTTGTCGGCCACGGGGTCGAGGACGACCCCGGCGACGATCTCGCCGTCGACCTCGGCCGCGATCGAGACGCACCAGTAGGCCAGGCCCCGGGCGAAGTTGGCCGTGCCGTCGATGGGGTCGACGATCCAGCGCAGCCGGGCGTCGCCCGTGCTGCCGCCCTCTTCACCGAGAACGACGGAGCCCGGCACCGCCGAGGTCAGCCAGCGGGTGATCGCCCTCTCGGCCCGACCGTCGTGCAGCGTGACGACGTCGTGGGCGTCCCTCTTGGTGGCGACGCTCATGTCCGAGCGGAACGCCACGAGCAGCGCGGGGGTGACGTCGCGGGCGGCGGCCTCGGCGACCTCACGCAGGCCGGGGGACGGGGGTGGGGTGCTCATGGCCCTTGTCTACGTCACCGCGCCTCCTGGACGGTCGACCACTCGGGTCGGACGGGGGTCGGCGGGGTGAACAGATCACACCGCGAGGTGAACGGCCGGGCTCCGGCACGGGGCGAGTTGAACGCGGCGTGAACGATCGACGGCAGCTCGCCCGGGTGGGTTGATCTGCGTTCGCGGCGGCCTCATCGTTGACTCCGTTCCCGGATAGGGAACGTTCCCTAACGAAGGTGCCCTGCCTCATGACGGTCTCCGTCCGGCCCGGTCTCGCCACCGTGCCCGCACGCCCCGCCCCGACCTCGCCCGCCTGGGCACGCTCGGATCGACGCCTCGGGATCGTGCTGCTCGTCCCCGCGATGCTCGTGTTCGCGGTGTTCGTCTTCTACCCGCTCGGCCGCGTCCTGGTGCTCAGCACGCAGGGCACCGACATCTTCGGCCAGGCGGCCGGGTCGGTCGGCCTGCGCAACTACGTGACGACCTTCACCGACCCGACGTTCCTCAAGACCATGCTGAACACGGCGATCTTCTGCGGTGGCGTGGTCGGCGGTCGCATCGTGCTCGGCCTCCTGGTCGTCGTCCCGCTGACCGTCAAGCTCCGAGGGATGCCCGTCTTCCGGGCACTGCTCACGTCGCCGCTCGTGGTGTCGGTCTCGGCCGGTTCGGTCGCGTTCGCGGCGATGCTGTCCCCCGGCACCGGACTGGTCAACACGGTGATCACGCAGTTCGGCGGCGAGTCGATCCCCTTCCTGACGAGCACGCACTGGGCGTTGGCCAGCGTGATCCTGGTCACCGTCTGGGGCTCGCTCGGCTTCACCGTGCTGTTGCTGCTCGGCGCCTTCGGGGCCATCGACCCCGAGGTGGTCGAGGCGGCGCACCTGGACGGTGCCGGGCCCCTGCGCTCGTTCTGGTCGATCTCGCTGCCGCTCGTCACCCCGACGCTGTTCTTCGTCGTCGTCACCGGCACGGTCGAGGCACTCACGACGTTCGGGCAGATCCAGATCCTGACGGGCGGCGGGCCCGCCGACTCGTCCCGCACGCTCGTCTTCGCGATCTACCAGCAGGCCTTCGGCTCGGGCAGCGCCAACTTCGGGCTCGCGGCCGCGCTGGGCGTCGTGCTGTTCGTGCTCGTCCTCGCCCTCTCGCTCGTCCAGTTCGGCATCCTCGAGAAGCGGGTGAACTACTGATGCGCCCGAGCACCGCCCGCCGCGTCCGCAGCGGACTCGTCTACGCCTGGCTCGTGGTGGCCGTCGTGGTGGTCTGCTTCCCTCTCTATTACATCTTCGAGGGGGCACTGACACCGACGCGGTACCTGAACGAGGGCCTGCCGGGGCTCGTGCCGATCCACCTCGGGTTCGACAACTTCGTGCGGGCGGCCCAGGTGGTGCCGCTGGGCCACCAGTTCGTCAACAGCGTCGTCGTCACCTTCGCGCAGACCGTGCTGCAGGTCGCCATCGGCATCATCACGGCGTACGCGCTCGTCTTCTGCCGGCTGCGCGGCACCCGCGCCATCTTCCTGGTGTTGCTCGCGAGCATGATGATCCCCGGCGAGACGACCCTGATCGCGAACTACCTGACCGTGTCGTCGTGGCATCTGATCGACACCCTGCTGGTGGTCTTCCTGCCGTTCGTGGCGTCGGCCCTGACCATCTTCCTGTTCCGCCAGGCGTTCCTGAGCTTCCCGGCCGAACTGCGCGAGGCCGCGGTCCTCGACGGGGCCGGCCACGTCCGCTTCGTGCGGTCGATGCTGCTGCCGCTCACCCGTCCCACCCTGGTCTCGGTGACGCTCGTCAGCGCAACGGCGGCCTGGAACGGCTACTTCTGGCCGCTGCTCGTCACGAACTCGCCCGAGAACCGCACGGTGCAGGTCGGCATCGCCCAGCTCGCGGCGTCGGAAGGCGCCGACGTCGGGGTCGTCCTCGCCGGCGCGGCGATGGTCACCCTGCCCGTGCTGCTGCTCGTCCTCTTCGCCCAGAAGTTCCTCGCGGGCGGCCTCACCACCGGTGCGCTCAAGTAGCGCCACCCGCCCGCCCGTCGCTCGCCCGCTGCTCGCCTGCCCGCCGCTCGCCCGATCGCCCCCGCTCCCCCCGCTCGTCCCCCGCACGACCCGCCCCGCCCCTCCTCTCGCTCCCCTCACCCCGAAGGACCAGCCATGCCCTCTCGCCGCTCCACCACGCTGACCCTCGTCGCCGCCGGCGCCGTCACCCTGCTGGGCCTCACGGCCTGCTCGGGCCAGGCCTCCGACGAGGCGACCGCCTCCGGCCCCGTCACCATCGACTTCTGGCACGCGATGTCGGGGCCGGCCGCCACCGAGCTCGACACCCTCGTCGACCGCTTCAACACCGAGAACGACGACGGCATCACCGTCAAGGCGTCGTTCCAGGGCGCGTACGCCGACGTCCAGACGAAGTACACGGCCTCGGTGCAATCCGGCTCGACCCCCGACCTGCTGATGATGAACGACACCTCGACCGGGTTCATGATCGACTCGCAGCAGACCGTGCCCGTCTCGACCTTCACCGCCGACGACGACTCGTTCGACCCCGACGCGATCGCACCGGCCGCCGCGCAGTACTACTCCGGGGCCGACGGCCTGGCCGCCATGCCGTTCTCGGTGTCGATGCCGGTGCTGTACCTGAACAAGGCCCTCGTCGCGAAGGCCGGGCTCGACGTCACCGATCCGCCGACCACGCTCGACGAGGTCGCCACCTGGGCGGAGGCCATCCACGCCGCGACCGGCGGCTACGGCATGAGCATGAACATGGCCGACTCGTGGATGCTCGAGGAGCTCTCGGCCTCGGGTGGCGAGGACTTCTGCACGCCCGACAACGGCCGCGGCTCCGACCCGGTCGACGGTGTCTCGCTGACCACCGACACGCAACTCGACTTCATGACGCGACTGCAGGGGCTCTACCAGGACGGCTCGGCCCTCAACCCCGGCACCGACTCGGCCGCACAGAACAGCGCCTTCTCGAGCGACCGCGTCGGCATGCTGCTGACGTCGTCGGGTGCGTACACGACGGTCGACCCCGACGGTACGAAGTCGGTCGTCGCGACGTTCCCGACGACGGCGGACTCGGCCGATGCCGGTCAGGTCATCGGCGGCAACGCCCTCTGGATCTCGGGCAAGGGACACTCCGACGCCGAGCAGCGCGCCTCCTACGAGTTCGCGGAGTGGCTGCAGACCCCCGAGGTCCAGGCCGAGTGGGCGAAGGCCACCGGCTACCTCGCGATGAACACCGGGGCGGCCGACACCGCGGTCGGCAAGCAGTCGCTCACCGACCCCAACGTCGCCACCATGTACGGGCAGCTCGCCGACAACGCGACGAGCGTCGCCGCCGCCGGGTGCGTCACCGGGGCGTTCCCGAGCGTGCGAGCGACCGTCATCGGCGCCTTCAACCAGGTCGTAGAGGGGGCCGACGTCGAGAGCACGATGGCCGACGCCGAGAAGTCCGCCGCGAAGCAGATCGCGTCGTACAACGAGGCCGCGGGCAAGTAGCGGCCCAGGTCGCGCGGCCCGTCGCGCCGTCGACCGGGCGTCGCACCGCCGGATGGACATCGCACCGCCCAAGTGGACGGTGCGATGTCCGTTGGGTGGTGCGACACGGGCGCCGCGAGGCGCGACCACCCGCAGGAGGCGCGGTGCCCGTCAGACCGGCACCGCGCCTCCTGCGGTGGTCGCGTCGCCCTGAGCGTCATCCCTCTCGCGTGCGTGTCGGGGCAGGGAGACCCTGGCGGGGCCTCCCTGCCCCGCCCTCGCCGGCCTAGCGTCGAGCACGGCCCGGCCCGGCGGACACCTCGTCGCCCGGAGCCGGCGTCCGGCACCGGGCGTCCCGGCGCCGACACCCACGACCAGGAGCGCACCCATGTCAGAACAGCCCGTCCAGGTCGGCGGAGGGCGCACCCTCTTCGGCGACTTCGCCCCCAAGCTCGCCGAGCTCACCGACGACGTCCTCTTCGCCGACGTCTGGAACCGCCCCGAGCTGTCGGCGCGCGACCGCAGCCTCGTCACCGTCGCGGTGCTCGCCGCCGGCGGCAACACCGAGCAGCTGAAGTTCCACCTCGGCCGCGCCGTCGAGAACGGCGTCACCCAGGACGAGCTCGTCGAGGCGATCACGCACGTGACGCTCTACGCCGGCTGGCCCAACGGGATGGCCGCCATGGGCGTCGCCAAGGCCCTCTTCACCGACGACACCGACAAGTAGTAAGGAACCCCGTGCAGATCCTGCCCCCGCAGCCCACGACCTTGAACCCCGACGAGCAGTTCCCGGGCCAGGTGTGGCTCGACCCGATCGCCACCCCGCAGACCGACGACCAGCGCACGACGGTCGCGAAGGTCCGCTTCGCGCCCGGTGCGCGGACCGCCTGGCACCACCACGCGCGAGGCCAGTTCCTGTACGTCACCGAGGGCGTCGCGCGGTTCGGCACCCGTGACGGGAAGGTCGTCGACGTCCACCCCGGGCAGACGATCTTCGTGGCTCCCGGCGAGGAGCACTTCCACGCCGCCTCCGAGGGCAGCTTCATGGAGCACATCGCCATCCTCGAGGCAGCCGACGACCCGGCCACCACCACGACCTGGCTCGAGCGCATCACCGACGCCGACTACGCCGGCTCGGACGCCGGCTGAGCCGCCGAGACCCCGGGAAGTCGCCGAGACCCCTACTCGCGAGCAGGGGTCTCGGCGACTTCCTGGGGTCTGAGCACCGAGGAGGCGCGGTGCGGTTCGATCGGGCACCGCGCCTCCTCGGGTCGTCGGCTCGTTCCGCCGCGCGGGCGAGCCGCTCGCGGCCGGAGGCTCGTAGGGTCGGGGGATGACGACGACGTGGACGACCCTGCAGCTCATCCTCTCCGCCGGAGTGGTCGTGTGCGGCGCGCTGTTGACCCGGGGTGGCAGCGATCTCGTGGGCGTGCTGATGATCATCAGCGGCTCGTTCTCGATCGTGGTCGGGTTGCGGACGATGGCCGTGAACCGCCGTGTCGAGAGGCAGCACGCCGCCCTCGAGGCCGGCGACGCCCCGACGCACGAGCGCTGACGCCGGCACTGACGCCACCGCTGCCGCCACCCCCGACGCCACCCCCGACGACCATCGAGAACGAGGACGCCATGACCGACATCGCCTGGACCACCGGCACCTGGACCACCGAGCCGACCGCGGTCGACATCGCCGACGACGGCCTGCGCGTCACGGCGGCCGAGGGCAGCGACGCCTGGCGCATCACGTCGTACGGGTTCGTGCACGACACCGAGCACGCCCTGGTTGCGCCGTTCCCGCAGGGCACCGCGATGGAGGTGTCGTTCGTGCTCGACTTCTCGGCCCAGTTCGACCAGGCCGGCATCTTCGTCTCGGTCGACCCAGAGACCTGGGTCAAGGCCGGGGTCGAGCTCAGCGACGGCGAGCAGAGCCTCGGCGCCGTCGTGACGCGGGGCGAGTCCGACTGGTCGCTCTCCCCCGTCGACTGGACCGGCCGCATCGTGACGATCCGCGCCAGCCGCTCAGGGGACGCGCTCACCGTGCGGGCCCGCGTCGACGCCGAGCCCTGGCGCCTGGTCCGCGTGGCCCCGCTCGCCCCCGATGCCGCGGCGAGCGCCGGCCCCTTCTGCTGCGCCCCCTCGCGCGCCGACCTCACCGTGCACTTCACCTCTTGGACGACGACTCCCGCCGACGAGAGCCTGCACCCCGAGAACTGAGCACGGGCCCGACCCCGCGGGCCGGGTCCGGCAGAGCCGAGGAGGCGCGGCGGCCGTCCTCTGGCACGATCGTCCCCATGAGTGACGCACCTGCCACCCGCCCCGTCGCGCCGTCCGACCGGGATGCGGCGACCGCGATGTGGGCCGCCTACTCGGCCTCACGACGCGCGGGGGGCGCCGTGGACGACGACTACACCGTGGAGCACTTCGGCGACACGGCGCGGCTCGCGGACGAGCTGCTCGAGGTGGTGCTGTCCGGTCGGAAGCGGGCGACCGCCGAGCTGGTGTCGGAGTTCGCGCATCGGGGCGATCCGTTGCCGCGGATCGGGTCGCACTGGATCGCGTGTGACAGCACGGGGGCTCCGCGGATCGTCATCCGCAGCCTGCAGTTGCGCATCGGTGCGTTCGACACCGCCGATGCAGCCTTCGCCTTCGCCGAGGGTGAGGACGACCGCACGCTGAGCAGCTGGCAGCGCGAGCACCGGCGCTACTGGGAGCGCACGTGTCGAGCGCGTGGCGTGACGTGGTCCGAGCAGGACGAGATCGTCTTCGAGAACTTTGCGGTCGTGTGGCCGCCGGAGCACGCGGACTGAACCCCGCCGGGGCCGTGGGCACCGAGGGTCGGAGGATCGGACCGAGGAGGCGCGGCGACGGTCGGCGACGGGTCGGTCACCATCAATGTCCATTCTTGACAAGTTTGTTGAGTGCACTCAGAATTGAGCACGCTCGGATGTTCGACGCCGAGACCCCTCGGACCGAGGACGTCGCGGGCCGCACCAGCCAGCCCGCCACCCCCAGCCAGTCCGCCACCCACAGCCACAGCCCACCAGGAGCACCCCCATGCGAGCCTTCGCGTTCGACGCTAACGAGAAGCCCCTGCACGAAGTCGACGTGCCCGAGCCCACCGTCGGCGACCACGACGTCCTGATCGAGGTCGCCGCCGCCGGCCTCAACCACCTCGACGCCAAGATCCGCGAGGGCGAGTTCAAGCTGATCCTCCCCTACGAGGCGCCTCTCGTCCTCGGCCACGACGTCGCCGGGACCGTCATCGAGGTCGGCGGCTCGGTCCGCGGCCTGAAGCCCGGCGACGAAGTCTTCGCCCGCCCCCGCGACCATCGGATCGGCACCTTCGCCGAACGCATCGCCGTCGACGTGGCCGACGTCGCCCTCGCCCCGACCTCGATCAGCACCGTCGAGGCCGCGTCGCTCCCCCTCGTGGCCCTCACGGCCTGGCAGGCCCTCGTCGAACGCGGCGACGTGCAGCCGGGCCAGAAGGTGCTCGTCCATGCGGGTGCCGGCGGGGTCGGTTCGATCGCGATTCAGCTCGCGAAGCATCTCGGCGCGCACGTCGCGACCACCGCCTCCGCCTCGAACGCCGAGTTCGTACGCGAGCTGGGCGCCGACGTCGTCGTCGACCACCGCACGCAGGAATTCGAGCAGGAGCTGTCCGGCTACGACCTCGTCCTGGACAGCCTGGGCGCCGAGAACCTGGCGAAGTCGCTGCGTGTGCTCCGCCCCGGCGGCATCGCCATCGGCATCCAGGGCCCGCCCACCCCCGCCTTCGCGAAGGCCGCAGGGCTGAACCCGGTCGTCCGCCTCGCCATCGCGGCCCTCAGCCGCGGGGTCCGCGCCCGGGCACGGAAGCTCGGCGTCCGGTACGAGTTCCTCTGGATGCACGCCGACGGAGCCCAGCTGCGCGAGATCGCGGCACTCGTCGACGCCGGGGCCATCCGCCCGGTCGTCGGCGCGACGCACCCGTTCGCCGAGACGGCGACCGCGCTCGACGGCCTCGGGAAGGTCCGCATCCGCGGCAAGGCGGTCGTCACCCTCCCGTGACGGTCGGCACCCACACGACGAGGTCCGTCAGCGCGGCAGGATCACTTCGAGCTGACGCCTCACCCCTGCGACGATCTCGTCGTCCGGCACGGACTCGTCGACAGCCGACGACATCGCGAGCATCATCACGGCCGACACGACGTGCGCGAACGTGGCCGCGTCGGAAGGCGTCGCCGAGGTGAGGCGCGTGACGATCCCGGCCACCGCCTCCTCGGTCCGGGCGACGATGGCGAGCGCCTCGGCGTGGTGCGGCTCGGCGGCGTCGCCGAACGCCATCTCGCGCAGGTAGGTGCGGCCGTTCTCGACCTGCGCCCGGTTGCAGTGCACGATCGGCTCGAGCACCGCGACGACCGCGTCCAGTGCGGTCGAGGCGGACGAGGAGGCGCGGATCCCCTCGTCGAGGGAGCGCGCGTACGCCGCGTTCTGCACAAGCAGCAGCAGCTCGCCCTTGGTCTTCGCGTACAGGAAGAGCGTGCCGGCGCCGACGTCGGCCGCCTCGGCGATCTGCTGGGTCGTGACCTCGTCGACCCCGTGACGGCTGAACAGGTCGGACGCGGCCTGCGTGATGCGCTCGAGCTTCTCCTGCTTGTTGCGCTCTCGGCGGCCGAGCGACGGGACGGTCGACGACATGGGGCCTCCTGGAAAGGGCGGTGGACGGAAGAACGGCAACCGGATGGACGCTGGCCGGAATAGAAACTGACTGAACTCAATTATGACAGGAGTCAGTAACGGGGCGACTCGATCACGCGTCGCCTCATCTTCGCACCACCCACGGAAGGAACACCCATGACCGACATCACCGGCTCCGTCGTCCTCGTCACCGGAGCGAACGGGGGCATCGGCACCCGTTTCGTCGAGGCCGCCCTCGCCCGCGGCGCCGCGAAGGTCTACGCCACGGCCCGCACCCCTCGCACCTGGGACGACGAGCGCGTCGTGCCCCTCACCCTCGACGTGACCGACCCGGCCTCGATCGCCGCCGTCGTCGAGGCAGCGCCTGACGTGACCGTCCTGATCAACAACGCCGGGGCCAACGCGCCCGAACCGGGCATCCTCGCCAACACCGACGACGAGATCCGCGCCAACGTCGAGACCAACTTCTTCGGCCCGCTCTTCCTCGCCCGCGCCTACGCACCCCTCCTGCGCGCGCACGGCGGCGGCACGGCCATCATCGACATCCACTCGGCCCTGTCGTGGTTCGCCGTCGCGGGCATCTACTCGGCGACGAAGGCCGCACTGTGGTCGGCCACGAACTCGCTGCGCCTCGAGCTGCAGCCCGCGGGCGTACAGGTCGTCGGCGTGCACGTGGGCTACGTCGACACGGCCATGGCCGCGGGCGTCACGGACGCGAAGACCGACCCGGCGACCCTGGTCGCCGACGTGCTCGACGCTCTCGAAGCCGGCGAGCACGAGGTCCTCGCCGACGAGACCTCGCGCCAGGTGAAGGCGGCCCTGTCGGCCCCTCTCGAGGCGCTCTACCCGCAGCTCGCCACGCGCTGACCGGCGGAATCCAGGAGGCGCGGTGCCGTCCGGACCGGCACCGCGCCTCCTGCAGGGTCAGCGGGATCAGGGGCGGCGCAGGACCAGGTTCGTCATGACCTGTGTCATCACGGTCCGGTCGTGCTGGTCGAGGAGTTCGATGCGGGTGCGCACCACTCCCCGGTCGGGACGGGATGCGGAAGGCCGGGCGTCGACGACGGTGAACCGGGCGCGGAGCACGTCGTCGGGGTGGACGGGCGCCGACCAGCGCAGCTCGTCGACGCCGGGTGACGCGACGCTGGCAGCCTGGTTGAGGTAGGACTCCACCATCAGGCGCATCATCATCGCGGTGGTGTGCCAGCCGCTGGCCACGAGCCCGCCGAGGGGTGTCGCCTCGGCCCGCTCGGCGTCGACGTGCATGTCGTGCGGATCGAACCGGCGGCCGAAGTCGACGATCTCGTCCGCCGTCACGCGGTACGAGCCGTGCTCCAGCGTGAGGCCGGGCACGTAGTCGTCGAGGAAGCGGTCGGCGAGCCGATGCCCGAAGGGCGAGGTGTCGTCGGCCGCGGCTGCGGTCCCGTCCGGTTCGTAGGGCACGATCTCAGCCTAGGTCGGCCGAGACCCCAGGAAGTCGCCGAGACCCGCATGCGCGAGCCGGGGTCTCGGCGACTTCCTGGGGTCTGAACACCGAGGAGGCGCGGTGCGGTTCGAACCGGCACCGCGCCTCCTGGTGTCGTCGACTCGTTCCACCATGCGGTCGAGCCGTTCCGACCGAAGGCTCGCAGGGACCACCGGGTCGAGAAGGTGCCGGTCAGAGCACCGCGGGGAACGCGCTGCGCCGCCCGTACACGGTCAGCGCCAGGGCCACGACCCCGAACCCGATCATCAGCACCGGCAACACGAGCCCGTCCGCCACGGTCAGCAGGGCGGCCCCGACGATCCCGGCGAAGAAGATCGCGACGTTGAACGCCACCGGCAAGAAGGCGTTCGCGACGTCGGCGTTGTCGCCGCCTGCCGTGGTGAGAGCCGCCTGCAGCTGGGCCGACGCCCCGCCGAACGTCACGCCCCAGAGCACCGCGGCGACGACCACGGCCGGCACCGACGCGTGGCCGACGAGCAGGACGATCCCGGCGACGACGAACAGGGCGACACTGCCGTGCAGCAGCGCCCGCGGGTGCCGGTCGAGCAGCGCCCCGGTGACGACGATCCCGCCGATCGAGGCGATGCCGTAGATCAGCAGCGTGACGTCGACGCCGAGCCCCGACCCGCCGGCCCGCAGGTACGGCGAGACGTAGGTGTATATCGTGTTGTGCGCCAGCATCCACGCGGCGATGACGGCCAGGATCACGGCGATCCCCGGGATGCGGAACACGCGTCCGAGCGAGAGCCGCGCGCCCGCGGGTGCCGGTGCCGCATCGGGGACGATGCTCGCCACCAGCACGAAGACGACGACCCCGAGCAGGGTCAGCCCGCCGAACGACCACCGCCAGTCGAAGGCCGTCCCCAGCCACGAGCCCAGCGGGGTCCCGAACGCGAAGCCGACGGGCGCACCGGCCGAGACGATCGAGAGCGACAGCCCGGCACGGTCGGGCGGGCTGATCCGCCGACCGTAGGCGGCGAGCATGCCCCAGATGACGCCCGAGAACGCGCCGGCCACGAACCGTGACACCAGGGCGAGCGCGATGACGGGCGAGAGCGCCGTGACCGTGTTCGCGACGACCAGGCCGGTGATCGCGATCAGGAGGAGCGGCTTGCGACGCATCCCCCGGGTGAGCGTGATGGCCGGCACGGTCGCGACCACGGTGCCGAGTGCGTAGGCGCTGATGAGCAGTCCCACGGCGCCCTCGCTCGTGGCGAGGCCGTTCGCGATGACGGGCAGCAGGCCCGCCGGCATCGTCTCCATCGCGACGAGGATGAACCCCGTCGTCGCCAGGACGACCAGCGAGAACACCGGCAGCCGCTCGACGGGCCCTCCGTCGACGGAGGCGCGGTGCACGCGGGTGGGGACGGGGGCTGTCGACATGGTGAGGTCCTTTCGGGCGCGGGGATGCGCCTCCTGGGGGTGAGCCAGGTGGTGCTGGAGGAAGCAGGGAGGTGCGGGTCAGGCGACGGGTTCGGCGGACCGGGCCCGCTGGACGACGTTCTCGGTCGCCGCCCACGAGGCGAGGAGGCGCAGCCCCTCGTCGGACGCGGAGCCGGGGGCGGCCGTGTAGACCGTGAGCGAGTGCCCGGGGGTGTCCTGGAGTTCCATCACCTGGAAGTCCAGCTCGAGCAGGCCGACGGCCGGGTGCCGGAACTCCTTCGCTCCGGTGTAGTGGCGGCGGACGTCGTGGGCGGCCCAGCGGGCGCGGAACTCGTCGCTGCGGATGGACAGTTCGCCGACGAGGGCGGCGATGCCGGCGTCGTGCGGATTGCGCCCGGCGTCGCGTCGCAGGATGGCGACGTTGACGTTGGCCGCGCGCTCCCAGTCGGGGTAGAAGTCGTGCGCGGCCGGGTCGAGGAAGATGTAGCGCGAGTGGTTGGCGGGGCGCAGGGTGCTGCGGTACATGTCGGAGTACAGGGCGAAGCCGAGGGCGTTGGCGGTGATGAGGTCCATGCGGGTGTTGGTGACCATCGCGACGGCGCCGGTCATGGCGTCGAGCATGTGCTGCACCGGCGACTGCGCGATCTTCTGCTCGCTGGCGACCGGGGGCTTGCGGCGGGAGGGACCGGAGGCGCGGGCGAGGTCGTAGAGGTGGTCGGTTTCGGCCTGGTCCAGTCCGAGCGCGCGGGCGATGGCGTCGAGGACGCTGTCGGACACCCCACCGATGTTGCCGCGCTCGAGACGCGTGTAGTAGTCGACGCTGACGCCGGCGAGACGGGCGACCTCGTCGCGTCGCAGCCCCGGGACGCGTCGCTGGCCACCGGCACTGACGACGCCGGCCTGTTCGGGCGAGAGGCGTGCGCGGCGGGTGGCGAGGAACTCGCGGACCTCGGCTCGGTTGTCCATGTACTCGACCCTACGGTCGGCCGTTCGGGGCAACCAGGCCCTGTCGGAACCAGGCTCGGCGAGGCCCGGCACGCCGGCGAGGTGGTCGAGGTCGTGACGCTCGCTCCGCACCGCGGTAGGGGTCCGTCTTCTCGCGACGGCGTCGGTCACCGCACGACGACCCGCAGCCCACCCTCGGCGCGCGGCTCGATGTCGACGACCCACCCGTGAGCACGGGCGACCGAGGCGACGATCGCGAGACCGAGGCCGCTGTGCCGGACGCCCTCCGCGCCTCCTGGGGTGGCCCCGTGCCCGGAACCCCGGGTGAAGGGCTGCGTGAGCGTGGCGGCGACCTCGGCGGATACGACCGGGCCGGTGTTCTCGACGACGAGGACGACGCCCGGACCGCCGTGCACGCGGACCCACCCGCCGGGCACGTTGTACTCCAGGGCGTTCGACACGAGGTTCTGCACGAGCTGGCCGAGCAGCACGGCGTCGCCGCTCACCCGGGGGAACGAGCCCCTGCCCACGATGAGCTCGACGTCGACCTCGTCGGCGCGCGCCACGCACGACCCGACGACCCCGGCGGCCACGTCTCCGAGCGGTACGTCGACCCGGGCATCGGCGTCGAGCCCGCGATCGGCCGTGGCCAGCGCGAGCAGGCTCTCGATGAGGTGCTCGCTCGCGCGGTTGACCTCGAGCAGCTGATCGCGGGTGGCGGCGACGGCGTCCGGCGACGGGTCGTCGAGCCCGATCTGCAAGGCGGCGCGCTGCACGGCCAGGGGCGTGCGGAGCTCGTGCGAGGCGTAGGCGACGAAGCGGCGTTGCGCCTCGAACGACGCCTCGAGCCGGTCGAGCAGCTCGTCGATGGTCTCGGCCACGCGAGCGACCTCGTCACGCGGACCCGTCAGGGCGATGCGCTCGTGCAGCGTGCTCGCCGTGATGCCACGAGCGGTCGCGACGACCTCGTCGAGCGGCCGCAGCATGCGTCCGCTGACGAACCAGCCGACCCCCGCCGCGAGCAAGGACGCCACCGCGACGCCGAGACCCGACCAGAGCATCTGCTGCCGGCGGAGCACTTCCGACAGGAGCAGCTGCGGTACCTCCTTCGCGGTGACGCCGTCGCAGGCCCCGCCCGGGCAGCCGAGCTCCGGCCCGTGCGGCTCCGTGGGCTGGACGGGAGCGAAGCCGTCGAGCCCCGGGTCGTCGGCCGAGACCGTGGCCAGCGTCACCGCCACGCCCTGGGACGTCGCAGCCGCCACCCCGACCAGGACGAGTCCCGCCAGCAGGGCGAAGACCGTCCCGAAGACGACGGAGGTGCGGGTGCGGATGCTCCACCGCGCGGGCCAGAGCGCCCTCCCCCGGCGTGCCGGCCGAGCCGAGCCGTCCGTCCCCGCTCCCCAGGTCACAGCTGGTACCCCCGGCCCGGCAGGGTGCGGATCGGGTCGGGCTGGCCGAGCTTGCGGCGGAGCTTGCTCACCGTGACCCGGACGGCGTTCGTGAAGGGGTCGACGTTGACGTCCCAGACCTTCTCGAGGAGCTCCTCGGCGCTCACGACCCGGCCGTCCGCGGTGAGGAGCGTCTCGAGCACCATCAGCTCTTTGGTCGACAGGGCGAGGTCACGGCCGTCGCGGGTCGCCGTGTGGCGGGCGGTGTCGACCTCGATGCCGCCGCGACGCAGCACGGGCGGGGCGGCCAGGCCGGGACGGCGCCCGAGCGCCCTGACCCGGGCGACGAGCTCGGGGTACTCGAAGGGCTTCGCGAGGTAGTCGTCCGCGCCGAGCTCGAGCCCGCCGACCCGGTCGTGCAGACCGCCGGCCGCGGTGAGCATGAGGATGCGGGTCGTCGAGCCCCGCTCGGCCATCGCCCGCGCCACGGCGTCGCCGTGCATGCCGGGCAGGTCGCGGTCGAGCACGACCACGTCGTAGTCGTTCACCGCCAGCAGCTCGTCCGCGTCGTCGCCGCGGTACGCGACGTCGACCGCCATCGCCTGCCGGCCCAGGCCGGCGGCCACCAGGTCGGCCAGGGCCTTCTCGTCGTCGACCACCAGGACCCTCACGGCCCCCTCCGTCCCGCCGGCGTCCGGCGTCCCTCGCATCCGGCCCGTCGGGAGGCGGGCACAAGTGTGATATTACACGTGTGGATGTTTCATGCACATAACAATCTCGGGTGCGCCGACGAAACACGCTCCCCTGTGGAGTGGGCACACCTGAACGACGACGAAAGGGATCACCGTGATCACCTCTGCTCCCCCCTCCCCCACGACCTCCCGGCCGTCCCGCCGGCGCAGCCGCCGCGGCCTCGCCGCCCTGCTCACCGCCGGCGTGCTGCTGCCCGGGCTCCTCGCCGCCTGCTCGTCCGACGCGTCGGAGGCCGGCGCCTCCTCGGGCACCGCCTCCTCGTCCGAGGCCGCCGCCGTCGGGCAGTGCGTCCGTGCCGCCGGCTACGACGTCGAGGACTCCGACTTCACCGAGAAGGGCCTGCTCCTGCTGCCCGGCGACGTCGAGCCCGGCTCCGACGCCGCGGACGACTACTTCGACGTGGTGAGCGGCTGCCAGGACTCGGTCGGGTCCGGCTCGCTGAAGCTCTCCGACGAGGAGAAGGACTCCTTCACGCAGGAGATGATCGAGATGGCCCAGTGCCTCCGAGACGAGGGCTTCGAGAACGTCGAGGACCCGGTCGACGGCGTCTGGTACGGCCCCGAGGAGTACGACGGCGACCCCGAGTACGAGGCCGCGATCGACAAGTGCCAGGCCGGCATGCAGGTGGCCGGACGATGAACCGCGCCACGGGCCGGACCGCGCGCACCGCCGCCGTCCTCCTCCTCGCACTGGCCGCCGTGCCGGCGACCCTCTCCGCATGCGCATCCACGCCCTCGCGACCTGATCCGTCGTCCACGACGGCGTCGTCCACCAGCTGGACGGCAGCCATGGGGTCGTGCCTCCGGGACGCCGGCCACGACGTGGCCGACTCCGACCTCGTCGAGGGCGTCATCGCCGCGCCGGACGGTGTCGAGCCCGAGGCGTACATGGCCGACTTCGACGCCTGCAGCGCAGCACTGCCCGAGTCCCTCGGCGGCGGCGACCACCGCCCCTCCGAGCAGGACGTGGCGGAGGCGCAAGAATCGGGCCTGAAGGTCGCCCAGTGCGTCCGCGACGCAGGGTTCACCGACTTCGCCGACCCCGTCGACGGCCAGTTCCCCTTCATGTCCACCGAAGAGACGCCGGAGTCGAGGGCCTTCTTCGACTGCGACGCGAAGTACGGCCCCTGGGCCGGCGAAGGAGCCCCCCGTGGTTGAGTCGCGCACCCGCTCCCCCCTCTCCCCCCTCTCCCCCCTCTCCTCCCGTGCGTCCGGAGACCGTCCTGGTCCCCTCCGACGCCCCGGACGGCGCCTGTGGCTGGCCCTGGCCGCCGGCGCCACGTGCGCAGTGACGCTGAGCGGCTGCGCCGTCCTCGACGGCGGCGGCGCCGATCCCGCCGCCACCGCCTCGGCAGAGGCGGCCGGCAGCCGCCCCACGACGCCGGTCACGATGGGCGACCTCGTCGACGGCAAGAAGATCCCGGGCATGCTCGGGTACGGCGCGCCCGTGCCCCTCAGCTCGGCCGGCACGGGCACCGTCACCGGACTGCCCGCGTTCGGCGACGTGATCGGTCTCGACGGCGTCCTCTACTCGGTCGACGAGCGCCCGGTCAGGGCGCTCCACGGGGCCGTGCCCCTGTGGCGGACGCTCGAGATCGGCCTGCGCGGCTCCGACGTCGCGCAGCTCAAGGACAGCCTCCGCGCCCTCGGCTACGACGTGGCCGACGACGACGTGTTCGACGGCAAGACCCGGGCCGCCGTCGTGCGGTGGCAGAAAGACCGGGGGCTCGAGCGCACCGGCTCACTGACGGCGTCGGACGTCGCCTTCGTGCCGGGCGACATCCGCGTCGGCGATCTCCGCGGTCGGGTGGGCGACGCGGCAGGCGGCGTCCTCTACGGCTACACGTCCACTGCCCTCGTGGCGTCCGCCTCCGTCTCGGCGACCGACCTGGTGCGCTTCCAGGACGACGCCGCCCTCGAGGTCGGCCTGCCCGACGGCACGCGCGTGCCGGGCACCGTCCAGAGCATCGGCGCCCCCACGGGCGGCGACGACGACGGCAAGGGCTCAGGAGGCGGTGGTGACGACGGCAAGGTCACGGTCGTCGTGCGCCTGGACGCCCCCCTGCCCGAGGGCACCTCGACCACGTCGACGGTCGACCTCGTCGTCGACGGGGAGAAGCGGGAGGGCGTGCTCAGCGTGCCCGTCACCGCCCTGCTCGCGAGCGGCGACGGCTACGCGGTCGAGAAGAAGACCGCCGCCGGCACCGTCGAGCGCGTGCCCGTCGAGCTCGGCTTCTTCGCCCAGGGCCGCGTCGAGGTTCTCGGCGACGCCCTCGCCGAGGGCGACGAGGTCGTGGTGCCGTCGTGACCGGCGCAGCGGTCGAGCCACGGTCCGCCCCCGAGGCCGGTGCGGGCCCCGTGCTCGAGCTGGCCGGCGTGACCAAGGTCTACGGTGACCTCGCCGCGCTCGGGGGCATCGACCTGACGATCCGCCAGGGCGAGTTCGTCGCCGTCGTCGGCCCCAGCGGCTCCGGCAAGTCGACGATGCTCAACGTCATGGGCACGCTCGACCGTCCCACGGCGGGCTCCATCCGGGTCGCGGGCCACGAGATCGGCGACCTCACGGACGACGCGGTCTCGCGCCTCCGGGCCGACCACATCGGGTTCGTGTTCCAGCACTTCCACCTCGCCGCCGGCGCGACGGCGACCGAGAACGTCGCCGACGGCCTGCTCTACGCGGGGGTGCCGCGGCGCCGCCGGGCCGAGCGGGCACGAGAGGCACTCGCCCGTGTGGGGCTCGCGCACCGCGCCGACCACAAGCCCCACCAGCTCTCCGGAGGCGAGAAGCAGCGTGTCGCGATCGCCCGGGCCATCGTGGGCGACCCGACGATCCTCCTGGCCGACGAGCCCACGGGGGCGCTCGACTCGTCGTCCGGGGCGGCGATCCTGCGCCTGCTCGGCGACCTGAACGAGGCGGGCACGACGATCGTGGTCATCACGCACGACCTCGCTCTCGCTGCGAGCCTGCCCCGTCAGGTCCGCATGCGCGACGGGGTGGTCGACGACGTGTCCGGACTCGACGCCGCGGGCCTCGCGGCCGCCATGCCGACCTCGCCGGCCGTGGCCGCTCGAGCCGCGCACCCGTCCGGCCGTCAGGCGGTGGCATCATGACCGCGGACGGGCTCGCGGGCACCGCCCGGACGGCCCGCACGCCGCGGGCGCCGAAGCAGCCGAAGGCCGAGAAGCCCGGCCGCACCGGCCACCTGTCCCCCGGCGACCTGCTGCGGCTGGGCGTCTTCGGACTGCGGACCCGGCCCACCCGCGTCGTCCTGTCCGCCCTCGGCATCGCGATCGGCATCGCCGCGATGATCGCCGTCGTCGGCATCTCGTCGTCGAGCCAGGCCGCGCTCGACCGCGTGCTCGACGGACTCGGCACGAACCTCCTCCAGGCCGCCCCCGGCAAGTCGTTCAGCGGAGACCCGGTGCCCCTGCCCGAGGACTCGGTGTCGATGCTCGACCGGCGCGACGACGTGGAATCGGCCGCCGGCGTCGGGCGCGTGACCGACCAGAGGGTCTACCGCACCGACCGCGTCCCCACCGCCGCCTCCGGGGGCATCACCCTCGACGTGGTCATGGGCGACCTGCAGACCGTCCTGCGCGGCGAGCTCGCCTCCGGGTCGTGGTTCGGGCCGACGTCCGACCAGCTCCCCCAGGTCGTCCTCGGCGCCACGGCGGCCGCCACGCTCGGCATCGACCACGTGGAGCCCGACACCCGCATCTGGATCGGCGGACGCTGGGTCGCCGTGACGGGCATCCTCGAGCCGCTGGCCCTCGCGCCTGACCTCGACACCTCGGCCTTCGTGCCCGCCGCGGGAGCCGAGCAGCAGTTCGGCTTCGACGGGCACCCGACGCAGCTGTTCGCCCGAGCGGCGCCGGAGTCGGTGGCCGCGGTGCGCGACCTGATCGCGCCGACCGTCAACCCGGCCGACCCGTCGGGGGTCTCGGTCAGCCGCCCTTCCGACGCCCTCGCCGCCCAGCAGGCGACCGAGGAGTCGTTCACCGGCCTGCTGCTTGGCATCGGCGGCGTCGCCCTGCTCGTCGGGGGCATCGGCGTCGCGAACACGATGGTCATCACCGTGCTCGAGCGCCGCGCCGAGGTGGGCGTGCGGCGGGCCCTGGGGGCTCGACGGCGGCACGTGCGCGACCAGTTCCTCGTCGAGTCGCTGCTGTTGTCCCTCCTGGGAGGCGCGGTGGGCGTGGCCCTCGGGGCCGGCGTCACCACGGTGTTCGCCGTCTCGCAGGGCTGGCCGGTCACCATCCCGCTCTGGGCGGTCGTCGGCGGGCTCGGCGCGACCGTCTTCATCGGCGGGGTGAGCGGGCTGTACCCGGCGTCGCGGGCGGCTCGCATCCCCCCGACGTCGGCCCTGGCCGCGACCTGATGCGGGCGGTGCGAGGCGCGCAGCACGGCGGTGCGAGAACCGCACTGTGAGCTACGCGTCTCGCACCCCCGCGACGGCGTCGGCGAAGAACCGGAGCCCTAGACGCCGCACGACGACTCGGCCCCGAGCTCAGGTCGGCCCCGACGGCCACGCCCACCGCGCCTCCCAGGGCGCCAGGCCCCTGACCGCTGACCCACTGACCACTGACCACTGACCACTGACCCACTCTTTGCCCACGGAGCTCGCCCTTCGAGCTGCTCCGGTACGGCTCCGCATTGCCGCCCCATGCGCTCGTCGGGCGGCCGACTCACCGAGACAGCACCCCCCCTGAGAGGAACCACCGCATGACCGTGACTCGCCGCCACAACGCCGACCTCGCCCCGAGGCCGACCCGGGCCGCCCGCGTCGTCACCTCGATCGCTGTCCTCATCGTGGCCGGGACGGCCCTGGCCGCCTGCTCGGTGGTCGGCGGGTCGCCGGCCGAGACGGGGTCGACCGCCGAGACGTCGGGCACCCCCCGCGCGGCCGCCGCCGCGCTGTGGGGAGCCTGCATGCGCGACCAGGGCATCGACGTCGACGACCCGACACCCGAGATGCACGCGAAGGGGATGGTGGCCGATCCGGGCGACGTCGATCAGGACACCTGGGAGCGCGCACTCGCGGCCTGTGACGACGGGACGCGAAGCGAGTCGGCGATCGCGCAGCAGGAGGCGGCCTTGGAGGCTGCCTGGCGTCGGTACGCCGCGTGCATGGCGGAGAACGGCGTCGAGGGCGTCGGTGAGGAGCCCGGCACCGGTCCGGACCCGGCGTCCGACCCGGCGTCGGCGGCCGCACGAGAGGAGTGCGGGCCCCTCGTGCAGGACTTCACCGTGACACCGTGACGGCGATGCCGCCCTGGGAAATCCGGGCGGCATTCCGCCAGGCCATGACGAGCAACGTGCCCGAGGAACCGAGGGCACCGGGGGACGCGGGCGCAGTACGCCCAGGTGCCGCGCTTGTCCCGGACGAAGGTGCCGGTGTCGACGAGGGTGAGGTGTCATGCCCGACGGTCACAGCAGGACGTGCCCATCAGACGATCTGCTTAGCCGACGGCCCGTGTTTGCGCCCCGAGCTGTTCTGAGAAGCAGAAAACCCCCGCCTCAGCAGGGGTTTTCTTTGGCGGTACCGGTGGGATTTGAACCCACGGTGGAGTTAACCCCCACACATGTTTTCGAGACATGATCCTTCGGCCGCTCGGACACGGTACCGAGGTCGAGTTTAGTACATCCGGCGGCAGGGACGAAACCGAGGAATTGCTCGTCCACCGGACCGCGCCTCCTCGGGGTTGTGCACAGGCTGCAGAGACGCCCGGCAGGGGCAGCGGAGCCCGGCGTAGCCTCGGCCCATGCCCTCACGCCACACCGTCACCGCCTTCCTCTCCGGCGTCGGCGTCACCCTCGCCACCACGGCCGCCGCCGGCGCCGGCGTCAGCCGCTTCATGCATCGCCGCAACGCGGCCGCCGCCGACCTGAACGCCCTGCTGCCCGTCCACTCCGCCTGGTGGCGTGACCGCTTCGACCGCAAGGGCAAGCTGCTCTACGTCGCGATGGGCGACTCCGCCGCCCAAGGCATCGGCGCCTCGAGCCCGGCCCGCAGCTACGTCGGCCGCCTCTCCGCCTTCATGCGCCGCCAGAGCCACACCTCGCTGCGCGTCGTCAACCTCAGCGTCAGCGGCTCGACCACCTGGCTCTGCCGCAAGGACCAGCTGCCGAAGTTCGAGAAGTACGAACCCGACGTCGTCACCGTGGCCATCGGCGCCAACGACATCATCCAGTTCAACCCCGAGTCGTTCGAGAAGAACCTCCGCGTCATCTACGGCGCCCTGCCCTCACACGCGATCGTCGGCGACCTGCCCGCCATGTGGATTCCCGACCGCGAGAAGAAGCTCGTCGAGGCCAACGCCATCGTCCGCCGCGTCGCCGGCGAGTTCGGCCTCACCGTCGCCCCGCTCTACGAGACCACCCGCCGCCAGGGCTTCTTCCGCACCTATCGCAACTCGGCCGGAGACCTCTTCCACCCCAACGACCGCGGCTACCGCGTCTGGGCCTCGGCTTTCGAACCCGCCATCGCCGCTCGCCTCGCCCGCATCGCCGCCGACGAGGCCGCCACCACCCACGAGGCCCGCGAGGCCGAGGCCGTCGCGGCGCACACCGCTGCCGCGACCGCCGCCCCGGCTGCCGCCCGCAGCAGCGGTACCGCGACAACGGGCACCGCAGGAGGCGCGGCCACGTCCCCGACGGACGCCTCCGCCGATGTCGGGGGCGCCTCCTAGGCTGACAGCATGGCTCGCACCACCACTCCCCCGTTCCGCTGCACCGAGTGCGGCTGGACGAGCCTGAAGTGGGCCGGGCGCTGCGGCGAGTGCCAGAAGTGGGGCACCGTCGTCGACGTCACCTCGGCACTCGTCAGTGCCCGCGGCACCGCCTCGGTCCGCGTCGAAGGCGACCGCGTCGCCCGACCCATCACCCAGGTCGAGGCCAACAGCGTCGCCTACTGGCCCAGCGGCATCGCCGAGTTCGACCGAGTCCTGGGCGGCGGCATCGTGCCCGGCGCAGCCATCCTGCTCAGCGGCGAGCCCGGCGTCGGCAAGTCGACCCTGCTGCTCGAGGTCGCCTCCCGCGCCGCTGCCACCGGCGCCCGCGTCCTCTACGTCACCGCCGAAGAGAGCGCCTCACAGGTCCGGCTCCGCGCGCAACGCACCGGCGCCATGCACGACAACCTCTTCCTCGCCGCCGAGGTCGACCTCTCGGTCATCCTCGGCCAGATCGACCAGGTCGACCCCCAACTCGTCATCGTCGACTCGGTGCAGACCGTCTCGTCGTCGACCATCGACGGCATCGCCGGTGGCACCTCCCAGGTGCGCGAGGTCGCCTCGACCCTCATCCGCGTCAGCAAAGACCGCAACCTGCCCGTCCTGCTCGTCGGCCACGTCACCAAAGACGGCACCATCGCCGGCCCTCGCCTGCTCGAACACCTCGTCGACGTCGTCTGCCAGTTCGAAGGCGACCGCCAGACCGCGCTCCGCTTCATCCGCGCCCACAAGAACCGCTTCGGCCCCACCGACGAAGTCGGCTGCTTCGAGATGACCGGCGACGGCATCGCCGAGGTCGCCGACCCCAGCGGCCTCTTCATGTCGCGCAACGGCACCCCCGTCAGCGGCACCTGCATCACCGTCGCCATGGAAGGCCGCCGCGCCCTGCCCGTCGAGGTCCAGGCGCTCATCGTCGCCAGCTCGACACCCCAACCCCGCCGCGTCGTCAACGGCGTCGACTCCTCCCGCGTCGCCATGCTGCTCGCCGTGCTCGAACGCCGCGCCGGCATCCGCCTCGGCGACGCCGACGTCTACGTCAGCACCGTCGGCGGCATCAAGATCACCGAACCCGGTGCCGACCTCGCCATCGCCCTGGCCCTCGCCAGCGCCAGCCGCGAGAAACCCTTCCCCCAGACCATGGCCGCCGTCGGCGAGATCAGCCTCGCCGGCGAGATCCGCCCCGTCTCCTCACCCAAACAGCGCGCCTCCGAAGCCCGTCGCCTCGGCTTCACCCAGCTCGTCGACGCCGAGGCGGGCAACCTGCGCGAAGCGCTCCGCCGGGCGTTCAGCGCCGCGGGCTCCGAACGCGACCGCGAGCTCGACCGGGCCTTCTGAGCCGACCCCACCCGCGCCTCCTGAGCCGAGGCCGACTCGGGCGTCCCGGCGCGTCCCGTGACTCCTGACTCGGGCCCCGGGCCGGGCCGGGCGGGGCCGGGCCGGGCCGGGCCGGGCCGGGCCGGGCTGAGCCGGGCCGGGCGGGCGGGCGGGCGGCCGGGCGGGCGGGCGGGCGG
>NZ_MJGS01000012.1:20818-43826 GCF_001864945.1 Frigoribacterium sp. MCBA15_019 | reverse complement strand
GGCGGGCGGGCGGGCGGGCGCACGGTCCCACACGGTCCCGCACGGCCGACACCGGGAGCGAGTGGGCAGAAGATGCTCCTCCCTCGTACCCGACGAGCACCTTCTGCCCACTCGACGGCCGCACCAGCACCAGCACCTGCACCCCCGCGCTCACGAGCACCACCCGTCGAGTGGTCCCGAACCGTCTTTCCGACGCGCCCGAAGGACGATCTGCGACCACTCGACCCGCGCCTCCGCAACCAGAGTTGAACGCGCCGGCCCGGCCCGCGCGAGACCAGGGCGCGAGTGGGGAGAACATGCTGCTCCCCTGCACACGAGGAGCACCTTCTGCCCACTTGGCCTCCTCCTCGCGACCACCCGAGCACCACCCGAGCACCACAACCGCCGCGACTTCCCCCGCACCGGGGTACGTCCCGCCACGGCCCCGACCCGACACCTGTACCGCGCTCAACGGGGATTCTCAGCCCACACGCCGCGCTGGTCCCCGCCAACCCCCTGACCGGCCCTTAACCTGTGCCCATGTCGACGTTCAAGAACCCGGTCGGGCCGCAACCGCCCTCGGTCTACTGGCGTCGTCGCGCGGTGCTCGCGCTCGGTCTGATCGCGGTCGTGGTCATCATCGTGTTGATCGTCGTCCGTCCCGGGTCCGGCTCGGCAGAACCCGGCGCCGCAGCGACGACCTCCGCACCCCCGGCCGACCCTGCGCCCACCGAACCGGCCCCCACCGAGACCGCCCCCGCAGCCGACGCCACCACCGACCCGGCCGACACCTCGACCGAGGGCGCCTCCGACGCCGCGACCTGCTCGACCCGCGACATCGAACTGAAGCCCGTCACCGACAAGACGAGCTACGCCGCGACCGAACTGCCGCAGATCTCGATGTCGATCACCAACTCGGGCCGCGCGGACTGCTCGATCGACCTCGGCTCCGCGCAGCAGACGCTCGTCATCACGAGCGGCGAAGAGCAGTACTGGTCGTCGAAGGACTGCCAGGTCAACGGCACCAACCAGGTCGTCACGCTCACCGCCGGCCAGACCCTCAGCACTCCCCCCATCGCCTGGGACCGCACGCGCTCGTCCGCCGACACCTGCGAGTCGACCTCGCGCGAACCCGTCACCGCCGGCGGCGCGACCTACCGCCTCGCCGTCTCGGTCGGCGACATCACCTCCGCCGACACCGCCCAGATGATCCTCAACTGACAGTGACCCACCCGTGAACGCAGCCACCCCCTCCTCCGAGCCCGTCGCCCCCCGCGAGCCCGTCGACCCGGCCGACCGAAACGGCACCTTCCGCTCCGAGTCGCTCGAGCTGGCCCTCGCCGCCCAGGACGCCGCCGCCGTCGCCTTCGCCCTGCGTCACGACGTCGTCGTGGTGCCGAAGCTCGTGCTGCCGACCGACCCGACCGACGCCCCCTCGAGCGGCGGCCCCGACGACGGAGTCCTCCCCGACGAAGGCGACCAGGTCCGCGTCTTCGGCCGCGAGAACACCGACAAGCGCATCCTGTTGCTCTTCTCGTCGGACGACACCTACGCCGCGATGGTCCCCGACGACCCCGACCGCCAGGTCATGCTCTACGACGCGCTCTCGTTGCGCGCCTTCCTCGAGGCCCACCTCGACGTCATCGAGCAGGTCTTCTTCGACATCGCCGGCCCGCACACCATGGCCGCCAACCCCGAGGACCTCCTCAAGGCCCTCGGCTAGCGCCAGACCCCAGGAGGCGCGGGTCGAGTGGGCAGAACATGCTCCCCGACCCGAGACCTGCAGCACCTTCTGCCCACTCGATCGAGCGAGCGAAAAGCCACCGGCCGAGCCCAGATCGACCTCAGACCGCGGGCAGCGCCTTCAGCATGCGCGAGTTGCCCAACGTGTTCGGCTTGACCCGAGCCAGGTCGAGGAACTCCGCGACACCTTCGTCGGTCGAGCGGACGAGCTCGCCGTAGACGTCCGGCGGCACGAGCCCCTCGTCGCCCACGTTGAGGTAGCCGTGCTTCTCGAAGAAGTCGACCTCGAACGTCAGGCAGAACAGCCGCCCGATCTCGAGCTTCCGGGCCGCCCCTTCGAGCGACTCGAGGAGGCGGTGGCCGACCCCCTTGCGGATCCACGCGGCGTCGAGGGCGAGCGTGCGCACCTCGGCCAGGTCGTCCCACATGACGTGCAGCGCGCCGCAGCCGATCGGCACCCCGTCGGGCCCGACCGCGATCTGGAACTCCTGGACGTCGCCGTACAGCGTCACGAGGTCCTTGCCGAGCAGGATGCGCTTCTGCACGAACGGCTCGCACAGCCGCTGGATGTGCGGCACGTCGCTCACGACCGCGTTCCGCACCGTGATGCCGTGTCGGTCCGCACCGCCGAGCCGGTCGGCGCCGCCGAACCCGTCGGCACCGGTGCGCGCGTCTGCCGCGTCTGACATGGGACTCCCTCGAAGACCACGACCCGAGGAGGCGCGGGCCGCCGCCCAGCCTAGCGACGCGGTCGCGACCCGGCCCCGGGTAAGCCGAAGGGCGGCCTCCTTCGTGGAAGACCGCCCCGGGCGTCGAAGGCGACCCGCGCCTCCTTCGGTGTTGCTGTCGTGCTGGTGTCGCGCCTAGCTCTCGATCTCGGGGGCGTCGCCCACGAGGACCTCTTCGCGACCCGGCTGACGCGAGGTGGCGAAGGTGAACTCTCCGTCGACGAAGTCGACCTGGACGTGGTCGCCCGCGTTGAGCTCACCCTGCAGGATGCGCTCCGAGAGACGGTCCTCGACCTCGTGCTGGATCGCACGACGCAGCGGCCGCGCACCGAGCGACGGGTCGAACCCGATCTCGATGAGCTTCTCTTTCGCGGACTGCGAGAGCACGGCCGTCATGTCGCGGTCGAGCAGACGGTCGGACAGGCGCTTGATGAACAGGTCGACGATCTGGAGCAGCTCTTCTTGGTTGAGCTGCGGGAACACGATGGTCTCGTCGACGCGGTTCAGGAACTCGGGCTTGAAGTGCTTCTTGAGCTCTTCGGTGACCTTCGAGCGCATGCGCTCGTAGGAGGTCGCCGTGTCGCCCTCGATCTGGAAGCCCACGGGGCCGCCCGTGATGTCTTTCGTGCCGAGGTTGGTCGTCATGATGATGACCGTGTTCTTGAAGTCGACGACACGACCCTGACCGTCGGTGAGACGACCCTCTTCGAGCACCTGCAACAGCGAGTTGAAGATGTCGGGGTGGGCCTTCTCGATCTCGTCGAACAGCACCACGGAGAACGGCTTGCGGCGGACCTTCTCGGTCAGCTGCCCGCCCTCTTCGAAGCCGACGAACCCGGGAGGGGCACCGAACAGACGCGAGACGGTGTGCTTCTCGCCGTATTCGGACATGTCGAGCGAGATCAGCGCGCCCTCGTCGTCGAACAGGAACTCGGCGAGCGCCTTGGCCAGCTCGGTCTTGCCGACGCCCGTGGGCCCGGCGAAGATGAACGAACCGGAGGGACGCTTGGGGTCCTTCAGGCCGGCACGCGTGCGGCGGATGGTCTTCGAGAGGGCCGCGATGGCCTGCTCCTGACCGATGACGCGCTGGTGCAGTGCCTTCTCCATGAAGACGAGACGCGAGGTCTCTTCTTCGGTGAGCTTGAAGACCGGGATGCCCGTGGCCTGGGCCAGCACCTCGGCGATGATGCCCTCGTCGACGGTACCGCCGGCACCGGCCTCGCCCGAACGCCACGTCTTCTCGAGACGGAGACGCTCACCGAGCAGCTTCTTCTCTTCGTCGCGCAGCGAGGCGGCCTTCTCGAAGTCCTGGTCCTCGATCGCGCCCTCTTTCTGACCGCGGACGCCGGCGATGCGCTCGTCGAACTCGCGCAGCTCGGGCGGTGCGGACAGGATCGACAGACGCAGGCGGGCGCCGGCCTCGTCGATCAGGTCGATGGCCTTGTCGGGCAGGAAGCGGTCGCTGACGTAGCGGTCGGCGAGGTTCGCCGCCGCGACGATGGCGCCGTCGGTGATGGACACCTTGTGGAAGGCCTCGTACTTGTCGCGCAGCCCCTTGAGGATGTTGATCGCGTGGGGCAACGAGGGCTCGTTGACCTGGACGGGCTGGAAGCGGCGCTCGAGCGCGGCGTCCTTCTCGAAGTGCTTGCGGTACTCGTCGAGCGTGGTCGCACCGATGGTCTGCAGCTCGCCACGGGCGAGCAGCGGCTTGAGGATCGACGCGGCGTCGATGGCACCTTCGGCGGCACCCGCACCCACGAGGGTGTGGATCTCGTCGATGAAGACGATGATGTCGCCGCGCGTGCGGATCTCTTTGGTGACCTTCTTCAGGCGCTCTTCGAAGTCACCGCGGTAGCGGCTGCCGGCGATGAGCGAGCCGAGGTCGAGCGAGTAGAGCTGCTTGTCCTTCAGGGTCTCGGGGACCTCGCCCTTGACGATCGCCTGGGCCAGGCCCTCGACGACGGCGGTCTTGCCGACGCCGGGCTCACCGATCAGCACGGGGTTGTTCTTCGAGCGACGGGAGAGGATCTGCATGACCCGCTCCATCTCTTTCTCGCGCCCGATGACCGGGTCGAGCTTGTTGTCGCGCGCGGCCTGCGTCAGGTTGCGACCGAACTGGTCGAGCACCTGGCTGCCGCCCTGCGCGCCCTGGGTCTGTTCGCCGCCCACGGCCACCGCCTCTTTCCCCTGGTAGCCGGAGAGGAGCTGGATGACTTGCTGGCGGACCCGGTTGAGGTCTGCGCCGAGCTTCACGAGCACCTGGGCGGCGACGCCTTCACCCTCGCGGATGAGGCCGAGCAGGATGTGCTCGGTGCCGATGTAGTTGTGGCCGAGCTGCAGCGCCTCGCGCAGGCTCAGCTCGAGGACCTTCTTCGCCCGAGGCGTGAAGGGGATGTGGCCGGTCGGCTGCTGCTGGCCCTGGCCGATGATGTCTTGCACCTGCTCGCGCACGGCGTCGAGCGAGATGCCCAGCGACTCGAGGGCCTTGGCGGCGACGCCTTCACCCTCGTGGATCAGGCCGAGCAGGATGTGCTCGGTGCCGATGTAGTTGTGGTTGAGCATCTTCGCCTCTTCTTGGGCGAGGACGACGACGCGACGGGCACGGTCGGTGAATCTCTCGAACATCTTCTTTGCTCCCTAGGTGGCGGGGTGGTTGTCGCCACCGAATGTGCATCTGGCGCCCGCAGGGTTCGGCACCGGTTTACAGAGAGAGTAACCAGGCCTCGGGGCTTAATCTGCCCCTGTTCGCTGGGGGCATAGAGCAGTGCGCAGGCGGGCTGACAGGGGTAGCAGCTAGCCTCGCGTCCATGGGCAAGTTCACGGTCGGCCTCGTTCCGCACCCCACGAAGTCGGTGCTCGACAGCGTCGAGATCATCCGCGGTTGGACGACCCGCTCACAGGCGCACCTCGTCGCCATGACCTCCGATGCGGCCCGGGTCGGCGACGGCGTCGAACTGGTCGACGAGCGCACCTTCCGCGAGCGCGTCACCGTCGTGGTGGCCCTCGGCGGCGACGGCACGATGCTCGGCGCCATGCGGCTCGTCGCCGAACGACCCGTGCCCGTGCTCGGCGTCAACTACGGCAACGTGGGTTTCCTGGTCGAGGTCGAGCCGCACGAACTGCCCGAGGCGCTCGACCGTGTCGGGCAGAAGCAGTTCTCGCTCGAACCGCACCACGCCCTCGAGGTCACGCACTCGACGACCGGCTTCGAGAACACCTACCTGGCCTTCAACGACGCCTCGGTTGCTCGCCGCCCGGGCGAGGGCGTCGTCTCGGCCGACCTCGTGCTCGACGAGACGCCCTACGGCTACTACAAGGCCGACGCGATCGTCGCGGCGACGCCCGCCGGGTCGACCGCCTACAACTACGCCGCGGGCGGGCCGATCCTGTCGCCCGCGATCGCCGCCGTCGTGGTCACCCCGGTGGCGCCGATGTCGGGCATCGACCGCTCGGTCGTCCTCGGCCCGCGCGAGCAGCTGCGGTTCGAGATCGGCGACGGCACGCACTCGGCGGCGCTCGAGGTCGACGGCCGCGTCGTCGCCGACGTCAGCGAGGGCTGCGTCATCCGCCTCGTGCTGAGGCGCGACGCGGGCCAGGTGATCCGACTCGACGCCGACCGGCACGGTCGCAAGGGCCGCCTCAAGCTCAGCCTGCTCGACCTGCCGCTCCGAGAAGACCAGCTGCTCGAGCTCGTCCCGACCGACGTCCGGGCCCGCTTCCGCGAGCGCGCCGAACGCGCCGGCGGCATCGCCGGTGTCGCCCACGACGACGACACCGCCGTCACCGGCATCAGCCCCGTGCACTGACGCGACCGCCCGCAGGAGGCGCGGTGCGCGGTGGTCGCGCACCGCACCTCCTGCGGTCTGCCCCCGTCGCGCCGCCCGGCGCCGGCTAGTACACCTCGCCCAGCGCCTCGGCGAAGACCTGCTCGGGGTCACGCACGAACCCGCGTCGGGCGAACCAGGCGCAGACGTTGCGGCAGTCGCGTTCGAGCAGGTCGACGCCGGTCGGGTTGCTCGCGACGTCGACGAGCTGGGGGACGTCGATGGCGACGACCCGTCCGTCGTGGACGAGCAGGTTGTACGGCGAGAGGTCCCCGTGCGCGAAGCCGGCCCGGGCGAAGGCGAGCACGATCTCGTGCACCTGCTCGAACAACGGCCACAGCGTGGCGCCGTCGTCCTTGACCTGGGCGAGACGGGGGGCGGCCTCGATCCCGTGCCCGACGAACTCCATCAGGATCTCGGTGCCGCTGATCTGCACCGGGTACGGCACGGCGACACCGAGCGAGTGCATGCGGCAGAGCGCGTCGAACTCGGCTGCGGCCCAGAGCCCGGCCTGCACCCGGCGACCGTGCGCCGAGCCGCGCGCCATCGCCCGGCCGTCGCGGGTGTTGCGGACGCGCCGACCCTCGCGGTACTCGGACGAGCGGTGGAAGTCGCTCTGCTCGGGACCGCGGTACCGCTTCGCGGCCAGCAAGGAGGCGCGGGCTCCGTCACCGGCGCGCAACACGACGTCCGCCGGCACGGCTCGGTCGATCAGGTGGACGTCGGCCTCCTTGCCGCTCTTGACGACGCCGAGCTCGGTGTCGATCGCCGCGGCGGAGGTGACGACCCAGGCGGGCCAGGGCCGGGGCCCGCGTTCGGTGGGGGTGGCGGCCGGCCAGGTGGACCAGCGCTGGTCGGCGTCGGGGTCGGGGTCGACGGCCGAGAAGGTGGGTACGACGAAATCGTCGGAGAAGGTCAAGCTGTGCTCCAGGGGAGGCGTGAGACCGGCCCGGCGGGCGCGATGAGCGTCGCGCGGCTGTCGCTACGGGCGAAGGGTCTCGGGGTGAGTGGGGTACGCGTGGTGTGCGTTGACGGCAGTCATGCTCATCACCCCTCTCGTGTCGCGCTCGTGGCGACGTGTCTCTCGCGACCACGAGTGTCTCGTGGCCCGGCCACCTCGTGGCCCTGGTCCGCTCACGGTACCGCCCCGCGCCTCCCCTGTCGACGGTCGTTCCGGTCTCAGGGCCGACCGACGATCGCGTGAGTGGGCAGAACATGCTTCTTCGGCTACGACGAACATCGTCTTCTACCCACTCGATGGCCTCACGAGAGGCGACGACGGACGCGGGCGACGAGCTCGTCGGCCTGGCGCCCGCGCAGGTCGTCGTCCGTGCACCGGACGGTCCGCCACCCGGCGTCGGCAAAACGCTCGCGGCGGAGGATGTCGGTGCGGAACCTCCGAGGATCGCGGCGGTGTTCGTCGCCCTCGTACTCGACGGCGAGCTTGCACCACGCGTACCGGAGATCGGGCTTGCCGAGGTAACGCCCACTCTGGTCGTGCGTGCGGACGTTGATCTCGGGTTCGGGGAGGCCCGCCCGGGTCAGGAGGAGGCGGAGCTCGGTCTCCTTCGGCGACTCGACCCCGGGTCGCGCCAGCTCGAGGGCCTCGCGCACACGGCCCACACCACGTCGACCTCGGGCAGATTCCACCGCGCGCCGGAGTTCGTCGACGGTGCGCTCCCTCGCCGCGTCGTACTCGGACCAGGCTCCGAGAAGCGCATCGCCGGCACGGACGAGGTCGTCGACCGTCACCAGAGACCCGCTCTCCACCCAGGCGACGACGGGATCGTCGATCGGCAGACCGTCGATCAGCAACCTGGGACGAGCTGGCCCCGTCGATGCCGCACCCGCACTCGTCACGCCCTGGACGTCGAGGGCCGATCGCGCCCGGTGCGTCACGACACCCGGCCGACGTGGGCCCCGTCCGTCGGTCGAGGTGACGTGCAGGGGTTCACTGCCGTCTTGGACCCGCCACGGCACCGGGAGGCCCCAGAGGCCCAGGGCCGTCACCCGGGAGAAACGCCAGTCGTCGAGCATCACCGGAAGCAACGCCCGGGCACTCGCCGACAGGGCGGACCCCGGGTCGTGCGGGTCGGAGCCCCGGCCGACGAGGCGCCGGACGCCACGATGCGGAGCCTCGAGGTCGGCACCCCGAAGACGCCCGACTCCGAGACCTGCGCGGCGAGCCTCGTCAACGGCGAAGGGGTGATCGGCAAGCGGACGGGGGACGACGATGCGCGGCATCCATCGAGACTGACCGCTGGGACGCGGCCCGCGCCTCCTGATGTCGTCGCCTCGGGACAGGAGCGAGCACATCGGCCCTGGGGACCAGACGACCCACCGCCCGAGAGGGCAGAAGGTGCTGCTCCGTGCCCGCCGAAGAGCACTTTCTGCCCACTCGGCAGGACTGGGCCCCGGCTGGCACGAACGACCCACGACGAGTGGGCAGGAGATGCTGCTCGCCGACTCAGGAAGAGCAGTTTCTGCCCACTCGAGGGTCCGAGGCCGAGGAGGCGCGGTGCGAGAGACCACGCACGACCGGCGAGGCGGGCCGACACGAGGCGCGAGGGGCGAGGGGCCCGGGCGCGACGAAGGGCCGCCGCCCGGGTGGTACCCGGGGCGACGGCCCTCGCGTGGTGCGTGGTGCGGCGGCCGAGCCGCCGACGTCCTACTGCAGGTAGAGCTGCAGGTCCTGGCTGACGGCCTTCGCGAACATGCGGAGGCGGGCGCGGCTCTCGACGCGCGAGACCGCCTGACGCGACGAGTGGACGCGCTTCGAGATCTCGTCGAGGGTCATCGGCTGGTCGTCGTCGAGGCCGAAGCGCATGCGGATCACGCGGGCCTCGTCGTCGGGCAGCGTCGCCACGAGGGCGTGCATGTCACGGTTGAGCAGCGAGCTCTCGGTGGCCTGCGTGGGCGACGGGGTCTCTTCGTCCTCGATGAAGTCGCCCAGCTCGCTGTCTTCTGCATCGCCGACGACGGTGTGGATCGACACCGGCTCGTGCGAACGCGACTTGAGCTCGATGAGGTCGGCGACCTCCATGGCGACCTCTTCGGCGACCTCGTCGACGGTGGGCGCACGGCCCAGGTCGACGGTCAGGTCACGCTCGGCACGTGAGATGCGGTTGATGCGCTCGACCGTGTGCACCGGGATGCGGATGGCACGGGCCTTGTCGGCGAGGCCGCGGGCGATGGCCTGACGGATCCACCAGGTGGCGTAGGTCGAGAACTTGTAGCCCTGCGTGTAGTCGAACTTCTCGACGGCGCGGACGAGCCCGAGGTTGCCCTCCTGGATGACGTCCATGAAGGGCAGGCCGCGCTGCGTGTAGCGCTTGGCGATGCTGACGACGAGGCGGAGGTTCGCGGTGATCATGCGGTCCTTCGCACGCTCGCCGTCGTGCTGCAGCCAGCGGAGGTCACGGAGCATCTCGGCGTGGGCCTTGGTGCGGTTCTTCTTGACCGCGTCGGCCGCCTGCAGCTCCTTGAGCTTCTCGCCGGCGAACAGGCCGACCTCGATGCGGCGGGCGATCTCGGTCTCTTCGGCTGCGTCGAGCAGCGGCATGCGACCGATGTGGCGGAGGTAGTCGCCGACCTGGTCGGTGGAGGCCCCTCGGACCTGCGACAGGACCTCGACCTCGGTGTCGTCGGTCGCTGTGGTGGTGTTGCGCGTGGTGACGGAAGTGGTCGTCATCGTTCTCTCCCTGCTCGAGTACTGACCTGGTGTCGCGTCGATTAGTTCGTGAAGCTCGTCGGCGTACTCAAAGTCTGGCGTGCGGCACCGGGCCGCCAAAAGCTGGGGCAGGCCCTTGCGGCAGTTCTCGGAGCGCACGTCCAGAGTTTCGACGCCCACGGGGTACGAAGACGAACGACGTTTGACAGCAGCCCGGAACGGGTATAGGTGGGTGCTAGCACGGCGGGGGTACACATTCTCAGGTTGCTCACCGGAAACTCGGCGGCAGATCTGTCGGGGTACGACGAACGGCACCGCGAGCCCGGGAGGCGCGGTGCCGTGACCCGAGGACGCGCGCGTCGACGACGCACCCGGCAGCGGGAAGGAGCGGGACTAGACCGCGGTGCGGCCCGTGCGATCGGCCCGGGCAGCGCCGTCGGCCCGGCCGGCACGATCGGCCAGGTCACGCGACTCGGCGCGCTCCTCGGCCTCGGCCTTGGCGCGCTCTTCGGCCTCGACCTTGGCGTAGGCGGCCCGCTCGGTGCGGTCGGAGCGCAGCAGTGCCCGGACGATGAACCAGAAGATGAGGCCCACGAGGATGGTGGGCGTCAGGGAGAAGACGATGGCTCCGGCAAGGGACTCAGGCACCCGACCAGGGTACGTCGCCCTCCCGGGGAAAACCACGTGCACCTCTCGACGACGAGACGACGGAGGCGCGGTGCCCGCCCGGCACCGCGCCTCCTGCACCCGACGCGCGAGCGCGAGCTCCCTCAGGAGCTCGACCCGCGAGCGCTACTTGACGAGCGGGAAGAGGATCGTCTCGCGGATGCCGAGGCCCGTGATGGCCATCAGCAGACGGTCGATGCCCATGCCCATGCCGCCGCTCGGCGGCATGCCGTGCTCGAGCGCGGTGAGGAAGTCGTCGTCGAGGCGCATGGCCTCGGCGTCGCCGCGGGCCGAGAGGGCGGCCTGCTCGACGAAGCGCTCACGCTGGATGACGGGGTCGACCAACTCGGAGTACGCCGTGGCGAGCTCGAAGCCGCGGACGTAGAGGTCCCACTTCTCGACGACGCCGGGCTTCGAGCGGTGCTGGCGGACGAGCGGGCTCGTGTCGACCGGGAAGTCGACCACGAAGGTCGGGCGGTCGAGCGACGGCTTGACGAAGTGCTCCCAGAGCTCTTCGACCAGCTTGCCGTGGGTCTCGTGCGGCACGACCAGGTCGACGGTGGCGGCGAGCGCCTGCAGGTCGGCCACCGTGGTCGACGGCGTGATCTCGACGCCCGAGGCCTCGCTGAGCGACTCGTACATCGGCACGCGGGCCCACTCGCCGCCGAGGTCGTACTCGGTGCCGTCGGCGAGGGTGACGAGGTGCGAGCCGGAGACGGCCATGGCGGCGTTCTGCACGAGCTCTTGCGTGAGTCGCGCCATCTGGTCGTAGTCGCCGTAGGCCTGGTACGCCTCGACCATCGCGAACTCGGGCGAGTGCGTCGAGTCGGCGCCCTCGTTGCGGAAGTTGCGGTTGATCTCGAAGACGCGGTCGATGCCGCCGACGACGGCCCGCTTGAGGAACAGCTCGGGGGCGATGCGCAGGTACAGCTCGGTGTCGAACGCGTTGCTGTGCGTCTGGAACGGTCGGGCCGCGGCGCCGCCGTGCATCGTCTGCAGCATGGGCGTCTCGACCTCGAGGTACTCGTACGAGTCGAAGGTGCGGCGCAGCGACGAGACCGCGGCGGCCCGGGCGCGGACGGTGGTGCGAGCCTGGTCGCGCACGATCAGGTCGAGGTAGCGCTGGCGCACGCGCGTCTCTTCGCTGAGCTCGGAGTGCAGGTTCGGCAGCGGCAGGATCGCCTTGGCCGCGATCGACCACTCGCTGACCATGATCGACAGCTCACCGCGACGCGACGAGATGACCTCGCCCTTCACGAAGACGTGGTCGCCCAGGTCGACCAGCTCTTTCCAGTCGGCGAGGCGCTGCTCGCCCACCTCGGCGAGCGAGACCATGGCCTGGATGCGGCTGCCGTCACCTGCCTGCAGCGCGGCGAAGCAGAGCTTGCCGGTGTTGCGGGCGTGCACGACGCGGCCGGCGAGCCCGACGACGTCACCCGATCGGCTGTCGGTCTCGAGCTCGGCGTACCGGGCGCGGACCGCACCGATCGTGTCGGTGATCGGCACCCCTACCGGGTACGCCTCGACGCCGGCCTCGAGCAGGCGGGCGCGCTTGTCGAGCCGCACCTGCTTCTGCTCCGACGCCTCGCGCGCGGCGGTGGCCGCGTCGTCGTCGGGGGTGGTGGTCGGGTCGGGCGCGGCGGTCATGTGTCAGGTGCTCCTGGGGTGGTGGAGGGGGCGGGAGGCGCGGGCCGGGTCAGGCGCGCGGGTCACCGAACGCGGTGGGGCCGTCGTCGAACGAGGCCATGTCGATGGTACCGGGGCCGACCGCGCCGCCGGCCTCGCCGAGGGCGGCGTCCATGGCCGACCGCATCAGCGGCGCCAGCAGGCGGCCGGGCTCGGGCAGGCCCAGCTCGGTCAGCAGTCCGACCGACTGCGCGACGATCGCGGCCGAGAACTCGGTGGCCGTCGCGATCGCCTCGGCGTAGCGGGCCCGGTCGGCCTCGGCCACGATGACGGGCTCGGCACCCATCTCGACGACGAGCGCCTGCCCGATCGGTTGCACGGGGGTGGGCGCGGTGACGGCACACCAGGCGTCACGCAGCCGGACGAGGTCGATGGTCGTGCCCGTGAAGGCGAGGGCCGGGTGGATCGCCAACGGGATCGCCCCCGACGAGAGGGCGGGCCGCAGCACCTCGAGCCCGTGACGGGGCGACGTGTGGACGACGAGCTGGCCGGGCTGCCAGGTGCCCGTCGCGGCCAGGCCCTGCACGAGGTCGGCGAGCTGGTCGTCGGGGACGGCGAGCAGCACGAGCTCGCTGCGCTCGACGATCTCGGGCACGGTGAGCACGGGCACGCCCGGCAGGATCGCCTCGGCCCGGTCGCGGCTGCGCTCGGACACGGCCGAGATGCCGACGATCGCGTGACCCGCGGCGGCGAGTGCGGCACCCAGCACGGGCCCCACCCGGCCGGCACCGACGATGCCCACGCCCAGGCGGCCGCTGCGACGGTCGGAGCCGCGCGGGGTGCCGCGAGGGTCGTCGCGCGGGTCGCCCGGGTCGCGGGGGTCGGTCACGGGGTCTCCTCGCTCCACCGGTGGGTGCGGTCGGCATGGGCGGCGGCGACCGCCTCGCGGCCGGCGGTCGTGAAGAAGCCGAGGGCGTCGTCCTGGTCGAGCGCGCCGATCTCGGCCACGATCGGCCCCTGGACGGTGTGCAGGTGCACGGTCGCGAGCCGCAACCGCCGGCGCAGCGGCCCCTGCACGAGGCCGACGCTCTGCACCCGGGGCAGCGGCACGATGACGAGCTGGCGCCAGATCGCGCCCTTGCGCAGCAGCAGCGCGCCCGGTGCCGACCGGAATCCGTTGCGGCGCCACGAGAACCAGCGCAGCACCGCGGCCCGGCGCGGCGACACGGTGAAGCCACCGTCGGTGCCGCTCGACCTCAACCCGCCCTCGACGAGCGAGAGGGTGTGCTCGGTCGTCGCCTCGACGGCGTCGCGGACGGCAGGAGGCGCGGCCTCGCCGATCGTGGACGTCGCGTCCCCGAGCGTCGCGAACCCGAGGGCAGGAGGCGCGGCGTCGCCGGTCGCGGAGGCACCCGCCTCGGGGTCGTCGGCCGACGCGCTCGACCCGGCCCGCGCCTCCTCGGTGGCGACGCCCACGGCGGCAACGCCGACCAGCTCGGGCAGGACGAGTTCGAGGACGCGGCGGACGTCGTCCTCGTCGCCGACCGGCAGGATCGTCGTGTTCTCTTGCCCGGCGGCGCCCTTGGTGCTCGAGCGCGAGGCGCGGTTGATCTTGACGTCCCACCAGCCGAACGGGCGCCAGAGCAGCGGTTGGCTGACCTTGACCGAGTGGATGCGGCCGGGCGGCAGCGTCTCGTTCGAGGTCGAGAACAGGCCGTAGCCGATGCGGACCCCGTCGCGCGTGCCGGCGATCGTGTAGCGCAGCGACTTCGTGATGCGGTTGACGTAGAACCCGCCCGACCCGAGCACGGCCGGGAGCAGCACGAAGAGCAGGAACCACTCGCCCGTCGTGACCACGCTGATCACGATCGCCACGACGGCGGCCAGCAGGAAGAGCGTGTAACCGCTCAGGACGGTCGACCCGATCAGGCGGCCGGGCGAGAGGGCCACGACCGACTGCGGCGGCGCCTCGTCGGGGTCGAGCTCGGGCGCGAGGAACTCGTTCGCGCGCTGCTCGACGAGGCCGCCGAAGCCCTGCCGGTGGGGGGCCTGGGCGTCGGGGTGCCCGGGAGCCGCGGGGGTCGCGATCCCGGCGACCGCGGCGGCGTGGGTCGCACCGCCCGTGCCGTCGGCCGTCGCATCGACCGGCGCGCCGGCCGCGCTCGGCGCCGGCGCGTGCGGCTGCTGCGCCCCGCCCGCTCGCCGCAGGATCTCGCGGCGCAGGTCGTCCGCCGACGCCGAGCGCAGGTAGGCGAGGTTGACGTTGGCGTCCTGCCCGGCCTGGTTGACCTCGAGCTTGGCGGCACCGAAGACGCGGGCGAGCAGCGGACGCTGGATGTTGATGCCCTGGATGCGGTCGAGCCGTGCCCGCCGGTTGGTGCGGAACACGATGCCGCTGCGCACCTCGACCACGTCGTCGCCGACCCGGAAGGTGTGCATGCGCCACGACAGCCAGAACCCGCCGACGAACAGGGCGATGACCACGACCACGGCCAGCAGCAGCAGGCCCAGCCAGCCCTGGTCGACGACGTAGCCGAACGGGTCGCCGTCGTCGCCCCGCCTGCCGCCGGGCACGAACAGCTCGACGACGTACTCGCGCGCGTTGTTGAACAGGATGACGAGCACCGCGGCCAGCGCGATGCCGCCCTTGAGCAGCGGGGTGGCCGGGTGCAGGCGGTGCCACTCGCCGTCGGTGAGGGCGGCGACGTCCGGAGGCGCGGGTCGGCCCCCGCCCCCGTCCGCTCCGGTGCGGGGGTCGCTCACAGGCCGGCCCGCCGCGATTCGGCCAGCTCGACCAGGCGGTCGCGCAGCCGCTCGGCCTCGTCGGCGGGGACGCCCGGGATCGTCACGGCCGACGCGGCGGCCGCGGTGACGAACTTGAGGTCGCTGAGACCGAGCGCCCGGACGACCGGGCCCCGGTTGATGTCGATGAGCTGCATGCGCCCGTAGGGCACGGCGACGACCCGCAGGTACAGGATGCCCTTGCGCAGCAGCAGGTCGTCCTCGCGCAGCTGGTAACCGATCGCCCGGACGCGTCGCGGGGTCAGGGCGGCCACGATCACGGTGACGACGACCACGACGGCGGTGATCGCGTAGCCCCACCACTCGCCGATCAGCCAGAGCGGCACGGTGGCACCGGCCACGATCAGCCCGGTGACGAGGTAGCCGATCAGCTCGGGCCAGACGTACCGGGGCGAGACGCGGGTCCACTCCGCGTCGGGGATGTCGAGTCGGTCCATGTCGGCGTCTCTTCCGGTCGGCGTCCGTGTCGTGCGGCAGCGATGTCGTGTGGCGGTCGTGTCGTGCGACGGTCTCGTCGAGTGACGGTCTCGTCGTGCTACGGCGGTCGGGCTGCGGGCGGTCAGACCGCTTGCGTGCCCGGGCCCTGACCGTTCTCGTCGTCGGCGGGCGGGACGGTGCACATGCGTTCGGCGACGATGCCGGCCACGAGCAGTCCCGCACCGCCGACGACGGCGACGATCGCGGGCACGAGCGAGCCTACAGCGACCCCCACGCCACGGGAGAGGACGAACAGCAGGACTCCCCCGGCGAAGCCGCCGAACAGGGCGCCGGCCAGGCTGCTCGCCTTGGCCAACAGCAGCACGCGCGTCGCGTAGTACGGGTCGACGCGCTCCTTGCTGGACCCGGTCGCCACGCGGTGCACGGGGACGGCCATCGAGACGACGACACCGCCGATGCCGAGCAGCACGAGGCCGAGCGCGACGGGCAGCACGATCGACGGCTGACGCATGGCGACCAGCACCGAGTCGAGGACGAAGCCGGCGGCCACGGCCACGATGATCAGGCCGACCAGGGTGGAGGGGCGGGTGTGCTTCACGGGGCTCCTGGGCTGCGGTCGGTGACGAGGTCGGGGGCGATGTCGTGAACGAGGTCGGCATCGGGGGCGGACGAGGCGTCCGACGCGGGCGCCCGGTCGAGCAGCGAGGTCGCCCCCGCCACGGGCCTCGTGCGCTCGGTGAGCCGCGACGCGAGGTCGGCGACCCGCCCTGCTCCGGTGAGCCGCGCCTCCGGGTCCAGCTGGAGCCAGGGCTCGAGCACGAAGGCGCGTTCGGCGGCTCGGGGGTGCGGCACCTGGAGGCGCTCGGTGTCGATGCACTCGTCGTCGAGGGCGACGACGTCGAGGTCGAGTGTCCGGTCACCCCACCGGACGTCGCGGGTGCGCCCGTGCGTGGCTTCGATCGCCTGCAGCGCGTCGAGCAGGGCGTCGTCGTCGAGCGTGACGTCGGCGAGCAGCACGGCGTTGAGGTAGGTCGGCTTGCTCGGATCGAGGCCGTCGAGCGTGACGGCGGTCGACGACACGGGGGCGGACGCGGCGACCACCGTGATGCCGGGCGTCGCGTCGACGGCCCGGACGGCGTCACGCAGCAGGGTGTCGCGGTCGCCGAGGTTCGAGCCGAGGGCGATCACCGCCCGGCGGACGCTCGGCCCGCTCACGCTCGCCCCGCTCATGCTCGCTCCCGGCTGATCGTGATCGACACGTCGCCGAACGGCACGGTGATGGGGGCCCCCGGCTTGTGCACGGTCACCTCGGTGGCGACGGCCGCTCGGTGTGCGAGCACGACGCCGGCGAGGCGCTCGGCGAGGGTCTCGATCAGGTCGACCGGGTCTCGTTCGACGGCGGCCACGAGCTCTTCGGCCAGCACGCCGTAGTGCACCGTCTCGCCGAGGTCGTCGCCGGACGCCGCGGGCGTGGTGTCCAGGTGCACGACGACGTCGACGACGAACTCCTGCCCGTCGCGGCGCTCGTGGTCGAAGACGCCGTGGTGGCCGGTCGCCCGCAGGCCGCTGAGACGCAGCACGTCGAGGCCGCGGGCGCGGAGGACCGGCACGTCGGCCGGACCGGTCGTGCCGACGGGGCCGGGCTCGCCGCCGCTCACGCGTGCCTCGCCGGTCGTCGGGGAGCCGCGGCGGCTTCGGTCCACGCTTGCAGCACGTCGAGGGCGGCCCGGGTGCTGGCGACGTCGTGGACGCGCACGCCCCACACGTCGGCCTGCGCCGCCAGCACGCTGATCACGGCGGTCGCGGGGTCGCGGTCGACGGGCGGCGCACCCTCGGGCAGGAGGTCGGCCAGGAACCGCTTCCGTGACGCGGCGACGAGCACGGGCAGTCCGAGCCGTCCGAGGACGTCGAGGTGGGCGAGCAGCTGCCAGTTCTGCAGGGCGTCCTTCGAGAACCCGAGTCCCGGGTCGAGCACGATCGTCGACGGGTCCACGCCCCGGGCCACGAGGTCGTCCACACGCGCGGCGAGCTCGTCGGCCACGGTGCCGACGACGTCGCCGTCGTCCTCGCGCGCCGCGGCGGCGGGTGCGTGACCGGAGCCGTCGAGCCGACCGCGCCAGTGCATGACCACGAAGGTGCGGCCGCTCTCGGCGGCGACGCGGGCCATGTCGACGTCGGCGAGACCGCCCGACACGTCGTTGACGATCTCGGCACCGGCCTCGAGCGCGGCCGCTGCCGTCGAGGCGTTCATCGTGTCGATGCTGACGCGCACCCCTTCGGACGCCAGTTCGCGGACGACCGGCAGCACCCGACGGAGCTCGTCGGCGGGCTCGACGCGGACGGCACCGGGCCGGGTCGACTCCCCGCCGACGTCGACGATGTCGGCCCCCCGCGAGACGAGGGCGCGAGCGTGGGCCAGAGCGGCGTCGAGGTCGAGATGACGACCGCCGTCGCTGAACGAGTCGGGCGTGACGTTGAGCACGCCCATGACGGCCGGGCCCGGCCGCCGGGCGCTGGACCGGTCGCGCGACCGTCGGAGGACCGGTTCAGGAGGCGCGGCGTGCGACCCCGGGCCGGTCGCGACCCGATCACGCACCGCGGGTGCCGCGTGCGAACCGCTGCGCTGCCGCTCGGGTCGTGGCCGGGCCTCGAGCACGGGGTCGGCGTCGTCGAACGACCGCTCGTGCAGCGGCCCCTCGAACCGGCCACCGGCCACCAGCCGACGACCCGAGCGGGGAGCGGGAGCCGCGGTCTCGGCGGTCTCGGCGGGGGCGAGGTCGCCCGTGGTCGAGCGGCCGGCGGCAGCCACGGCGGGCGGCTGCGCGGCAGCCGATGCCTCGGAGGGGAGGCTGGTCGCGGGGGTCGTCGCCGGGGTGTGCGTGACGGGCGGCAACTGGGCCGGGGGTCGAACGGCCGCGGTCTCGTTCTGCGCGAGGACGAGTCGTCCCTGCGTGATCGGGCCCGCGGCGAGCCCGCCGGCGGCCGCCCGGGCCGAGGCGGGTGGCGCGTCGACCACGACGTCGGCCGGGTAGCGTTCACGACCGCGAGGCCGCTTCGAGGGTGCGCCACGGCCCTCTCGGGCCGCCGCAGTCGGGCGGACGTCGTCACCGGATGCGGCGGGGGTGCCGCTGGACGGGTCGGTCACGAAGCGGTACCTCCGTTCGGTGCTCGGGACGAGCCCTCAGGCTAGCGACCGGCTGCGCCTCGGCGCAGCCGGTCGGGCCGATCGTGCGTCAGGCCGTGGCGATGCCGGGCGTCGTGCGAGGCGGGCGCGTGCGGGCCGGCTTGGTCGTCGGCTCGGAGTCGACGCCCCCGTCGACGGCTTCGGCGTCGACGGGCGACTTCGTCGGCATGGGGATGGCCGGACGGTCCGACACCGGACGTTTGTCGCTCGAGAGCCACTGGGGACGCTCGGGGAGCTTGCGGACGTCCTTGAAGATCTCGGCGAGCTCGTCGTGGTCGAGGGTCTCTTTCTCGAGCAGCTCACGGGCGAGGAAGTCGAGCACGTCGCGGTTGTCGTTGATGACCTCCCACGCCTCGTCGTGCGCCTGCTCGAGCAGGACACGCACCTCGGCGTCGACCGTCTCGGCGATGTTCTCGGAGTAGTCGCGCGAGCTGCCGTCGCGGCCCATCATCATCTCGCCCGACGCCTGGCCGAGCTTGACCGAACCGACCTTGTTGCTCATGCCGTACTCGGTGACCATCTTGCGGGCGGTCGCCGTGGCCTTCTCGATGTCGTTCGAGGCCCCGGTCGTCGGGTCGTGGAAGACGAGCTCCTCGGCGACACGGCCGCCCATGGCGTACGTGAGCTGGTCGAGCAGCTCGTTGCGGGTGACCGAGTACTTGTCTTCGAGAGGGAGGACCATCGTGTAGCCCAGGGCGCGACCGCGGGGCAGGATCGTGATCTTGGTCACGGGGTCGGTGTGGCGCATCGCCGCGGCGGCGAGGGCGTGTCCACCCTCGTGGTACGCGGTGATGAGCTTCTCGTGGTCGTTCATGATGCGGCTGCGGCGCTGCGGGCCGGCCATGACGCGGTCGACCGCCTCGTCCAGGGCGCGGTTGTCGATCAGCTGCGCGTTCGAGCGCGCCGTCAGCAGGGCGGCCTCGTTGAGGACGTTGGCCAGGTCGGCACCGGTGAAGCCGGGCGTCTTGCGAGCCAGCACCTCGAGGTTGACCGAGGCGGCGAGGGGCTTGCCCTTGCCGTGCACCTCGAGGATCTGCTTGCGACCGTCGAGGCCGGGAGCGTCGACGCCGATCTGGCGGTCGAAGCGGCCGGGGCGCAGCAGGGCCGGGTCGAGCACGTCAGGACGGTTGGTCGCGGCGATCAGGATGACGTTGGTCTTGACGTCGAAGCCGTCCATCTCGACCAGCAGCTGGTTGAGGGTCTGCTCGCGCTCGTCGTTGCCGCCGCCGATGCCGGCGCCGCGGTGACGACCGACGGCGTCGATCTCGTCGACGAAGATGATCGCCGGGCTGTTCTGCTTGGCCTGCTCGAAGAGGTCGCGGACGCGGCTGGCGCCGACGCCGACGAACATCTCGACGAAGTCCGACCCCGAGATCGAGAAGAAGGGGACGCCGGCCTCGCCGGCGACGGCGCGGGCGAGCAGGGTCTTGCCGGTGCCGGGAGGGCCGTAGAGCAGCACGCCCTTGGGGATGCGGGCGCCGACGGCCTGGAACTTGGCCGGCTCTTTGAGGAACTCTTTGATCTCTTCGAGCTCTTCGATCGCCTCGTCGGCCCCGGCGACGTCGGTGAACATGACCTGCGGCGTCTCTTTGGACGCCAGCTTGGCCTTGGACTTGCCGAACTGCATGACCTTGCTGCCGCCGCCCTGCATGGACGAGAGCAGGAACCAGAAGATGACGCCGATGATCAGGAACGGCAGCAGGATGCTGAGCAGCGACATGAACCAGCTGGTCTGCGTGACGGTGTCGTCGAAGTTCTCGAGGTTCGCGTCGTTGACGGCGTCGACGACCTCGGAGCCACGCGGCGTCGCGTAGTAGAACTGCTCGGCCTTGTCGCCGTCTTTGAGGACGAGGTCGACCCGCTGCTCGTTGCTGAAGATCGTCGCCGACTTGACCTTGTCGGTCTGGATCGCCTCGAGGCCCTTCTGGGTCGAGATCTGGGTCGTGCCCGCCCCGCTGATGAGGCTCCACCCGATGCCGATGCCGATGACCGCGATCACGATGTAGATGATCGGACCGCGGAAGAGTTTCTTGAAGTCCATGTCAGTACGGGCGACGCCCGACACCTTTCTGCAGGAAGAACGTGAGCAAAAGGGTACATCGGGGCTGCTATGCCCTGGATGGGTGTTCGCCGAGGGCTTGATCCGCCCGGTCGGTGCACGGACCGCTAGCTGTAGACGTGCGGGGCGAGCACCCCGACACCGCGCAGGTTGCGGTACTTCTCGTCGTAGTCGAGGCCGTAGCCGATGACGAAGTCGTTGGGGATCTCGAAGCCGACGTACTTGACGTCGACCGCGACCTTGGCGGCGGCCGGCTTGCGGAAGAGCGCGAAGATCTCGACCGACGCGGCCCCGCGCTTCTGCAGGTTCTCGAGCAGCCACGACAGCGTCAGGCCCGAGTCGATGATGTCCTCGACGATGATGACGTCGCGGCCGTGCAGGTCGCTGTCGAGGTCTTTGAGGATGCGCACGACGCCCGACGACTTGGTGCCCGAGCCGTACGACGAGACGGCCATCCAGTCCATCGCCGAGGCCAGCTTGAGCTCGCGCGAGAAATCGGCCATGACCATGACGGCGCCCTTGAGCACGCCCACCAGCAGCGGCTCGCGGCCGGCGTAGTCGGCCTCGACCTGCCGCGCGACCTCGGCGATCTTGGCGTGGATCTGCTCTTCGGTGTAGAGCACGCTGGTCAGGTCGGCCTCGATGTCGCTGAGTTCCATGGTGGTGTCGTGCTCCTGGGGTCGTGGGGTGCCGAGGGGGATCTCAGGAGGCGCCGGTCGCCGAGAAGTGCAGCGCGCCTCCGGTGCGTTCCACTGTAATGCCCGGCAGCGACACCGCCCCCTGCCCGTGCCAGTCGGTCACCAGCCGGGCGACCTCGAGGGTCTGGACGCGGCTGAGCGAGACGCCGAACTCGCTCTGCACCGCGAGCCGGATCAGCCGCTGGCGCAGGGCCGCCGGGTTCGCGGCGAGCCCGCGGACGTCGAGCGAGATGCCCGCCTCGGCGTGGTCGGCGAGCTCTTCGGCCAGTTCGTCGGCGAAGTGGTCGAGGGCGGAGGAGTCCTCGCGCAGGGCGTCCGCCGTGCGCGCGAGCGCCTCGGTGATGCCCGGGCCCAGCTCGCGCTCGAGCATCGGCAGGACGGTCTGCCGCAGTCGCACCCGCGTGAACGTGGGGTCGTCGTTGTGCGGATCGGCCCAGGCTTCGAGGCCGGCGTCGGTGCACGCCGCCGCGGTGGTCGAGCGACCGACGGCCAACAGGGGGCGGGCGTAGAGGCCCGAGCGCGCCTCCATCCCGCTCAGGCTCGTCGCGCCGCTGCCGCGGGTGAGGCCGAGCAGCACCGTCTCGGCCTGGTCGTCTCGGGTGTGGCCGAGCAGCACGGTGCGGGCGCCCTGCTCGGCGGCGACGGACGACAGCGCCTCGTAGCGGGCCGTGCGGGCCGCCGCCTCGGGGCCGCCCTCGGTGCCCACCGAGACCCGCACGACGACGACGGGATCGAGCCCGAGGCCGCGCGCCTGGTCGGCCGCGCGCGCCGCGACGGTGCGTGAGTCACCCTGCAGGTCGTGGTCGACGACGACCGCCCCGGCGCGCAACCGCGCACGCGGCGCCTCGAAGGCGAGACCCGCCGCGAGCGCGAGCGAGTCCGGCCCACCGCTCAGGGCGACCAGCACCAGGTCACCCTCGTCGTGACCGGACAAGGAGGCGCGCACGGCACGTCGGACGTCGGCCGTCGCGGGGGTCAGGCGGGGTCTGTCGGGCATCTTGTAACGTTAGCGACACCGCCGACCCGTCGGGTCGGACCCCCAACGACGCATCGCAAGGAGCACACCCATGGCCGCGTACGACGCCGTGATCGAGATCCCCAAAGGCAGCCGCAACAAGTACGAGGTCGACCACGAGACCGGTCGCGTCTACCTCGACCGCGTCCTGTTCACCGGGTTCGTCTACCCGACCGACTACGGCTTCTTCGAGAACACGCTGGGCCTCGACGGCGACCCCGTCGACGTGCTCGTGCTGCTCGACTACCCGCTCTTCCCGGGCGTGGGCGTCAAGGTGCGTCCGGTCGGCGTCTTCAACATGACCGACGACGGCGGCAGCGACGCCAAGGTCATCGCCGTCCCCGCGAAGGACCCGCGCTGGGAGCACATCCAGGACGTCACCGACGTGCCCGAGTACCTCCGCAAAGAGATCGAGCACTTCTTCGAGCACTACAAGGACCTCGAGCCCGGCAAATGGGTCAAGACCGAGGGCTGGGGCGACGCCGCCGAGGCCGAGGCCATCGTCGAGGCCGGCATCACGAAGCTGGCCGACGAGGGGCACTGACCTCCTGCACCCCGGCACGACGAAGGGCCCGA
>NZ_MJGS01000012.1:0-20173 GCF_001864945.1 Frigoribacterium sp. MCBA15_019 | reverse complement strand
TCGGGCCCTTCGTCGTGCCGCCGGGCGCGGACGGCGTCTACAGGCGGATGCCGCGGTCGGCCATGAACGGCTGCGGGTTCTGCGCGACGCCGCCGACCCGGGTCTCGAAGTGCAGGTGACACCCGGTCGAGTTGCCGGTCGAGCCGACGTGACCGATCTGCTGGCCGGTGCCGACCGCCTGGCCGACGCTGACCATGATGCCGCCGTTCGGCTGGTGGCCGTAGCCGGTCGTGACGCCGTTGCCGTGGTCGATCAGCACGAAGTTGCCGTAGCCGCCGTACCAGCCGGCGTAGGTGACGACGCCCGCGGTCGCCGCGTAGATCGGCGAGTTGCAGCCCGCGGCGAGGTCGGTGCCCGCGTGCAGGATGTACGCGTGCGTCACCGGGTTGACGCGCATGCCGAAGCCGCTCGAGATGTTGCCGCCGGCGGGGCGCGTCCAGCCCTGGGGCGAGACGACCCCGAGCGCCGTGCCGTTGGTCGCCGCCGCTGCGGCGGCCGCGGCGGCGCGGGACTCCTCGACGCCCTTCTGGTACTCGGCCTCGGTGTGGTCGACGTTGGTCTTGAGGGTCTCGAGCTGGGCCTGGAGCCGCGCCTGGTTCTCCTGCTGCGCGGCGAGGGCGTCGCTCGCGGCCTGGGCGGCGTCGTTCGCGTCGGCCAGGGCCTTCTGCGCCGTGTCGGCCAGCACGGCGAGGGCGGCCTCGGCGACGGCGGCCTGGTCGCTCAGCCCCTGGGCGGTGTTGCGGTCCTGGGTGGCCTGCGAGTAGATGCCGTCGGCCTGCTCGGTGAGCTTGCTCATCGCGCCGAGCTTGTAGAGCAACTGCCCGGCCTCGCCCGGGTCGGCGATCAGGCTACCGCTGACGCCGTTCGTGCCACCGGAGCGACCGAGCTGGGCGGCCAGCTGACCCGCACGCTCTTCGCTGGCAGCGGCCACCTTGTCGGCGGCGTCGGCTTGCGACTGCAGCTGCGTGGTCTTGTACTGGGCGTCGTCGTACGCGGACTGGGCCTTCTGCAGCTCGTCGCCGCGCTTCTCGGCCTCGGCGTTCTTGGCGTCGAGGTCCGCCTGCATCTGGGTGAGGATGCCCTCGAGGTTGGTGATCTCGGCCTGCTTCGCGGTCTCGTCGCCCCGGGCCTTCTGGACGTCCTCCCACGACGGGTACGACGCGGCGGTGGCCGAGGACGCGGGCAGTCCGACGACACCCGCGGTGAGCAGCAGGGACGCGGCGGCGATCGAGACGACGACGCGGGCGAGCCGCGACGACGGCGCGAGGGGACCCGACGTGAGGCTCGCCAGGCGGGCTCGACCGGGTCGGCGGGTGGTGGTCATCGAGTGGGTCCGATTCGTCGTGACGGCGTCGAGTCCGTGGGGCCGGTGGTCGCCGTGCTGGACACGGTAACCCCGGCGGGCGGTCCCGTACAGCACCGCGAGGCGGTGACGACGGGCGGGCCGACCCGGGGGTGGGCCCGAACTCTCAAGAACGACTTGAAACTAGCCTCCGCTCGCGCGATCGCCGGGCAATCGCGACGGAGTGGCGGGCGAGTCGCGTGACCAGGACGGGGGACGAGGAGGCGCGCGCGTCGATCCGCGTCGCCCCCGTTTTGCATTTGCCCGCGATCATCCGTATGCTCTGTGATCGGTTGCTATGACGTCCTCGGACACGGCCCCATCGTTTAGTGGCCTAGGACACCGCCCTTTCACGGCGGCAGCACGGGTTCGAATCCCGTTGGGGTCACCAGCACCACCGCAAGACCGCACCGAGGCACCACCTGCACCAATCACAACAGAACATCGAGTACGCTGTGTCACAGCAGCAAGTTTGGCCCTGTAGCGCAGTTGGTTAGCGCGCCGCCCTGTCACGGCGGAGGTCGCCGGTTCAAGTCCGGTCAGGGTCGCCAAGGCGAGTTCATCGCCTGGGGGCTTCGGGCCCTCACGGCTGGGTAGCTCAGTTGGTAGAGCGTTCGACTGAAAATCGAAAGGTCCACGGATCGATGCCGTGTCCAGCCACAGAAGGCCCCGCTCAGGCGGGGCCTGACTCGTTTAACGGCGCAGCCGTGAGTCGGCACTGCGGCGCAGCCGCCCGTCGACGCTGCGGCGCAGCCGTGATTCGGCGCTGCGGGACGGCCGCGTGAGCATCGGCCACGACCCCGCGGTCGTCTCCCTCCGTAGCCGCTGGCTCGACCCGCTCGTCGCCGGCCTCGCGGCCCTCCTGCTCGGAGCCGCGTTCAGCTGGGTGCCCTCGTACTGGAGCGACGAGGCGACGACGCTGCAGGTGGCACGCGTTCCCCTCGGCGAGTTGCTGGCCTTCGTCCACCAGCGTGACGCGGTGCACACGGTCTACTACCTCCTCATGCACTTCTGGGTCGGCGCCTTCGGCGAGGCCGAGGTGGCCACGCGGTTCCCGTCGGCCGTCTTCGTCGGGGCCGGGGCCGCCGGGGTGCTCGTCCTGACGCGCATGCTGACGACCCGGCGCACCGCCCTGCTGGCCGCCGCGGTCTTCGCGGTGCTGCCCCGCTTCACGCTCGAGGCCGCCGAGGCGCGCCCCTACGCGCTCACGGCCGCCCTGGCCGTCTGGGTGACCGTGCTGCTGCTCGTGGCCTCTCGGCGTCACCGCCGACGCTGGTGGATCGGGTACGGCGCGGTCCTCGCCGGGTCGATCGCGACCTTCGTCCCCCTCGGCCTGATCATCGTGGTGCACGGCGTCTTCCTGCTGTTGGCGCCGGCACAGCGCCGACGTCGGGGAGCCCGCCACCGCCTCCTCGGCTGGTCCGTCTCGACCGGGGCGGCCCTGTTCGTGACCTCGCCGGTCATCGGGACGGTCCTCGCCGAGCGCTCGCGCCTCCTGGGGGTGGCCGACCCGTCGACGGGTGCCGACGTCACCTGGTGGACGGTCCTGGTCGACCCGTGGTTCGTCACGGGCCTGGCGTTCGCCGTCGTGTCGGCGGTCCTGCTCATCCTGCTCGGCACCCGCCTCCGCGACCGCTCACGGACGCCGGGCAGCGTCGTGTTGCTCGGCGCGCTCTGGGTCGCGCTGCCCGCCGGGCTGCTGCTCGCGCTGGGGCTCGTCCTGTCGCCCGTGTACACGTCGAGACTGGTGACCTTCTCGGCACCGGGCATGTGCCTGCTGCTGGCGGTCGCCGTCACCGGCTTCCGGCGGCGCTGGATCAGCATCGCCCTCGTCGCCCTGTTGGTGGCGGCCTCGGTCCCGACCTACGTTCTGCAGCGGCTGCCGACCGGCAAGGGGGGCGGCAGCGACCTCTCCCAGCTCTCGAGCTACATCGAGAGCCAGGCCCGCCCGGGCGACGCGTTCCTGCTCGACGCGACCGGCACCGTGTCGACGCGACCCCGCCAGGCGATCTACGCCTACCCGGAGCGCTTCGCCGGGCTCGACGACGTCGCCTTCGTCCGGTCGGGGCTGCCGTCGGGCTCGTACTCGGACGTCACCCTGCGCCTCGACGACGAGGACGACGCCGTCGATCTGGCCGACCGACTGTCGTCGGTCGACCGCCTGTGGATCGCCCGGCTCTCGGTCGACGTCCTCAGCGAGGACGACCTGCGCCAGCTGCGCGACGAGGGGTACGAGATCCGGCAGGAGCACCGCACCGGACGCAGCGTCGTCTACCTCTTCGCGCGACCGCCGGCCTGACGCTCAGCGACGCAGCTCGAGGGTGCAGCACTTGACGCCGCCGCCGCCGAGCAGCAGCTCGGAGAGGTCGACGCCGATCGGGTTGTAGCCGCGCTCGCGCAGCTGACGCTCGAAGCCGGTCGCCCGGGCGGCGATCACGACGTTGTGACCGTCGGAGTACGAGTTGAGCCCGAGGATGGCCGCGTCCTCCTCGCTGACGAGGATCGCGTCGGGGAAGCGCTGCCGCAGGATCGCGAGCGAGGCGTCGTCGAAGGCACTCTCGAGGTACGCGATGGTGTGACGGCCGTCCACCGGCTCGGGGTCGAGCACGGCGATGGCGGTGTCCAGGTGGTAGAAGCTCGGGTTCACCAGGGTGAGGCTGACGACCTCGCGCCCGAAGACGCGACCGATCTCGTCGTGCGAACTCGAGTCGCTGCGGAAGCCCGTGCCGGCCAGGATGACGTCGCCGACCAACAGGAAGTCCCCCTCGCCCTCGTTGGTCTCGGCGGGTTCGGCCACCTCGAAGCCGGCCGCGGCGAACCACCGCATGTAGGCCGGGCCCTCGGCCTGACGCTCGGGGTAGGTGAAGCGCGCCCCGTACGCGACGCCGTCGAGGACGAAGCCGCCGTTGGCCGCGTAGACCATGTCCGGCAGGCCCTCTTCGGGGTCGATAAGCTCGACGTCGAATCCGAGGCCGACATAGGTGTCGTAGAGGGTCTGCCACTGGGCCAGCGCCAACGAGGTGTCGGTCGGCTGGGTGGGGTCCATCCACGGGTTGATCTTGTAGCTGACGGTGAAGTGCTCCGGTCGGCACATCAAGATGGTCCGGTGGCTCGCCACACGGGCGGCGTCCCGTCGGGCGGTCGCGTCGGGCAGGTCGGAGGGTTCGATCGTCAGGCTCACCGGATCAGTGTCACATCGCAGGCGCGCACGAGGCCGGGCTCTCACGCACTATTCTTGCGTATTTGTCAGCTTCGGTGCAGTTTTCCCGCGTACCATGCCCTCGTGGACAATCTCGACTACGGCATCATCGACCTCCTGCGCCAGAACGCCCGTGCCGGGTACGGCGACATCGGCGCCTCGGTCGGCCTCAGTGCCTCAGCGGTCAAACGCCGCGTCGACCGCCTCGTCGCCGACGGGGTGATCAAGGGGTTCACCGTGCAGGTCGACCCCGCCGTCGACGGGCTCGGCACCGAGGCCTACGTCGAACTGTTCTGCCGTGGCACCGTCTCGCCCCAAGAACTGCAACGCATCCTCGGCACGGTGCCCGAGGTCGTCGACGCCGGCACGGTGACCGGCAGCGCCGACGCCATCGTCCACATGCGCAGCCGCGACATCCCGTCGCTCGAGGAAGCCCTCGAACGCGTGCGCAACGCCCCGAACGTCGACCACACGCGCAGCGCGATCGTGCTGTCGAAACTCATCAGCCGCCGCTCGGCCTGACGGCGCCCGGCGGCGGCCCGGCGGCGGGCCGTGAGCGGCCGGTCGCGGTCAGAGCCGCAGTTCGCGGTCAGAGCCGCAGGTCGGCCAGCGCGGGGTCGAGGCGGCCGTACCGGTGCGCCGTCAGCGAGACGGACTGCTCACGCACGAACGTCAGCAGCTCGATCCGCCCCTCTTCGGTCACCTCGCCCGAGAAGATCGTCACGTCGGGGCTGCCCTGCAGCGCCCGGGCCAGTGCGGCGGGGTCTCCGCCGATCATCCGGATGCGCAGGCCGCGGTAGGCGGCCACCGCCTCGGGTGACGGAGCCGGCCTCGAGTCGTCGACCCGCCCCCCGTCGGTGGAGGCCCGCTCGCCCCCGGCGGCCTCGGCCAGCAGGTCGAGCACGTCCGGACCGGCGGCCTCGGCCGTGCCGCCCTGCAACGCCCCCGCGGCGGCCCGCGCCACGAACGCCTCGTCGCTCTCGACGACGACGTCGCGCACGCGCACCGGGGACGAGGAGGCGCGCCACAGGTGCACGAGACCCGCCGGCAACGGCACGGCCGAGCTGACGGCCAGGGTCGACCCCGCCCGCGCACCGGCGGCGACGAGCCGGACGAGCGCCGACGGATCGGCCCCGGAGGAGAGTCGCACCGTCACGGGGTGCGGTCGGTAGCGCAGCACGTTGCGCTCGACCACGAGGCCGGTGACGTCGCGGGCCAGCCCGAACTCGGACTGCCAGGCGCGCTGGTCGCTCTCGACGGCCGTGCGGAGCGAGTCGAACTGCTCGAACGACAAAGCGGGGCGGGCCGCGTCGACCAGGCGGGTGACCCCCTCGGAGACGTCGTGCAGGCGCAGCGAGGGGCGGGGGTCGTGGGGACGGTGACGCCAGGCCCCCTGGCCGATCAGGGCGTTCGGGCCACCGGGCTTGAGGCCCCGACCGATCGCCCGTCGACCCCACCCGCCGGTGGGCCTGCGGCGCACCCGCGCACCCGTCGTCGGACCGCCGACGACGAGGTCACCTGCCCGCACGGTGTGCAGCCACTCGTCGATCTCGTCGACGTCGAGGGAGTGCAGACCCGCCACGTCGCCGCCGTATTCGGCGTTCTGCACCGTGACCGCCTCGGCGAGGGTCTCGACGGTGACGAGGCCGACGACGGGGACCCCGTGCGTGCTCGAGGCGAAGGCACCCCGGGGGTCGACGCCGTCGCGCACGCCCGGCGAGCAGAGGGCCCCGGTCGCGTCGAGGGGACGCGGCTCGAGCAGCCACGACTCGCCGGGGCCGAGCACGGTCAGGACGTCGAGCTCGGACCCGGTCGGGGCGGAGGCGAGCGGCCCCATCACGGTGGCGACGTCGTCGGCGGGACCGACGACGACCGCCTCGAAGGCCTCGCGCAGCAGGCGACGGAACGTCTCGCCGTGACCCACGGAACCGACGGCGAGCACGAGGTCGAGCGCGCCGTGGCCGCGGCCGGCGTGGTCCACGACGCTCGCGACGACGTCGGCGGCGGCGAGCTCGAGGTCGGCCGAGGGGGTGACGACGAGCGAGGTGACCCCCCGGGTCCGCACGGCGAGGTCGAGGTCCGGGCGCACGTCGCGGAGGCCGACGGCCGTCTCGATCGGCGCGTGGGCGACCACCCGGTCGACCACGGGGTGCGTCAGCAGGGCCCGTTCGTGGTCGGGGTCGTCGGCGACGACCAGGGCCAGGAGCGAGTCGGGGACGCCGACCGCCCAGAGCGCTTCCGCGACGACGGCGACCGCCCGCCGCCGACCGGGGGGCAGGTGGACGACGACCGCACTGCCGGCGCCGAACGCCGCGAGCACCCCCTCGACCGTGCTGGCGACGGGTGTGACGAGGTCGGGCACGACGACCGTCAGCCGCGGGGGCCGGTGCTCGGCCGTGTCGACGGTCGCGAGGTCGCGGGTCAGGACAGCCAGCCGGTGGGCCGAGTCGACGGCCGCGCCGACCTCGTGGTCGGCCTCGGACAGGGTCGAGCCGGACTCGCTGACGGACACCTCGACGAGGCGCGAGCGCCGCAGGGCGAGCTCGCGGCCCGCGAGGTCGAGCAGTTCGGCGCGGGTCTCGGGCTCTTGGCCGCCCCAGGCCGCCCCGGCCGAGGAGGCGCGGGTCACCAGCGCCTCGAGGGTCGCGTCGTCGAGGGCTGCGCCCCCCGAGGACGCGAGCCCGAGGGAGGGGGCCGCGTCGGCGGTCTCGACGCCGGCGGTCGACCGACGGGCGCGCCCGAGCACGCCCCGGGCCCACCGGCGGTTGCCGTCGAGCGAGGGATCGGTGTCGGCCTCGGCCACGAAGTCGACGACGTGGTCGGGGCCTTCGTCGAGCGGCCCGGACCGGTCTCGTCGCCGCCGGGGCACGGAGGGCAGCTCGGCCACGGTCGCGACGGCGCGGTCGTGCCGTCGCGCCTCGCGGGCGAACGCGGCCTCGTGGTCGACGTCGAGGGTGCTCGAGAGGAATCCCTCGGGGTCGGCGAGCGCGTCCAGCCGGCCCACCAGGTGTCGCACGGCGGAGTCGAACTCGCCGGAGACGATGACCGGCGCCTGGAGGACGAGCGATCCGAGCTCGGAGCGGACGACCTCGGCGAGACCGGGCGCGGACCCCAGCCACATCTCGACGTCGAGCAGGTGGTCGGTGCCGTGGCGACGGGCGACCGTGACGGCATGGGCCAGGTCGAAGACGTCGTGCCCGGCGAGTCCGACCCGGGCGACCGCGGCGTTCTCGGGCCTCAGGGCGAACTCGACCAGCCGGAGGTGGCTGGCGTCGGTCTCGTGCTTGGCCTCGAAGGTGACGACGGGCCAGTCGTGCAGGCGGGCGTCGACGATCTCGTCACGGCGTGACCCGCCCTTGACCAGCCGGACCGAGATCGGGACGCCACCCCGGTCGACACGGTCCCGGGCCCAGTCGGTGAGCAGCCGCAGCGAGTCGAGTGCCTCGGGGACGTACGACTGGACGACGATGCCCGCCGTGACGGACTCGAGCCCGGGTCGGTCGAGCAGACGCGTGAAGACGTCGATCGTCAGGTCGACGTCGGCGTGCCGGTCGACGCCGAGGGTGAGGAGGGTGCCCGTCGACGCCGCGAGCTCGAGCAGGGGCCCGAGCCTCGACTCGGCCAGGTCGCTCGTCTCGTCGAAGGACCAGGGCGAGGTCGGGCCGACGAGCTCGCGGACGGTCGTCGTGACGCGCTCGACGTCGGGCCGCTCGATCAGGGCCCGGACCGCGGCGACGCGCCGCTCGGCCTGGGTCGGGCCCGACACCACGGGCCCCCAGGCGGTCAGGTCGAGCCGGACGCCGTCGCCCCGCAGGCCGGCGAGGGCCTGCGTGAGCTTCTCGGGTGGCGCGTCGACGAGCAGGTGCCCCACCATGTGGCGCAGCGTCCGCCGCGCGACCGGCATGATCGGTTTGGGTGCGAGCGGGCCGAAGCCCCCGCCGAACGAGATCGCCGCCCGCAGGTGCCAGGGCAGCAGGGCCGGCGTGCGTCGGCTGAGCGAGTCGAGTGCGGACGCGGCCGCCCGGTCGTCCTCGGGTCGGACGACGCGGTCGGCGAATTCGCGGGCGAAGTCGAGCCCGCGGGGGTCGCGCAACACCTCGGTCAGACGGGCGGCCGGGCCCTGCACGGGGACGGCACGCGCGGCGTCCCACCAGCGGCGGGCCGTCTCGACGGTCTGCTGCGTGACTTCGTCGGCGTGCACATCGGACATGGGTCGAGGATATGCCGCGCCACCGTCCCTACACTGGGCGAATGGCCGACGAACTCACCGACGAGGAGTGGGTCGTCTGGGACTCCTTCTACGTCATGAGACGACGGCTCGACCGTGCCCTCGAAGTCCGCCTGCAGAGCGATTCGGGCGTCTCCGCCCCCGAGTACGAGATCCTCGTCGGCCTGGGCCGGAGCAGCGACCGACGCTCGCGCGTGCGCGACATCGCCGAGCAGATCGGCTGGGAGAAGAGCCGGGTCAGCCACCAGGTCACCCGCATGGAGCGCCGTGGGCTGGTGCGCCGCACCGAGTGCGCGTCCGACGCGCGCGGCACCTGGGTCGAGCTGACGCCTGACGGCCGCCGGGCCATGCTCGCCGCGACCCGGGGCCACACGGCCGCGATCAAGAGGTACTTCGCGGACGTGCTCGGGGCGGACGCCGAGGTCGTCCAGGCGTTCTCGGGTCGCGTGCTCGAGGCGATCGGCACGGACGCGTCGCCCGACCCGCAGGGCTGAGCCGCGCCTCCTCGGCGTCCGGTCGCGGAGGCGCGGTGACCTCGGCCGGCGACCGCGTCAGTGGGAGCGGTGGTCCTGGATGGTCATGCGCGGACCGAACCTCGGCTTCGAGAACCCGCTGCCCGTGATCAGCCGCATGACGCGCTCACGGTGGCCACGCCACGGCTCGAGCAGCTCGAGCATGCCGTCGTCGTCGACGGGACGACCGATGAGCGCCCACCCGACCACGGCGGGGAGGTGGTAGTCGCCCACGCTGGGACTGTCGGGGTCGCCGTGGGCACGCTGGGTCGTCTCGGCGGCGGTCCAGACGCCCACGCCGGGGATCGACCGGAGGCGCGTCGCGACCTCGTCGCCACCCCGACCGACGGCGAGCGTGCGCTCGAGTGCGGGTGCCACCGCGCAGACCCTCATGACGGTCGCCGACCGCTGGGGACCGACACCGGCCCGGTGCCACTCCCAGCTCGGGATGCGACGCCAGCCCTGGGCGTCCGGCGGGACGACGAGCCCCTCGGGCGCCGGACCGGGGGCCGGCGTGCCGTGGCGACGCACGAGCTGTCGCCACGCGCGCCAGGCCTCGACGCTCGTCACCTTCTGCTCGAGGATCGCCGGGACCAGGGCCTGCAGCACGAGCTCGGTGCGGGTGAGGCGAAGCCCCGGCTGCCGCCGACGAGCGTCGGCGAGGAACGCGTTGGTCGTGACGTCGAGCCCCGACCAGTCGTCACCCCGGCCGAGCAGTTCGGGCACGTGCTCGACCGCCCAGGCCGCACCCGGCCCCCACGCGTCGGCGCGGACGGACGAGGAGGCGCGACTCGCCGACACGCACAGCGTCGCCTCACCGGTCGGCGTGCGCAGTGCGAGCCACGTGGAGTCGCCGACGACCCGGAAGGCCGGGTCGCCCGAGCCACGGCTGAGAGGTCGGAGCGTCGCTCGGACGTCGACCGGCCGGGCCGACGAGTACACCGTGCCCAGCCGGACGGCCGGCGACCCGGCGGCTGAGGGCACACCGCCGTCGGGGCCGGGGTCGGAGTCGGTCACGGCGATCTCGACCTGGTCCATGTCGCGATGCTAGACGCTGCCCCCGACAGCGCGGAGTGCTCGGTCGGCCGGTGAGCGCAGTGAGCGCACGAACGCGGCGACGGCCGGGCCGACCCCGCCGTCGGCGCCCGGGGCGGCGCCCGAGACGGCACGGGAGAACGACCGCCACGAACCCGGCGGCAGCTCGAACCGGCACGACACGGCACCGTGGGCGAGGCGCGGCTCGAGGACGTCGAGCTCGTGCGAGAGAGCCCGGGACCGGCCGGCCGAGACCGCCCGCCTGATCACCGGGGCCAGGCACGACAGGGTGGACAGCGTCATCGCGCGACCCTCTGCTCGCCCGACGACGGCGTCGAGTCGCCGCACGGCCGCGAGGGCGTCGGCGTCACCGCCCCCGGCAGCCGACGCGAGATCGGCCGACCACGACACCAGGCCCGCGTACAGCTCGCGGGCCGCCACGACCTGCGCCGCGTCGGGCCGGGCGATGCGGGTGTACCGGTTCGGGGCGAGCTCGACGAGACCCGTCTCGTCGAGCCGTTCGAGGGCGTGGCGGATCGGCGTCCTCGAGACGCCGAGCCAGGCGATGAGCTCGGCGTCGACGAGTCGCTCGTCGGGAGCCAGGGTGCCGTCGAGGACGGCCCTGAGGACGAGGTCGTGGACGTCGTCGCTGAGGCGGCGGCGCACCGGCAGGTCGTGCAGGCGCTGATCGCCGTCGGCGAGGGGTGCCGCTCGGGGACGGGACCCACCGACCGGCCTCGAGGCATCCCGGCCCCCGGGGACCACGTCGGCTCGGTCGACGAGCCCGCACAGGGACGCGACCGACCGCACGAGGCCGGGGGTGAAATCGAGGGGGTCGCCCTCCTCGAGGTGGCGGGCCGCGTCGGAGGCGAGATCCGCCACCCGGACGAGGTCGGACGACGAGAGCTCTCGCAGATGATGGCGGAGGGGCAGACCGAGGCGACGCGCGTGACGGGCGGCGAGTCCGCTCGACCGCAGCCCGGCCACCACGGACCACAGGTCGTCCCACGAGTCGGCGACGGCGCCGGCGGCGGTCGCCGCAGGGCTCGTCGGACCCATGACGCAGGCGTCCGCCACGGCCCGCAGACCCTCGGCGATCTCGACCCGTTCGTGATCTCGCGGGCCGCCCGGGAATGAGTCGTGGGCGGCAGCGAGCAGGGCGCACCCGCTCGAGAGGAGGTCGAGGGAGGTCTCGCGCCGGGGGACCACGACGAAGCTCGACCGGCCACCGATCGACTCGACCAGCTGGACGTGCTCGAGCTTCGCGATGGCGATGCGGATCGGCGTGCGCGAGACCCCCAGCCAGTCCTCGCAGTCGGCGTCGCGGAGTCGTTCACCGGGCCGGAGGGTGCCGTCGAGGACGGCCTCGACGAGATGGTCGTAGACGGCGTCCTTGTGCAGGCGACGGGGGATGACCGGACGGGCGGGGGTGGGGACGGGCATCGGCGCCTCTCTGCTGGTGTCAGATATGCCAGTGAAGACGATAAGGCATTCATGCCCTGTGCGTCGAGCAGTGGGGCCGAAAACTAGACTGCCGGGATGGCCACCCCGAAAATCGTGCTGTTCTACGCGTTCACCCCGCTGGCCGACCCCGAGGCCGTCCGTCTCTGGCAGCGCGACCTCGCGGAGTCCCTCGACCTCCGCGGACGCCTGCTCGTCTCTCGTCACGGGGTCAACGGCACGCTCGGCGGCGACCTGCCCGACGTCAAACGGTGGCTCAAGAAGACCCGACAGCATCCCGCCTTCGCCCAGCTCGACGTCAAGTGGAGCGAAGGCACCGGCGACGACTTCCCCCGCCTGTCGGTCAAGGTGCGCGACGAGATCGTGACGTTCGGCGCTCCCGGCGAGCTCGAGGTCGACGGGTCCGGCGTGGTGGGGACGGGCGAGCGCCTCTCCCCCGACGAGCTGCACGACCTCGTCGACCGCGAGCAGGTCACCTTCTTCGACGGACGCAACGAGTACGAGTCGCGCATCGGCCGGTTCCGAGGGGCCGTGGTGCCCGACGTGGCCACCACCCGCGACTTCGTGGCCGAACTCGACAGCGGGCGGTACGACCACCTCAAGGACGAGCCCGTCGTCACGTACTGCACGGGCGGGGTGCGCTGCGAGGTGCTCTCGTCGCTGATGACGGCCCGCGGCTTCTCGCGGGTGTACCAGCTCGACGGCGGTGTCGTGCGGTACGGCGAGCGCTTCGGCGACGACGGCCTGTGGGACGGTTCGCTCTACGTCTTCGACGGTCGCGGCTCGGTCGAGTTCAGCGACCACGCGGCCGTGATCGGTCGCTGCGAGGTCTGCGGCACCGCGACGAGCCGCATGCAGAACTGCGTCGACGTGCAGTGCCGGGAGCAACTGGTCGCCTGCGAGGGGTGCGGTGCACGAGGCGACGTGACCTGCGACCGGCACCGCGCCTCCTCGGTGGTGACCGCCGGCGGATCTCCGGTGCGGTGACCGCCGACGAGCCTCCGGTGCTGTGACCGCCGACGAGCCTCCGGCGTAGGGTCCCCGGCATGACTGAGACCAACGACACCAAGAAGATCGGCGAGGTCCTCGACGCGGGCCGCATCGGCATCCTCACCACGCAGAGCAGCCACGGCCACCTCGTGAGCCGGCCCCTCGCGATCGTCGACCGCGACTTCGACGGCAAGGTGTACTTCTTCACGCGTGACCCCTCTCCGAAGGTCGACGACGTCAAGGCGCACCCGCAGGTGAACGTCGCCGTCGAGACCGGCAAGGGCTACCTGTCGCTCGCGGGCAAGGCGTCGATCGTGAAGGACTCCGCGATCATCGACGAACTGTGGACGACCGGCGCCGAGGCCTGGTTCGACCGGGGCCGCGACGACCCGAGCGTCGCCCTGCTCGAGGTCGACGTCGACACGGCCGAGTACTGGATCAGCAACGAGCCGAAGGCCGTCACCCTGTTCAAGTACGCCAAGGCGGCCGTCACCGGTGGGCACCCGAAGAACGTCGCCGACACCGGCACCGTCTCGCTCTAGCCGAGGAGGCGCGGCGCGGGTCGTGCGGGACGGCCCGCGCCCCCGACGGCCCGCGCCCGGTGCCCGGCGGTGGCCGATGCCGAACGGTGGCCGGCCGGGTCAGCCGCAGGTGACGGTCTGGCCGTCGCCGTTCACGTAGTCGCCCGGCCCGAGCTGCGCGCAGGTAGTCGCCAGCTGCGAATAGAAGTCGAGCGCTGCGATGGCGACCACGAGGCTCAGGACGATGACGATCGAGGCGATCACGATGCCGGTCAGGGCGACGGTGGCCGGTCGGCCGGCGACCCGGGCGCGTCGCGCGGCCACGATGCCGAAGACCAGGCCGAGGGGCGCGAAGAAGACTCCGAAGACGATCGACGCGATCGCGAGACCACGGCCCTCGTCGTCGGTGCGGGGCGGCGCCGACGACCAGTCGTCGTCGGCGGGGAAGAAGTACGAGCCGAGGCCGGCGTTCTCGGGTCGGGCGTCGATCGCGGACCCGGCGGCGGGTGCGGCCCCGGGCCCGGGCGCCCAGACCTGACGACCGTCGGAGTCCCACGTGGGCGCGGCGGTCTGTTGGACGGCGGGCTGCTGCCCGACCGGCTGGGGGAAGAACGGCTGCTGAGTGGCGGGCGGCTGCGAGGCACCGGAGTGGTCGAGCGGCCAGCCGTGGTCGGCCGCGGCCGTCTCGGGGTGCACCGGCCGAGGGGGGCCGAACGGGAACTCGCCCCGGTCGGGCTCGGTCGGCGTCGGCCGGGCGAAGCGTGCCCACGGCGACGGAGGACGCCCCGGCTGCTCGTTGCTCATGCAGGCGAGGGTAGTACGGCCGCCTGCGCGACCGGGCAGGGCGGCGACCGGCCCCGTGGACAGGTGTCGCGCCTCCTCGTGGTCCATGATGGGTCTCGACCTCGGCCCGTCGATCGGGCCCTTCGATGCGATGGAGCCCCTCGATGCGAATCGGAATCCTCACCAGCGGTGGCGACTGCCCCGGTCTCAACGCGGTCATCCGCGGCGCCGTGCTCAAGGGCACGCAGATCCACGGACAAGAATTCGTCGGTTTCCGCGACGGCTGGCGCGGCGTGGTCGACGGCGACGTGATGCCCCTCACCCGCAAAGAGATCCAGGGCATCGCCAAGCAGGGCGGCACGATCCTCGGGACGAGTCGCACGAACCCGTTCGAGGGCGACGGCGGCGTCGACCGCATCGCCGAGAACATGGAGCGCTTCGGCATCGACGCCATGGTCGCCATCGGCGGAGAGGGCACGCTGGCCGCGGCCAAGCGCCTGACGGATGCCGGGCTCAAGATCGTCGGCGTGCCCAAGACCGTCGACAACGACCTGGGGGCGACCGACTACACCTTCGGCTTCGACACCGCGGTCCAGATCGCCACCGACGCCATGGACCGCCTGCGCACCACGGGCGACTCGCACAGCCGGTGCATGGTCGCCGAGGTGATGGGCCGGCACGTGGGGTGGATCGCCCTGCACTCGGGCATGGCCGCGGGGGCCCACGCGATCCTCATCCCCGAGCAGGCGACGAGCATGGACCAGATCGTGGAGTGGGTGCAGTCGGCCTACGACCGGGGGCGCGCACCGCTGGTGGTCGTCGCCGAGGGCTTCGTGCCCGACCACGAGAGCGACGTGCACTCCGAGCGCGGCCTGGACGCCTTCGGCCGCCCGCGCCTCGGCGGCATCGGCGAGCGCCTCGCCCCCGTCATCGAGGAGCGCACGGGCATCGAGACCCGCGCCACGACGCTGGGGCACATCCAACGCGGCGGAACGCCCACGTCCTACGACCGTGTGCTCGCCACGCGACTCGGCATGGCGGCGAGCGACGCGGTGGTCGAGGGACGCTGGGGTCGCATGGTCGCCCTGCGCGGCACCGAGATCGTCCACGTCTCGTTCGAGGAAGCCCTCGACAGCCTCAAGGTCGTCCCGCAGAACCGCTACGACGAGGCCGCGATCCTCTTCGGCTGACGGGAGCGCGAGCGGGGGCGGCCAGGTCGTGGGCACGGGCGGGCCGGGCGGGGACACGGGCGCGCAGTTCGCGGGCGGGGTCCCCGTGGGCCCTTCGTCGGCTCGTCCCCAGGGCCGACCGCCTCGTCGTCACCCCGGGTCCGTCGCACAGGCGATGTGCGACCGGCCGGACTCTGACAGGCTCGGCACATGATCACGTTCATCGTGGTGGGGGCGATCGGACTCCTGCTCCTGCTCGTCAGCATCGTCGTGGGCGACCTGCTCGACGTCTTCGACGTCGGTGACGGGCTCGTGTCGGGCGTCGCCCTGGGCGCGGCCTTGGCCATCTTCGGGCTCGCCGGGGTCGTCACGTCGCAGACCGACCTCGCGGTGGGGTGGACGTACGCCGTCGCCGTCGGCATGGCGCTCGTCGCCCTCGTGCTGATCCAGCTCGTCGTCCGCCGCGTGACGCGCCGCGAGAGCGGCGGCCACTGGTCGCCCGTCGGCTTCGTCGGCGTCACGACCGAGGCCACCGGCCCGGCCGGCGGCGAGGTGCGGCTCGACGACGTCCGCGAGCTCGAGCGTCGGCTCGCGACCAGTGACGCACGCATCGAGCGCGGCGTCCGCGTCCGCGTCGTGGCCGAGAACGGCCCGCGCGTGCAGGTCGAGGCGCTCGACGCCGGCGAGGCCTCCGCGTCACGTGATCCCCGAACCAACTGAAAGGAAGCCCTGTGGACTTCATCTCCTCCAACGTCAGCGTCGTCGCCATCGTCGTCGCCGTCGTCATCGTGCTCGCCCTGCTGTCGTTCGTCGCCAGCCGCGTCCGGCGCGTCCCGCCGAACGAGGCGCTGATCGTGGTCGGCCGTGGTGCCGAACGCTCCGAGGGCGGGGGCATCTCCAGCCCGCAGAAGGTCATCATCGGTGGCCGCACCTTCGTGTGGCCGATCTTCCAAGAGGGCTTCAAGCTGTCGCTCGAGCAGTACCAGACCCCGGTCGAGGTGCAGGCGATCGACGCCAACTACATCCGCACCGCGGTCAAGGCGACGGTCAACTTCAAGGTGACCGGCACCGAAGACGGGGTGCGTCGCGCCGCCCAGCGCTACCTGCTGCAGCAGCAGCAGCTGCCCGTCATCGTGCAGCAGTCGCTCGAGGGGTCGATCCGCGGTCTCATCGGCGGCCAGCCGGTCGACGACCTGGTCAAGAACTTCTCGCGCCTCGCGGCCGACGCCGTCAACGAGACGAAGGGCGAGCTCGCCGAGCTGGGCCTCCAGATCGAGACGATGAACATCCGCGAGATCGAGACGCCGGGCAGCACGTACCTGGCCGACCGCGGGCGTGCCGAGGCCGCCGTCGCCAAGCAGAACGCCGACGTCGCCGAGGCCGAAGCCGAGCGCATCGCCGCCCTGGCCCGCATCGGCAACACCCAGCAGACGGCCGAGCGCCAGCTGCAGCTCGACGTGCGCCAGGCCCAGATCAAGGCCGAGACCGACCGGGCACAGGCCGAGGCCGCCGCCGCCGGTGAACTCGCCCGGGCCATGCAAGACAAGCTGGTCGCCGAACAAGAGAGCATCGCCGTCGCCGAGCAGGCCAAGGTCAACCAGGAGCGACTCAACATCGAGGTCCGTCAGCCCGCCGAGGCCGCGGCCTACGCGTCCGTGCAGAACGCCGAGGCCGAGCGCGACGCCGCCAACGCCGCCGTCGAGGCCGAGGCGTTCCGCCGCACCCAGCTCGCCGACGCCGCCCGCAACGCGGCCGAGAACGAGGCCGCAGCGGTCGAGGCCGCCGGTCGGGCCGAGGCCGCGGCGATCAAGGCCAAGGGTCTCGCCGAGGCCGAGGCGGTCGACGCCCTGGCCGAGGCGCAGGGCAAGTTCGGCCAGGCGGCGCTCGCGTCGCAGGTCATCTCGCGCCTGCCCGAGATCGCCCGCGAGATGGCGGCCCCGATGGGCAACATCGACGCCCTGACGGTGGTGTCGACCGACGGCGCCAACGAGCTGACCAAGTCCGTCGCCAACAACATGACGCAGCTGCAGGACGTCGTGAAGGCCACGACGGGGCTCGACCTCGTCAGCGCGCTGGGCGGCTTCCTCGGGGGCAAGGCCGGTGCGTCCGGCCCCGTCGATCGCGCCTGATCGCCCCTGGCCTCGCCTGATCGCGCCCGCGTAGCCTCGGTCGCATGCGTGCGATCGTGGTCGAGAAGGGCAGGACCGCCGAGCTGAGAGAGCTCGACGAACCGGTCGCCGGACCAGGTGACGTCGTCGTCGACGTCACCTGGTCCGGCGTCAACTACAAAGACGGGCTCGCCCTGCGCGGTGACCCCGGGGTGGCCCGCGTCGACCCGTTGGTGCCCGGCATCGACCTGGTAGGCGTCGTGGCCTCCTCGGGCTCGTCGCGCTTCGCACCGGGCGACGAGGTGCTCGTCAACGGTGCCGGCCACGGCGAGACGAAGCCCGGCGGCTTCGCCGAACGGGTCGTGATCGACCCCGACAGCGCCGTGCTGCTCCCCCGCGGGATCGACGGCCGGCGCGCCGCCGCCATCGGCACGGCGGGTTTCACGGCGATGCTCAGCGTCCTCCGGCTCGAGCGCGACGTCGGCCCCGACGACGGCGACGTCGTGGTGACCGGGGCGGCCGGAGGCGTCGGGTCGGTGGCGATCGCGGTGCTGAGCCGCCTCGGGTACTCGGTCAGCGCCTCCTCGGGTCGCGTCGCCGAGCAGGGCGACTACCTCCGCTCGCTCGGGGCCTCCACCCTGATCGACCGCGACGAGCTGTCCGGCGCGGGCAAGCCGATGCAGCGGGCCCGCTGGGCCGGCGGCGTCGACTCGGTCGGCAGCCACACCCTCGCCACCGTCCTGGCCCAGACCCGGTGGGGCGGCACCGTGACGGCGTGCGGGCTCGCCCAGGGGGCCGACCTGCCGACGACGGTGCTGCCCTTCATCCTGCGGGGCGTGACCCTGGCCGGCGTGAACTCGGTGGAGGCGCCCCTCGAGCTGCGGCAGCGCGCCTGGGACAGACTGGCGCGAGACCTCGACCTCGACCTGCTCGACTCGATGACCGACGAGGTCGCCCTCGCCGACGTGGTGGACGCCGGCGAGGCGATCCTGGCGGGTCGGACCCGGGGCCGGACGGTCGTGCGCGTCGGCGGATCGCGAATCTAGAACTCCGGATCACCCATACGTACTCAGCCCACGGGTTTATGCTCGACATGTCGGCGACCGGTTCAGGGCCGGGTCGACGAACCCGACCGACCGCGGTGTCCCGCACCGTCGACCGTCGCCACCCATCCGCACACACGACGGAGGCCCCCGATGCCGATCCCCCAGAACGACGACCAGACTCCCGCTCCCCGCCGCCTGCTGCGCGACGTCGTCTACGACAAGATGTTCGCCGCGATCATCGACGGCACCCTCGAGTTCGGCGAACGTCTGAACGACGACCAGCTGGTCGCCTGGCTCGGCGTCTCCCGCACACCCGTCCGCGAGGCCATCGCCAAGCTCGCCGACCAGGCCCTGGTCGACATCGAGGCCAACCGCTACACGCGCATCGTCGACCCCTCGTACGACGAGTTCGTCGACACCGTCGACGTGGGTTACGCCGTCTGGTCGCTGTTCGTCGAGCGCGCCGTACCCAAGCTCGACAAGGCCCAGCGTGCCGAGGTCGTCGGTCTGCTCGACACCCGGGCCAAGGCCTTCAAGGCGAAGAAAGAAGAAGACATCGCGGGCCTCGTGCGGGCCAACGAGATCCTGCTGGCCGCGGCCGACAGCGAATCGCTGACGCGACTGTGGTCGAACACCGGCCCGCGCCTCCTGCTGTTGCTGCGTCGCCCGTCGGCCAACGGCATCTTCGACTACCCCCAGGCCCACGCCTTCACCGTGGCCCTCCGTGACGCCGTCAAGGCGGACGACGCCGAGGCGGCGGCCGCCGCCGTGCGCGAGCAGCCCGCGCGCCTGCAGGGCCTGTTCGACCAGGTGCGCGAGGCGGGCGTCTACCGCGCGTGACCTCAGCTCCCCTCGCGGCCGCCCCGGTGCCGCCCGTGCTCGACGTCGTCGACGCGCGGGTGACCCGGGGCGGTCGTGATCTGCTGCACGACGTGTCGTTGCGCGTCGACGCCGGCCAGCACTGGGCGCTGATCGGCCCCAACGGAGCCGGCAAGACCACGCTGATGACGTTGTGCGGTGCGCTCGGCCATCCGACGGCGGGCACGGTCGACGTCCTCGGCCGCCGCCTCGGACGCGTCGAGCTGAGCGAGCTGCGCCGCCACATCGGCCACGTCGATCCCCGCCATCGCATGGTGGGCGACAACACCGTGCGCGAGGTCGTGCTGACCGGCGTCACGGGCAGCAGCGACCCGGTGCCCCGCTGGGCGCCCACCGACGATCAGGAGGCGCGGGTCGTCGACCTCGTCGCGGGCGTCGGCCTCTCGTCCCGCCTCTCGGCACGGTGGAGCGTGCTGTCCCAGGGTGAACGCGGTCGGGCACTGATCGCCCGCGCCCTGGTCTCGGAGCCGGCCCTGCTGCTGCTCGACGAACCGGCGACGGGGCTCGACGTCGCGGCGCGGGAACACCTGCTCGACACCGTCGACGAGCTGCGCACGGCCCACCCCGGGATGGCCTCGGTCACCGTGACGCACCACCTCGAGGACCTGCCGAGCAGCACGTCGCACGCCCTGCTGCTGCGCGACGGCGAGGTCTTCGCCACCGGCCCGGCCGACGAGGTGCTGACGTCCGACCTCGTGTCGGGCGCGTTCGACCACCCGCTCGTCATCGGTCGGGCCGACGGTCGCTGGTCGGCCCGCGCCCGCCGCCGCTGACCCCGGGTGGACGAGGACTGGTGCGCCGCCGCTGAGCCGCCCGGTGCATCACGGCGCCACGCGTAGCCGCTGCCGGAGCGCCCGCCGCCGGCCCACCCGGCCAACCGGCCACCCCGCCACCCCGCCA
>NZ_MJGS01000011.1:0-1848 GCF_001864945.1 Frigoribacterium sp. MCBA15_019 | reverse complement strand
TTCCTCGGAAGGGGCCTTTCCGCGTTTAACGCTGAGGACATCGCGTGGCGTGTAAGCGGTGGGTGCGTCTTTCACGCTTGGGGCGCACGAGAGGAATCCTGGCACCGGCATGACGGGGCCAAGTCGTTCGCCGCAGTCGAGCACCGAGCTCGAGCGGCGTCAGCGCAACGCTGCAGCCAGCCGCCTCTCGGGCATGAAGTCGAGGGTCGCCAAACGGGGCGCATCTTGCGCGACAACTCCGGCTGCGTGCGAGGCAGCGCCCTCCTGCGCCGAGCGTCTCCTGTTCGGACGGACGGGAGCCGGCATGAATCGGTTCTTCGGTTGGTGACATCAGGGGCACGGGCGTGAGTGCCTGGCTCGAGAGGATTCGTCCACTGTCGTAGTGCTCCATGCGAGCGCCCGGCACATCAGTTCGGGCGTCGCTCCAGTCGAGCGCTTCCCGATGGGCCCATCCGACAGCGACCGTGCGATCGCACCATGTGACCTTCCGTCCTGACAGGGTCGAGGCGGCTTGACCGATTCTTGAGCTGCACCGAGTTCGTTTGGCGCCGCAGCGGTTGCGGCTGATTCTAGATAGGCCGGCTCGGTGGGAAAGATGACACAGGCATCGCTCTCGATGACGAGGGGTGTGGAAGAGGCGGCCGATCTGGTGGGGAAGGTCGCTTCGGTGGCGTCCTTTTCCTCGGTACGGGTCTCGGCGTGAGCCAGGCGCGCACGGTCATCGACCGCGGGCGCACGTCATCGGTGCCGATCCGGTTCGTTGCCTCGTCGGTCGACGCTTCCGTTCTTCCGTGGATACGACAAGCTCCGCCCATCGACTTGTCGCAGAGTCCCGTGACATCGACGAGGGCCCGTTCACCTCGGCCGACCTCGGTCCTGCCGGTTCTCTCCGGTACGTGACGTTCGGACCGAGTCTCCCGTCATCGGCGACCAGGGGTAGGACCTGGCTCCCTCTGCCGTTCCGGGAGACCGTCTACGCGGGGAACATCCTTCTGGGCTCGCGGCCACTGCCACGGCGTCGCCGGCCCGGGCAGGAGCCAGCCCCGAGCCCAGAGCACAGCAGCTTCGGGCTGCGGCTTTCTTCGTCGCCGAGGCCATCCGCGCAGGACTGGTCGACCGACCCTCAAGACTCGGATGGTCGGCAGTGCGACCCGGGGTGGCCGGCCTTGACTTCACTGACGTGAGCTACGTGATTGCCTCCCGCCATGCACGCCATGCACGCCATGCACGCCAAGCACGCCGTGCGCGACGGCCCGCCATTGCTCGACGCGCGGTGATGGGGCGACGCTGCGGCCGGACATGCACGACAACGGGAGTCAAGACTGTCTGGCGAGGGTGGGGAGCAGTAGGCAGCTCCACCCAAGCCAAGAGATCTCCTTCTCACACAAGCTTCGAAGTGTCGCCAACGTCTTGACCCGTTAGGACAAGCCGGCGGCTTCGGGGCTCTCCCGGGCGAGCTTGGCGAGCTGACCCGCGTGATTGGACTGTCACAACTGGTTCGAGTGATCCGTCCGCGATCCGGGTCGTGGTCTGTTGCGTCTGGGAACTCTCATCGAAGGCCAGACCTGCGAGGGTTGTCGTCGGCGGTGGCCCAGGAGGCCCGTGGCGTCGGTGCCACTCTCGTGAGTCGGTGCTTCGCGCGCCAGGCGTCAAGCACGGGACCGATCGGGCAGATGGACGTGGGAACACATCGGGGGTTGATGCCCAGGGAGTGCTGACGAACACAGGGCCCAGGGTGCTTTCTCGCTCGACTGGGAGATGTGTTTCGATCCATGCCATGGGTCCCGGGTGCGGAAGTGCAGATCCTTGGTGCCGCAGAAGCCCCTGGCGCGACACGCCCGGGATGCA
>NZ_MJGS01000010.1:0-355 GCF_001864945.1 Frigoribacterium sp. MCBA15_019 | reverse complement strand
GCGACACGCCCGGGATGCAGGGAGTTTGGGGGTGGGGGCGGGGGTCTGTGTAAAGTAATCCGAGTCAGCCCAAAGGTGCGGCGGAGCGGCTAGGACAGCGATCAGAGATGGTCCCGATCCGGAGCTTCCCGGCCTCAAGTGGTGACATCCTCCCCGAGATCGAGTCGTTTGCGGCTTGAGATTCGTGTGGTAGGGTTTCAAATCCATCCTCTGGTTTAGGCCAGGTGCTGGTCTTCACGTGGTGGGGATCGGAAATCGAGTCGTTTTGGCTTGGTCCAACGGGGTGGTACGGTTCCACAGCAGCTTCGAGCGATGGTCTTATTGGCCGGGACTCGGGTGCGTTTGGTCCTTGAGA
>NZ_MJGS01000009.1:0-5606 GCF_001864945.1 Frigoribacterium sp. MCBA15_019 | reverse complement strand
AAAAGGAGTCCGGCGGTGTCCTACTCTCCCACAAGGTCCCCCTTGCAGTACCATCGGCGCTGAGAGTCTTAGCTTCCGGGTTCGGAATGTGACCGGGCGTTTCCCTCTCGCTATGGCCGCCGAAACATTTACCACACACCATTTCTGGTGGTGAAGTCTGTTTTTAGACCATGCACCCGCCCCGGAGGACGGATGAGTGTTCTGTTGAGTTGTTCCCGACCGTATTTCGGGAACCACATAGTGGACGCAAGCAGCTTTCCCCCACCTCTACAGGGAGGGAGTGTTGTCAAGTTATCGGCTTATTAGTACCGGTCAGCTCCATGGGTCGTTAGTCCCCACTTCCACATCCGGCCTATCAACCCAGTAGTCTAGCTGGGAGCCTCTCACCCCTAAGGGTATGGAAATCTCATCTCGAAGCCGGCTTCCCGCTTAGATGCTTTCAGCGGTTATCCGTTCCGAACGTAGCTAATCAGCGGTGCCCTTGGCAGGACAACTGACACACCAGAGGTTCGTCCATCCCGGTCCTCTCGTACTAGGGATAGATCTTCTCAAATTTCCTACGCGCGCAGCGGATAGGGACCGAACTGTCTCACGACGTTCTAAACCCAGCTCGCGTACCGCTTTAATGGGCGAACAGCCCAACCCTTGGGACCTACTCCAGCCCCAGGATGCGACGAGCCGACATCGAGGTGCCAAACCATGCCGTCGATATGGACTCTTGGGCAAGATCAGCCTGTTATCCCCGAGGTACCTTTTATCCGTTGAGCGACAGCGCTTCCACAAGCCACTGCCGGATCACTAGTCCCGACTTTCGTCCCTGCTCGACTTGTCAGTCTCACAGTCAAGCTCCCTTGTGCACTTACACTCGACACCTGATTGCCAACCAGGTTGAGGGAACCTTTGGGCGCCTCCGTTACTTTTTGGGAGGCAACCGCCCCAGTTAAACTACCCACCAGGCACTGTCCCAGAACCGGATCACGGTTCGTAGTTAGATATCCAAAGTGACCAGAGTGGTATTTCAACAATGACTCCACCTGAACTAGCGTCCAAGCTTCACAGTCTCCCACCTATCCTACACAAGCCACTCCGAACACCAATACCAAGCTGTAGTAAAGGTCACGGGGTCTTTCCGTCCTGCTGCGCGTAACGAGCATCTTTACTCGTAGTGCAATTTCGCCGAGTTCGCGGTTGAGACAGCTGGGAAGTCGTTACGCCATTCGTGCAGGTCGGAACTTACCCGACAAGGAATTTCGCTACCTTAGGATGGTTATAGTTACCACCGCCGTTTACTGGGGCTTAAATTCTCAGCTTCGCTTGCGCTAACCGTTCCTCTTAACCTTCCAGCACCGGGCAGGCGTCAGTCCGTATACATCGTCTTGCGACTTGGCACGGACCTGTGTTTTTAGTAAACAGTCGCTTCCCACTGGTCTCTGCGGCCTTTCCCGCTCCGGGAGTAAATCCCATCACGGTTCCGGCCCCCCTTCTCCCGAAGTTACGGGGGCATTTTGCCGAGTTCCTTAACCACGATTCTCTCGATCTCCTTGGTATTCTCTACCTGACCACCTGAGTCGGTTTGGGGTACGGGCGGCTTGAACCTCACGTCGATGCTTTTCTCGGCAGCATAGGATCACTGATTTCCCCCAATCGGGGTACGCATCGGATCTCAGGCGCATTGACGACGGATTTGCCTATCGTCAGCCCTACATCCTTACACCAGGTTCACCTTACGGATACCATCGCCTGGCTCAGCTACCTTCCTGCGTCACACCTGTTAATACGTTAACCGCACCAGCATGGGGTCGAGCGTTAGACCGGCCGGCATCACCCCGAAGGGATCCACTCAGCCGGGTTAGGACTCTTAGCACCACTGGATTAGCTTGGGCGGTTCTTCGCCGGTACGGGAATATCAACCCGTTGTCCATCGACTACGCCTGTCGGCCTCGCCTTAGGTCCCGACTTACCCAGGGCGGATTAACCTGGCCCTGGAACCCTTGGTCTTTCGGAGGACGGGTTTCTCACCCGTCTTTCGCTACTCATGCCTGCATTCTCACTCGTGTGGCCTCCACGGCTGGTTTACACCGCCGCTTCACTGGCCACACGACGCTCTCCTACCACTCCGTACGACTGAACCACGAAGGCTTGTCTATAATACGAAATCTACAACTTCGGTGGTGTGCTTGAGCCCCGTTACATTGTCGGCGCGGAATCACTTGACCAGTGAGCTATTACGCACTCTTTCAAGGGTGGCTGCTTCTAAGCCAACCTCCTGGTTGTCTATGCAACTCCACATCCTTTCCCACTTAGCACACGCTTAGGGACCTTAGTTGGTAGTCTGGGTTGTTTCCCTCTCGACGATGAAGCTTATCCCCCACCGTCTCACTGCTGCGCTCTCACTTACCGGCATTCGGAGTTTGGCTGACGTCAGTAAGCTTTTGGGCCCCATCGGCCATCCAGTAGCTCTACCTCCGGCAAGAAACACGCAACGCTGCACCTAAATGCATTTCGGAGAGAACCAGCTATCACGAAGTTTGATTGGCCTTTCACCCCTATCCACAGCTCATCCCCTCAGTTTTCAACCTAAGTGGGTTCGGTCCTCCACGACGTCTTACCGTCGCTTCAACCTGGCCATGGATAGATCACTTCGCTTCGGGTCTAGGACATGCGACTGGATCGCCCTATTAAGACTCGCTTTCGCTACGGCTACCCCACACGGGTTAACCTCGCCACATATCGCTAACTCGCAGGCTCATTCTTCAAAAGGCACGCTGTCACCCCTACAAGGAGGCTCCAACGGTTTGTAAGCAAACGGTTTCAGGTACTATTTCACTCCCCTCCCGGGGTACTTTTCACCTTTCCCTCACGGTACTTGTCCGCTATCGGTCATCTGGGAGTATTTAGGCTTATCAGGTGGTCCTGACAGATTCACACGGGATTTCTCGGGCCCCGAGCTACTTGGGATCCCCATTCAGCCAGCGCCAGCATTTCGGCTACGGGGTTCGCACCCTCTATGACCAGCCATTCAAAGCTGTTCGCCTATACTGCGCTGTAACTGTCCCTGTCCGGCAGAACAGGACAACGGGTCCCACAACCCCGACCATGCAACGACCGCCGTCTATCACACATGACCGGTTTAGCCTCTTCCGATTTCGCTCGCCACTACTGACGGAATCACTGTTGTTTTCTCTTCCTGTGGGTACTGAGATGTTTCACTTCCCCACGTTCCCTCTACCCGCCCTATATATTCAGGCGGGAGTCACCAGACATAACGCCTGGCGGGGTTTCCCCATTCGGAAATCCTCGGATCAGGGCTCGATTATCAGCTCCCCGAGGCTTATCGCAGATTTCTACGTCCTTCTTCGGCTCCAGATGCCAAGGCATCCACCGTTTGCTCTTAGAAACTTGACCACAAAGTTGCTGCCAGCCAAAGACTGACAGCTCAGTGTTATCTCATTCGCCAACCACACCCCAAAGGGCGGATTGGTCTAAGAAATTGCACTTAGTATCACAAACAACAACCAACCCGAAGGCCGGCCCTGCTTGCGACTAAGATGCTCGCGTCCACTGTGTAGTTCTCAAAATACGGGCGGCACCATGAACACCCTGCAAGTGATGCAGGACCTTCATGGCCCAGAGGAAAAACAACCACACAAAGTGTGGAAGCTTGGTCCCTCAGGACCCAACAGCGTGCACACCCCTCACCCCGAACACCCTCACCTTCCAAACACCCGAAGATGCCGTACTAGCGCTGATGCTCTTCATGAAGAGCCATTGTCAATGTTCCACCCATGAGCGCCGGCCGAAGACATTCGCTTCGAAACCGACTTGACTCGTTGACCCCCGTGTATACCGCGGGGCGAGTACATGCTCCTTAGAAAGGAGGTGATCCAGCCGCACCTTCCGGTACGGCTACCTTGTTACGACTTAGTCCTAATCACCGATCCCACCTTCGACAGCTCCATCCACAAGGGTTAGGCCACTGGCTTCGGGTGTTACCGACTTTCATGACTTGACGGGCGGTGTGTACAAGGCCCGGGAACGTATTCACCGCAGCGTTGCTGATCTGCGATTACTAGCGACTCCGACTTCATGAGGTCGAGTTGCAGACCTCAATCCGAACTGAGACCGGCTTTTTGGGATTCGCTCCACCTTACGGTATCGCAGCCCTTTGTACCGGCCATTGTAGCATGCGTGAAGCCCAAGACATAAGGGGCATGATGATTTGACGTCATCCCCACCTTCCTCCGAGTTGACCCCGGCAGTCTCCTATGAGTTCCCACCATAACGTGCTGGCAACATAGAACGAGGGTTGCGCTCGTTGCGGGACTTAACCCAACATCTCACGACACGAGCTGACGACAACCATGCACCACCTGTATACCGACCTTGCGGGGCGACCATCTCTGGACGTTTCCGGTATATGTCAAGCCTTGGTAAGGTTCTTCGCGTTGCATCGAATTAATCCGCATGCTCCGCCGCTTGTGCGGGCCCCCGTCAATTCCTTTGAGTTTTAGCCTTGCGGCCGTACTCCCCAGGCGGGGAACTTAATGCGTTAGCTGCGACACGGAGACCGTGGAATGGCCCCCACATCTAGTTCCCAACGTTTACGGCATGGACTACCAGGGTATCTAATCCTGTTCGCTCCCCATGCTTTCGCTCCTCAGCGTCAGTTACGGCCCAGAGATCTGCCTTCGCCATCGGTGTTCCTCCTGATATCTGCGCATTCCACCGCTACACCAGGAATTCCAATCTCCCCTACCGCACTCTAGTCTGCCCGTACCCACTGCAGGCTGGGGGTTGAGCCCCCAGATTTCACAGCAGACGCGACAAACCGCCTACGAGCTCTTTACGCCCAATAATTCCGGACAACGCTTGCACCCTACGTATTACCGCGGCTGCTGGCACGTAGTTAGCCGGTGCTTTTTCTGCAGGTACCGTCACTTTCGCTTCTTCCCTACTAAAAGAGGTTTACAACCCGAAGGCCGTCATCCCTCACGCGGCGTTGCTGCATCAGGCTTTCGCCCATTGTGCAATATTCCCCACTGCTGCCTCCCGTAGGAGTCTGGGCCGTGTCTCAGTCCCAGTGTGGCCGGTCACCCTCTCAGGCCGGCTACCCGTCGTCGCCTTGGTGAGCCATTACCTCACCAACTAGCTGATAGGCCGCGAGTCCATCCTTGACCAAAATTCTTTCCAACTCCTAGCCATGCGGCTGAAGCTCGTATCCGGTATTAGACGCCATTTCTAGCGCTTATCCCAGAGTCAAGGGCAGGTTACTCACGTGTTACTCACCCGTTCGCCACTAATCCCTGGAGCAAGCTCCAGTTCATCGTTCGACTTGCATGTGTTAAGCACGCCGCCAGCGTTCGTCCTGAGCCAGGATCAAACTCTCCGTAAAAGAAAAAACAGCACAACCGGAATAGGCCATGACTGCTGAATTTGATGCTGACTAAAGAACAAAACAATCTGACGATTGTTGTTGTCCATCAATCTCAAAGAAACCTAAACACCACTCACAACCCCACCAAAAGATGAGACCACAAGCAATGCCAGGGTATAATTTGGCATTTGACAATGTGCACGCTGTTGAGTTCTCAAGGACCAAACGCACC
>NZ_MJGS01000008.1:0-20964 GCF_001864945.1 Frigoribacterium sp. MCBA15_019 | reverse complement strand
TTCCTCGGAAGGGGCCTTTCTGCGTTTAACGCTGATCAGCTGGTAGACCCCGGTAAGATCGACACCGATGTCTGCTCCCTTCTCCACCGCCACTGGCGCCGATGTGCGCGTGCGGTTCTGCCCCTCGCCCACCGGAACGCCGCATGTCGGCCTCATCCGTACCGCCCTCTTCAACTGGGCCTATGCCCGGCACACGGGTGGCAAGCTCGTGTTCCGCATCGAAGACACCGACGCTGCCCGAGACAGCGAAGAGAGCTACGAGCAGATCCTCGACGGACTGCGCTGGCTCAAGATCGACTGGGACGAGGGCGTCGACGCCGGCGGGCCTCACGGTCCCTACCGACAGTCGCAGCGCCACGACATCTATCGCGGAGTCATCGATCAACTCCTCGAGCGCGGCCTGCTCTACGAGAGCTTCGCCACGGGCGAAGAGATCGAGGCGCGTAACATCGCGAACGGCCGAGACCCCAAGCAGGGCTACGACAACTTCGAGCGCGAGCTCACCGACGAGCAGCGGGCCGCTTTCCGGGCTGAAGGGCGGCAGCCGGCGCTCCGACTGCGCGTTCCCGACCGCGACCTCAGCTTCGACGATCTCGTGCGGGGTCAGATCACCTTCCCGGCGGGGTCCTTCAGCGACTTCGTCGTCGTCCGCCCGAACGGCGTGCCTCTCTACACTTTCGTCAACCCGCTGGACGACGCCCTGATGGGCATCACCCACGTCCTGCGAGGCGAAGACCTCCTCTCCTCGACGCCACGGCAGATCGCGCTCTACGAAGCGCTGGTCGAGCTCGGCATCACGACCTTCGTCCCTCGGTTCGGCCACCTGCCCTACGTGATGGGTGACGGCAACAAGAAGCTCTCGAAGCGCGACCCCGAGTCGAACCTGTTCCACCACCGCGACCGGGGGTTCATCCCCGAAGGCCTCGTCAACTACCTCGCCCTCCTGGGGTGGTCCTTGACGCACGATCGGGACGTGTTCTCGATCGACGAGATGGTCACGGCGTTCGACGTCGTCGACGTGAATCCGAACCCGGCACGGTTCGACGTGAAGAAGGCTGAGTCGATCAACGGCGACCACATCCGTCTGCTCCCGGTCGAGGACTTCACGGAGCGCCTGCTGCCCTACCTGGACGGCATCGTCAGCGTGCCCCCGACGGACTCCGAGCGTGCCGTGCTGGTGCAGGCTGCACCTCTCGTCCAGGAGCGCATGACCCTCCTGTCCGAGGCTCGGGGCATGCTCGGGTTCCTGTTCGTCGCCGACGACGACCTCGTCCACGAAGACGACGCGCTCGCCTCGCTGGGTGAGCGGTCCGGCGAAGTGCTGCGCGCCTCCTCGGCTGCCCTCGAGGGCGTCTCGGACTGGACGCACGAGCCGATCCAGGCCGCCCTCAAGGCGGCGCTCGTCGACGACCTGGGCCTCAAGCCCCGTGTGGCCTACGGGCCGCTGCGCGTGGCGCTGTCCGGTCGTCGGGTGAGTCCGCCGCTGTTCGAGTCCATGGAGATCCTCGGGCGCGAGTCGACCCTGGCCCGACTCGCCGCCCTCGCCGACCGCTCATGACCGAGCGCTACGACGTCGCGGTCATCGGGGGAGGTCCCGCGGGATTGAGTGCCGCGCTCAACCTCGTCCGCGCCCGACGACGAGTCCTGCTGATCGACAGCAACCGGCCGCGCAACTCCGCCACGTTGCTCTCGCACGGGTACCTCACGCGGGACGGCATCTCGCCGCTCGAGCTGCGCAAGCTCGGACGCGACGAGTTCCTGGGCTACGAGGGGGCCGAACACCGACAGACGCTGGCGACGAACGTCGTTCCGGTCGACGAAGAGTTCGAGATCTCGTGCGAGTTCCGGGGGCAGCAGTCGTCCGCGGTCGCGGGGGCCGTGCTGGTGACGACGGGGTTGAGCGAGACCCTGCCCGAGATCGCGCAACTCCGGGCGTTCTACGGCACGTACATCCACAGCTGCATCGAGTGTGACGGATACGACAAGCGTGACCAACCGCTCGCCCTGATCGGTGAGCACCCCGACCTCGTCGACCGTGCGCTGTTGCTCTCGCAGTGGACCGACGACCTCATCGTGTTCACGCATGGCTCGGACGTCGTGACTTCGGCGGACGAAGCTGCGCTGGCCGCCCGCGGCATCACGGTGGATCGTCGCCGGGTCACCAGCATCGACGGCGATCGCGACGGCATGCGCGGGGTCGTGCTCGAGGACGGCACGGTCGTCCCTCGGGCCGGCGGATTCGTGCGCCCGGAGTGGTCGGCCGCGTTGGACTACGTCTCCGCGACGGGAGCCGACCTGGACGACGACGGGTTGCTCGTCGTCGACGGGCACGGACGGACCTCGGTGCCCGGGCTGTACGCGGCCGGTGAGAGCACGGCGCCCGGGCCTCAGCAACTGATCGTCGCCGCCGGTGACGGCGCCCGCGTGGCCGCCGTCATCAACCGCGACCTGATCGGTGGCCTCGAACACCTGGCGGATGCTGTACAGTAGACGTCGGTCCAGATGATGGGCCGACAGTGATGTAGACCTGACGGTTGTCATCATTGGGGTATGGTGTAATTGGCAACACGACTGATTCTGGTTCAGTTGTTCTTGGTTCGAGTCCAGGTACCCCAGCAATGAATGCCCCCTGACCTTCGGTCCGGGGGCATTGCTGTTCGTGTTCGTCTGCCCGCCTCCGGCGGGGTGGTCGGCTTCGCCGAACGGGGGATCGGCTGACCTTCGGTCCGGGGGCATTGCTGTTCGTGTTCGTCTGCCCGCCTCCGGCGGGGTGTTCGGCTTCGCCGAACGGGGATCGGCTGACCTTCGGCCCGGGAGCTTCGCTGGTCGTGCCCTGCGCCCCACATCGGGCGCGGCTGTGGGGATGCCCATCGCGACCACGGGGCGGGGGCACGCCGCGCTGGGAGCGACACGCGCCTCCAGCGTCCTGCGCTGTCTCATCCGGTTCGCCGCAGGGGAACCCAGGTCGGCCCCGGTCGACCCTGAGGGGCCGCATGTCGCTCCGGAAGGAGAAGTAACCCGAAGGCCAGAACGGGCGAGTCCGGTGGAACCGGGCGTCTGATGACGACAGGTTCCGACGGACTCGCCCGATTCGGGGAGGTGGAGGAGCTACTCGCCGATCGTGGCTCCGAAACGGGCCGGCAGCGTGCCGCGGTGGGTGCTGCGCAGCTCATCGATCGACACCGTGAAGACGTCCTGCACCTCGAGCGACCCGGACTCGCCGTCGGTCACGCCGATGCGGGCCACGGGGTAGCCACGGCCCTCGCAGAGGCCACGGAAGCGGACGTCGTCCTCGCGCGGCACCGAGACGATCACGCGACCGGTCGACTCGCTGAAGAGCGCCGTCGCGACGTCGATGCCGTCACGCTCGAGCACCTCGCCCAGCCAGACGCGGGCACCGACGCCGAAGCGCAGCACGGCCTCGGCCAGCGCCTGCGCCAGGCCGCCGTCGCTGAGGTCGTGGGCCGCCGCGATCAGCGACTGGTCACCACCGGCGTGCAGGAGCTGCGCGAGCTGGGCCTCAACCGCGAGGTCGACCGCCGGCGGGCGGCCGCCGAGGTGGTCGTGCACGACGCCGGCCCAGGCCGACCCGTCCAGTTCGAGCGCCGTCGTGCCGAGCAGGTAGATGTTGTCGCCCTCGTCCTGCCAGCCGGACGGGATGCGCTTGGCGACGTCGTCGATCACTCCGAGGACACCCACCACGGGCGTGGGGTGGATCGGACTCGTGCCGGTCTGGTTGTAGAACGACACGTTGCCACCGGTCACCGGGATCTCGAGCTCGAGGCAACCGTCGGCCAGACCCTCGACGGCCTGTGAGAACTGCCACATGACCTCGGGATCTTCGGGGCTGCCGAAGTTCAGGCAGTCGGTGACCGCGGCGGGCACGGCACCGGTCACGGCGACGTTGCGGTACGCCTCGGCCAGTGCGAGACGCGCACCCTGCTTGGGATCGAGCTGGCAGTAGCGCCCGTTGGCGTCCGTCGCGATCGCGAAGCCGAGACCGGTCTCTTCGTCGACGCGGATCATGCCGCCGTCGTCGGGGAAGCTGAGGGCGGTGTTGCCCAACACGTAGGTGTCGTACTGGTTCGTGACCCAGCTCTTGTCGGCCAGGTTGGGCGACCCGAGCAGCTCGAGGAACTGCTCGCGCAGCACCGCGTTGCCCGTGGGGCGGGGCAGCGACGACGCGCTGTCGGCCTGGAGTGCGTCGATCCAGCTCGGGTAGGCGACGGGGCGCTCGTACACCGGGCCGTCGACGGCGACCGTGCGGGGCTCGACGTTGACGATCTCTTCGCCGTGCCAGTTGATGACGAGACGGCCGGTGTCGGTGACCTCGCCGAGCACGCTGGTCTCGACGTCCCACTTCGCCACGACGGCGAGGAACGCGTCGAGCTTCTCGGGACGCACGACGGCCATCATGCGCTCCTGGCTCTCGCTCATCAGGATCTCTTCGGCGGTGAGCGACGGGTCGCGGAGGAGGACGTTGTCGAGTTCGATGAACATGCCACCGTCGCCGTTCGAGGCGAGCTCGGACGTCGCACAGCTGATGCCGGCGGCGCCGAGGTCTTGGATGCCCTCGACCAGCTCGTCGCGGAACAGCTCGAGGCAGCACTCGATGAGCACCTTCTCGGCGAAGGGGTCGCCGACCTGGACGGCGGGACGCTTGGTGGGCCCACCGGACGAGAACGTGTCGGAGGCGAGGATGGAGGCGCCGCCGATGCCGTCACCACCGGTGCGGGCGCCGAAGAGCACCACCTTGTTGCCGACACCCCGGGCGTTGGCCAGGTGCAGGTCTTCGTGGCGCAGGACGCCCACGGCCAACGCGTTGACCAGGGGGTTGCCCTGGTACACCGCGTCGAAGTAGGTCTCGCCGCCGATGTTGGGCAGACCGAGGCAGTTGGCGTAGAAGCTGATGCCGCCGACGACGCCGTCGACCACGCGAGCCGTGTCGGGCGCGTCGATGTCGCCGAAGCGCAGCTGGTCCATGACCGCGACGGGACGGGCGCCCATCGAGATGATGTCGCGGACGATGCCGCCCACACCGGTGGCGGCGCCCTGGAACGGTTCGATGTAGCTGGGGTGGTTGTGCGACTCGACCTTGAAGGTGACGGCCCACCCGCCCCCCACGTCGACCACGCCGGCGTTCTCGCCCATGCCGACCATGAGGTTCTTCTTCATGGCGGGGGAGACCTTCTGGCCGAACTGGCGGAGGTAGATCTTGCTCGACTTGTACGAGCAGTGCTCGCTCCACATGACCGAGTACATGGCGAGCTCACCGCTGGTCGGGCGACGACCGAGGATCTCGCGGATCTTCGCGTACTCGTCGGCCTTGAGCCCCAGGGCGCCGTAGGGCTGCTCTCGGTCGGGCGTCGCCGCGGCGTTCGCCACGGTGTCGGGGACGTGGCCCTCGGGACGGACGTCGATCATCTCGGCGTCGTGCGGGGCGCGGTCGGTCTGGTCGGTCACTTGGCGAGGGCCCTCTCGAGAACGGACGTGAAGAAGGTCAGGCCGTCGACCCCGCTCGACATCGCGGCGGGGGTGTCGGGGCCGAAGCCCTCTTCGACGGCGTGCTCGGGGTGCGGCATGAGACCGACGACGTTGCCGCGCGCGTTGGTGACGCCGGCGATGTCGTCCATCGACCCGTTCGGGTTGACTCCGACGTAGCGGAAGGCCACCTGCCCCTCGCCCTCGATGCGCTTGATGGTCTCGGCGTCGGCGATGAAGCGGCCGTCGGCGTTCTTGAGGGGGATGGTGATCTCTTGCCCCTCGGTGAAGCCGTTCGTCCAGTCGGTGCGGGCGTTCTCGACGACGAGGCGCTGGTCTCGCCGGATGAATTGCTGGTGCGCGTTGCGGGTGTGTGCACCCGGGATCAGTCGGGCCTCGGCGAGCATCTGGAAGCCGTTGCAGATGCCGAGGACGGGCATGCCCGCGTTCGCGGCGTCGACCACGTCGGCCATGATCGGCGAGAAGGACGCGATCGCGCCGGCGCGCAGGTAGTCGCCGTAGCTGAAGCCGCCGGGCAGGATGATCGCCTCGACGCCCTTCAGGTCGTGGTCGCCGTGCCAGAGGGCGACGGGCTCGCCGCCCGCGAGTCGGACCGCGCGCTGCGCGTCGCGGTCGTCGAGGGAGCCGGGGAAGGTGACGACGCCGACGCGCATCAGAGCGCGGCGGGAGCGTCGGCGACGGTGATCGAGACGACGTCTTCGATGACCGAGTTCGAGAACATGTCGTCGGCGAGCTCGCGGACGTCGGCGAGCACGGCGTCGGTCACTTCGCCCTCGACCGTGACCTCGAAGCGCTTGCCGATGCGGACGTCGGTGAACGCCCCCTTGCCGAGACGGGAGAGGGCACCGGCGACGGCCTTGCCCTGGGGGTCGAGCAGTTCAGCCTTGGGCATGACCTCGACGACGATTGTGGGCACTGGTTTACTCCTGCAGAGGCGTCAACGGGTGGACGCGACGAGTCTACGGCAGCCGCGCGCGCCTCCTGGTGGTGCCGCCGTCCGGGGCGGACGGGCCGTCGCGTCGATCGTCAGGGGAATGCGAGGCTCTTGTCAGCCGGATCATGGGTTCGCGCCGCACAGTGATCTCGGCGGACAGGACACGGGCCTCGTGATCGGGCCTACTGTTCCGCTTCCGGTCGAGGGGTTCCTGATCCGCCCCGAGACCGCCGGACGCCCGGCCGAACCCCCCGTCGGCCGGGCGTCTACCCCTGTCAGGCCGCGTCCGTCGGCCCGACGGCGTCGGCCCGGGCCGTCCGGCGGACGACTTCGGCGTCGACGGAGGGGCGTGACCGTCCGAGCAGCCAGATCGCCAGGGGCAGGCAGATCGCCCCCGCGACCGCGTTGCGCAGGTCGAGCCCCTCTTGCATGACCTCGAACGGCGGCCCAATCGCGAGCACCGCCGCCGCCCCGATCAGCCACCAGGAGGCGCGGCGTCGGCCCTCGGGGAGCGCTCGCGGCGGCAGCTCGAACCGCGCCGTGGCCAGGGACACGAGGCAGGCCAGCCCGATGACGAGGGCCCAGATCGGGAGGCGCGTCCACCACCAGGTGGCCGTCGAGGGCTCGGGGAGCGGCCCGCCCACGGCCAACAGGGACCCGAGCAGGGCGATCAGCAGCGGGAGGTGCCAGAGGTAGATGGTCATGCCTCGGCTGCCGATCGCGAACACGACGGCGCGGGCCGGCGACGTGGACATCAGGCGGGACAGGGCGGGGTGCACGAGCGAGAGCACGCAGATCTGGGCCACCCCGAGCGCCATGAGCGGCACCGTCGGCGGGTTGAGGTTGCTCAGCATGTCGTCGGACCACGGCCCGGCCGTGGTCAGCGGGACCAGGGCGGCGTAGGCCGCGACGGCGACGACGAGCAGGACGACCCGAGGCGTCCGACGGAACAGCCCGTCGGCGTACGCGAAGCCGAGCTGCTGCACGAACAGCCACACGAAGGCGAGGTTGAGGAGGCCGACGGCCGTGACGCCGGTGCCGTACCGCACGGCATCGACCAGGACGGCGGCCGCCGCCAGGACGAACAGGGTCGCCCAGGGGCGGGTGGCGTGCAACCGCGCCATGACCGGCACGAGCACCTGGGTGATGCCGTAGGCGGCGAGGAACCAGAACGGCGAGCCCACCCCGGTCGCCACGACGTCGAGCAGGTCGGGATCGGCGCCGAGCAGGGTCGCCACGGCGAGGGCGATCGCGAGGACGGCGAAGACCGCGCTCGCCGGCCGGGCGAGCCGCAGCAGACGGCCCCGGACGAAGTCGCCGGCGTCGTCGCCGCGGCGACGAGCGCCGGCCCAGGCCGTGACGCTGGCGAAGCCGCCGACCACGAAGAAGAGCGGCATGATCTGCCCGACCCAGGTCGAGAGGGGGAACCAGGACTGCTCTTGCAGGGGGCGGTTCGCCACGACGGCACCCGTCGCGTCCACGGCGACGCCGACCATCATCACGTGGATCGCCACGACCAGCAGGACGCAGAAGACGCGGGCGAGGTCGACCACGAGGTCGCGCCCCGGGGGGACGGCGGGGGAGGCTGACGACGAGGTCGTGGCGGCGGTGCTCATGTCGATGACGCTAGCGATCCGACGGGCCCCCGAGGCGGTTGTTCACAGGGCGCGTCCCAACCCGGGAACACCCTCCGAGCTGGCCCGGATTGTTTTGATCCGATCAAAAGAGTGGTTCACTTGACCCATGACCGACCTGACCGACGACCCCCGCGAGGCCCTGCGCTCCGCCGGGCTGCGCGTGACCGAGCCCCGGCTCGCCGTGTTGCGCGCCCTCGAGCCGTCGCCGCACGCGGCCGCCGAGCAGGTCTTCGCCCGGGTGGCAATCGAACTGCCCGGCACGTCGGTCCAGGCGGTGTACGGCGTGCTCAACGCGCTGACCGGCGCCGGGCTGGTGCGCCGCATCGAGCCCGCGGGCTCGGCGGCGCTCTACGAGTTGCGGACGGGCGACAACCACCACCACGTGGTCTGCGGGGTGTGCGGCTCGGTCGCCGACGTCGACTGCGTCGTCGGCCACGCCCCCTGCCTCACTCCCTCGCACGACTCGGGCTACCTCGTGCAGACCGCCGAGGTGACCTTCTGGGGTCTGTGCCCGGCCTGTCGAGTGGCCGAGGCCGACGGTGCGGAGGGCGACGAGCCGAGCCGCGCCTCCTCGTCCGACCGCGCGGACGCGACCGACGCGGCCGTCTCCGTGGCCTGACCCTCCCCCCTGATCTCACACGACGACGAACCACGAACGAAAGAGGACACATGACCGACGCCAAGAAGATCACCACCACCGACAACGGCGCCCCCGCCGCCAGCGACGAGTTCTCGCAGTCGGTCGGCGCCGACGGCCCGATCGTCCTGCACGACCACAAGCTGGTCGAGAAGCTGGCCAACTTCAACCGTGAGAAGGTGCCCGAGCGCATCGTCCACGCCAAGGGCGGCGGAGCCTTCGGCACGTTCGTCACGACGGCCGACGTCTCGCGCTACACGCGCGCCGCGCTGTTCCAGCCCGGTGTCGAGACCGAGATGCTGGCCCGTTTCTCGACCGTCGCCGGCGAGCAGGGCAGCCCCGACACGTGGCGCGACCCCCGCGGCTTCGCGCTGAAGTTCTACACGAGCGAGGGCAACTACGACCTCGTGGGCAACAACACGCCCGTCTTCTTCATCCGTGACGGCATCAAGTTCCCCGACTTCATCCACTCGCAGAAGCGCCTGCCCGGCTCGCACCTGCGCGACCACGACATGCAGTGGGACTTCTGGACGCTGTCGCCCGAGTCGGCGCACCAGGTCACCTGGCTGATGGGCGACCGAGGCCTCCCCGCCTCGTGGCGCAACATGGACGGCTTCGGCTCACACACGTACCAGTGGATCAACGCCGAGGGCGAGCGCTTCTGGGTCAAGTACCACTTCAAGACGAACCAGGGCAACAAGATCCTCACGCAGGACGACGCCGACCGGATCGCGGGCGAGGACGCCGACTTCCACATCCGCGACCTCTCCGAGGCGATCGACCGCGGCGACTTCCCGACCTGGACGTTGTCGGTGCAGGTCATGCCCTACGACGAGGCGGCCACGTACCGCTTCAACCCGTTCGACCTGACGAAGGTGTGGCCGCACGCGGACTACCCGCTCATCGAGGTCGGCACCATGACGCTGAACCGCAACCCCGAGAACTACTTCGCGCAGATCGAGCAGGCCGCGTTCGCTCCGTCGAACTTCGTCCCCGGCATCGCGACCAGCCCCGACAAGATGCTGCTCGCGCGCATCTTCAGCTACGCGGACGCCCACCGCTACCGCATCGGCGTCAACCACCAGCAGCTACCGGTGAACACGCCCAAGACCGAGGTGCACTCGTACTCGAAGGACGGCGCCGCGCGGTACCACTTCAGCGAGGCGACGGCTCCGGTCTACGCACCGAACTCGGTGGGCGGCCCGGCGGCGGACCCTCAGGCCGCGGGTGACACCGGCGGCTGGGAGAGCGACGGCGAGCTCGTCCGCTCGTCCGTGACGCTGCACCCCGAGGACGACGACTTCGGCCAGGCCGGCACGCTCGTCCGCGAGGTGCTGAACGACGAGGAGCGCGACCGCCTGGTGCAGAACATCGTGGGCCACGTCTCGAAGGTCACCCAGCCCGCCCTGCGCGAGCGCGTCTACGAGTACTGGACCAACGTCGACCCCACCCTGGGCCTGCGCGTCCGCAAGGGCGTCGAGCCCGAGGCTCCCGGCTCGAACGAGGACCCGGCCGAGGTCGGCGTCCCGGCGTAGCCGCAAGTCGCGACAGACCGCAGGAGGCGCGGTGACCGTTCGTCGGTCACCGCGCCTCCTCGGCGTTCCGGGGTTCGAGCGGTCTCGGGTGCCGCCCGGGTCAGACCATCTGACCGTTCCAGTGCAGCTCGCCCTGGGGCCAGTCGGCGAGGGTGCGCGTGCCCTCGCGGAGCAGCCAGCCGTGGTCCTGGGTGACGAGGACGCCGGCGCCGTCGGCGCTGAACGCCGTGTAGTGCGCCGTGAGGCCGTCGAGCGGCAGCCAGCCGCCGCGACGGTAGAAGCCCTGCACGTCGTCGCCGGTCTCGAGCACGCCGAAGCCGCTGTCGAGCGACGTCAGCGCCGCGTCGACCCGACGGAGCAGTTCGCCGCCGAGGCCGGTGCCCTGGACGGTCGGCGAGACGGCGACCATGCCGACCGCGGTGACGAGCAGGTCGGCGTCGCCGACGGTGACGAACTGGCGACGCAGGCCGGCGTGCGCCACCACGACGTCGCCCTGACGCGCGACGACCCTCAGCTCGGGCTGCATGCCCGCCCAGCTGCGAGCCCCGGCGTACCAGTGGTCGTAGCTCGGGAACGCCCGGGCGAGCGTCGCCGCGATCGCCTCGTGGTCGTCGAGCGTGAGATCGCCCTCGCGGGTCGTGGAGAAGGTGGGGGACTCGGCTGCAGGCATGCCTCGACGTTAGCGGTGCCGGTGGTCAGCTCGGTCGGACGGTCACCTGGATCTGGTTCGACCAGGGATCGTCGAACCCCAGCACCCGCCCGTCGTCGCGGGTCGCGACGCCGTGGTGGTCGAGGCGCTCGCCGAGGGCGCCCAGATCGTCGGACGTCGGCACCTCGATGCGCACGAGGCCGAGGCCCAGCCCCAGTTGGCGACGCCCGGCCCCGGCGCTGTTCCAGGTGTTCATCGCCATGTGGTGGTGGTAGCCGCCCGCGCTGACGAACAGGGCCTGCGGCCCGAAACGCGTCGTCGTCTCGAAGCCGAGCTGCTCGACGTAGAACCGGTGGGCCGACTCGACGTCGCCCACGCTCAGGTGCACGTGGCCGACCGTGGCGGGACGGGATGCCGAGCCGGCCAGCGCCTCCTCGGTGACGTTCTGCTGCACGAACGCGTTCGGGTCGAGGGCGAGGGTCGCCATGTCGACCTGGCCGTGTGTCCAGGACCACTCGGAGCGCTGACGGTCCCAGTAGAGCTCGATGCCGTTGCCCTCGGGGTCGGTGAAGTAGAAGGCCTTGCTGACGAGGTGGTCGGCGCTGCCGGTGAACGTGCCGGGGTGACGGGTCGCGACGCCGTAGACGGCGGCGGCGAGGTCGGCCTCGGTCTCGAAGAGGATCGCCGTGTGGAACAGGCCGGCCTCTCGCGGGCCCGCGTGCCTCAGCTCGGGTGCGTGCTCGAGGATGACGATCGGCGTCGCTCCTCGGCCGAGGACCACGCGGCCCACGGCGGGCTCGGCGGTCAGCACCGTCAAGGTGACCGCGTCGCGGTAGTACGCGGTCATCGCGTCGAGGTCGGCGACCCGGAGGGTGACGGCACCCATGCCGGTGTCGGCGGCGAGCAGGTCGGCGGTGCGTGCACCCGATGCCCGCTGTCCCGTCGCCGACGAGTCGGCTGCGGAGGACGAGGAGGCGCGGGTCGCGTCGGTCTCGGAGGTGTCGGTCATGGGTGCCCTCGGTCTGGTCGGTCGGGGTGGCCACCCGGTCGGTGACACGTCACCGAAATGAACCGGCCGGCCACGTCGGGCATTCCCGACCGACTGTGCACCGCGTTTCGTGCACTGCACCGGATCTCGATGCGGTGCCGTGCACGAAACGCGGTGCGAAGCCCTGGGCCGGGCGCGGGGCCCGGGTCAGCGGGCGGTGAGGCGCTCGATCAGCTCGCGGTAACGGGCGGCCGTGCGGGCGACGATGTCGTCGGGCAGCGCAGGCGCTTCGCCCGTGCCGTCCCAGTGCGCGGAGAGCCAGTCGCGGACGATCTGCTTGTCGAAGCTCTGGGTGCGGTTGCCCGAGGCGTAGACCTCGGCGTCCCAGAAGCGGCTGCTGTCGCTCGTGAGGACCTCGTCGCCCAGGGTGATCTCGCCCGTGGCGCGGTCGGCGCCGAACTCGAACTTCGTGTCGGCGAGGATGACCCCGCGGGCCTCGGCCACGTCGGACGCCAGACGGTAGATCTCGAGCGACCGGTCGCGCAGGGCCGCCGCGGTCTCGGCGCCGACGAGTTCGACGGTGCGCTCGAACGAGATGTTCTCGTCGTGCTCGCCGAGGGGCGCCTTGTACGCCGGGGTGTAGATCGGTTCGGGCAGCCGGTCGCCGTTCGACAGTCCCTCGGGCAGCGGGATGCCGCAGACGGTGCCGTGCTCGCGGTACTCGGCCCAGCCGCTGCCGACCAGGTACCCGCGGACGACGCACTCGACGGGGAACATGTCGAGCGGCTTCACGAGCATCGCGCGGTCACGGACCTGCGCGGGCAACGAGACGGAGGCGGTGGTCGGATCGACGAGGTGGTTCGGCACGGTGGCGAGCTGCGCGAACCACCAGAGGCTGAGCTGCGTGAGCAGGGCGCCCTTGCCCGGGATGCCGGGCTCGAGCACCTGGTCGAAGGCGCTGACGCGGTCGCTCGCGACGACGAGAACGTGCTCGGTGTCGGCGAGGGTGGCGGCGTCGCCGACCGAGCCGGCGACCGGTGCGGGGACGTAGAGGTCGCGGACCTTGCCCGAGTACACGGGCGTCCAGCCGTCGAGGTGGCGAGGGGTGCCCGGAGTGACGGGCGTGGCCTGGCGAGCCGCGCCTCCTGCGGTCGCGTCGGCCTGGGCCGTGGTGCCCTCGGGGGCGGTCATCGGGCGACCCGTTCGGCGATGTCGTGGCGGTACTGGCCGCCCTCGAGCTCGATGCGCGCGAGGGCCTCGTAGACCCGACCCCGGGCCTCGGTGAAGTCGGACCCCTCGGCCACCACGCTGAGCACGCGCCCGCCGGTGGCGATGAGCTGGTCGTCGAGACGGGCGGTCGCGGCGTGGGCGACGTGCACGCCGGCGACGGCGGTCGCGTCGTCGAGTCCGTGCAGCGGGCGACCGCTGACGGCGCCCTCGGGATAGCCCTCGCTGGCGAGGACCACCGTCACGGCGACGTCGGACGAGAAGCGCGGCGACTCGTGGTTGCCGAGCGACCCGGTCGCCGCGGCGAGCAGCAGTCCGCTGAGCGGCGTGATCAGACGGGGCAGGACGACCTGCGTCTCGGGGTCGCCGAAGCGGGCGTTGAACTCGATGACGCGCACGCCCTTCTCGGTGAGGATGAGACCGGCGTAGAGGAGGCCGATGAACGGCGTCCCCTCGGACTCGAGCTGACGCACCGTCGGGGTGGCGATGGTGTCGAGCACCTCGTCGACGAAGTCCTTCTCGCTGCCGAAGCGGTCGCCCAGCCAGGGCAGCGGCGAGTAGGCGCCCATTCCGCCGGTGTTGGGGCCGGCGTCGCCGTCGAGCAGGCGCTTGTAGTCCTGCGCGGGACTGAGCGGCACGACCGTGTGGCCGTCGCTGAGGAAGAACAGCGAGACCTCGGGCCCCTCGAGGAACTCCTCGACGAGGACGGGCCCGTGCTGCAACCAGTAGGTGGTGTGCTCGACCGCCGCGTCGCGGTCGTCCGAGACGAGGACGCCCTTGCCTGCCGCCAACCCGTCGGCCTTGACGACGTAGGGGGAGCCGAAGTCGTCGAGCACCGCGACGGCCTCGTCGAGGGTGCCCACGCGCGTGGCCCGCCCGGTGGGCACGCCGGCTTCGTCCATGATGCGCTTCGCGAAGGTCTTGCTGCCCTCGAGCGCCGCGGCCTTCTTGCCGGGGCCGAAGACCGGGATGCCCCGAGTGCGGAGGGCGTCGGCGACACCGGCGACCAGCGGGGCCTCGGGGCCGACGACGACCAGCTCGACGTCGTTCTCGAGTGCGTACTCGGTGACGACGGCACCGTTCGACGGGTCGAGGTGCACGATGTCGACCTGGTCGGCGATGCCCGCGTTGCCGGGGGCCGCGACGATCTCGTGGCCCGCGTCTTCGCGCAGCAGGGCGGTGATGATGGCGTGCTCGCGAGCACCGGAACCGAGGACGAGGATTCGCACGCGCCACAGCCTACCGAGGGTGTGCCGCGGTGCCGAGTCCGAGGCGGAGCCTTGGAGGTGCGGTGCGGGGAAGCGGCCCGCGGGTAGCGTGGGCGCATGGCCAGGGCACGGATCGACGACGCGGCGGGATCGACCGCCGTGGGCGAGGTGCGGGCGGCGCTCGCCGCCGACGAGACCGCGCCGCGGCCGGTGACCGCCATGGCCGTCCGCTGGTTGCTGCAGGTGCTCGCCGACGGCGAACCCGGGGCCACGGTCGAGGTCCGCGTGCCACCGTTCGGGGCCGTGCAGTTCCGCGAGGGCCTCAGCCACACCCGGGGCACCCCGCCGAACGTCGTCGAGACCGACGCCGCCACCTTCGTGCGACTCGCCACCGGCGACCTCAGCTGGCAGGAGGCGCGGGCCGGGGCGCTCGTGTCGGCCTCCGGCAGCAGGGCGGACCTGACCGGCTACGTGCCGATCGCCTGGCAGCGGGGCTGACCCGCGCCTCCTCGGTGGGCCATGCTCGACGTCGAGACGGGCGTCGGCGCTCGTCGGCCTCCTCTGGGATGATGGGCGGGTGACGAACGCACCCGACGACCAGCAGCGACCCGAGCCCGTCGTCGAGCCCACGGTCGAACGCGCCGCCGAGTCGATCGTCGAACGTGACGAGGTCACCGTGCGCCGAGCGCCCAAGGTGCCCGTCTTCTTGATCATGGGCGCGGCGCTCGGGGTCGTCGTGTCGTTGATCGTCACCTCGCTCTTCCCGTTCGACTCGGGCGAGGGCGTGGCGCAGACCTACGGGTACATCTCGCTCTGGGGGCTCACGATCGGCGGGGCCGTCGGCTGCATCGTCGCCATCATCGCCGAGCGCGTCACCAGCCGCGGCGCGAAGCGCGTCCAGGTCGAACGCGAACGCCTCGAGGTACCGGTCGACGAGGCCGACGCCGCGCCCCGCCAGGTGACCGACGGCGACTCCGACCGCGCCTGACGTCGTCCGGCCGACCGACCGTGACCTCGGCCCACGTCGGAGGACCGACCCCGACCGACGTCGGGAGCACGTCCGGGCCGACGGCCCGGGTCAGGCGCCGCGAGCCCGCCGCAACCGGGTGAGCAGCTCGGGACCCCGGGCATCGAGCAGGCGTCCGCCACGTCGGATGCCGACCACCATCAGGACGGTCCCGAGGGCGACGCCCACGACGAGCGTCAGCAGCCCCAGCAGCACCGACCCCTGCACCAGCGCCACGACGCCGAGCACGAGCTCGGGCAGTGCCAGCACGAAGACGATCGCCCACGAGGCGTAGAGCCCCAGGGTCGAGGTGACGTTGGCCCCGGGAGGCGACTTGAACGGGCTCTCGCCCGCCGCCGGGACGGGCATGAGGTAGAGCGCAGAAGCCACGCTCGAGACCCCGAACCCCGTGAGCAGGAGGCCCAGGCCGACACCGAGCAGCGCGGGGGCGACGTCGAGCCGCCCGACCACCGCCAGGGGGACGAGCGTGGCGAGCACGACCGAGGGCACCGCGAACAGCCCGAGCGTCAGGACGCGGCCGGCGCGATCGGCCGAACCCGCCAGCCCGGTCGACAGGTGGGCGGCGAAGGCCGTGCCGTCGTACGAGACGTCGGCGGCCAGCGTGATGGCGAGCAGGGCGGCCACGGCCGGGCCGATGGCGTACAGCGGCCAGGACGTGTCGAGGGAGAACGACAGGAAGATCGCCAGGACCGGCATCAGCGGGACGACGATCAGCGACCCGCCGTACCGCGGGTCGCGCAGCCAGTACACGGCCGTGCGGGCGGCGACCGCGCCGGTCGGCGTCGCGGGGAAGCGCGCGAAGAGTCCGAGGCCCTTGGACGCCGCAGTGGCCGTGACGGCCGGGGGCGCCACGAGCGCCGTCGCCAGGCCCCGTCGCCAGAGCAGCAGGAGTACACCCAGGGTGGCCACGGCGATGAGGGCCTTGAGGGCTGCCTCGCCCGGCCGGCCGAGGGCGACGTCGCCGGGGATCGACCAGGCGGCGCCGACCGGGCTCCACGACAGCGCGTGGGCGACGCGGGGCAGGTCGTCGCCGAGCGAGCTGAGGCCCTGGCCGACCAGGCCGATCAGGGGCCCGGCCAGGATAAGGGGCACGAAGATCGCGACGCTCATCAGCTCGCGGTAGCGACGCTTGGCGCCCAGCGCACTGGTGGCGGTCTCGACCGCGCGGGACGCCGCGACGCAGACGAAGACACCGAGCAGCCCGCAGAACGGGGCGAGGACGGCGGACAGCGGGTGCTGCAGCCAGCTGAAGGTCGTCGCGAGGGCGGCGACGAGCGTGATGATGCCCGGGATGCCCAGCAGCCCCGCGACGAACAGCGCGACGAGGAGGCGGTCGGCGGGCAAGGGGAACTGACGCAGCTTCGAGACGCTGAGGGTCTGGTCGTAGCCCCGGGCGACGAACGGCACGACGACCCAGCCGACGACCGCGAGCGAGCCGCCGAGCACGCCGGCCGTCCAGGCCCAGCGCTCGGGCGCGAACGAGAGGGCGACGAGGCCCGCGACGACCGCGGCGAGCACGCCGAGACCGTAGAGCCCGCCGATGACCGCTGCGACGATCTGCCAGGTGCTGCGCTTGAAGCCGTTCAGCAGCACCCGCCAGCGCAGACTCAGGAGGTGCGCAACCACGACGGCCCCTCGTTGTGCTGGCGACCGCCGACGAGTTCGACGAAGCGGTCTTCGAGGGTGGAGCCGGCCCGCACGTCGTCGGTCGTGCCGGCCGCGAGCACGCGCCCCGCCGCGATGACGGCGACGTGGTCGCACATGCGCTGGACGAGGTCCATCGAGTGGCTCGACACGATGACCGTGCCGCCGTTCTGTGTGTAACCGTGCAGGATGTCGCGGATGTTCGCGGCCGAGATCGGGTCGACCGACTCGAACGGCTCGTCGAGGACGAGGAGGCGCGGCGCATGGACCAGCGCGCAGGCGAGGGCCACCTTCTTGGTCATGCCCGCGGAGTAGTCGACGACGAGCGTGCCGCCGGCCGAGCGCAGGTCGAGCAGGTCGAGCAGATCGCCGACCCGCTGCGCCGTCGTCTCGCGGCTCATGCCGTTGAGCAGGCCGTGGTACGTGACGAGCTGCTCGCCGGTGAGGCGGTCGAAGAGCGAGATGCCGTCGCTCAGCACGCCCACGAGCGACTTGGCGTGCGTCGGATCGGACCAGACGTCGACGCCGAGCACCTCGATGCGGCCCGCGTCGGGACGCAGCAGCCCGGTCGCCATCGAGAGCGCGGTCGTCTTGCCGGCGCCGTTCGGGCCGACGAGGCCGAAGAACGAGCCCGTCGGCACGGTCAGGTCGATGCCGTCGACGGCGACCTTGTCGCCGAAGGCCTTGCGCAGGCCGGTGATCTGCAGTGCGGACGCCGGAGGCGTCGCGGTCGGTTCGGGGCGGGGCATGCCGACGTCGCTCATGGCCCCCAGCCTAGGGACGCCCGCCGACACCGCGCCTCCCCCAGGGGGTGGAAGCGGGGGCGAGGTGCGGGTGGCGACGGGCGTACCGGCGGCGGAGAACGCAGGAGGCGCGGGTGCCGACGGACGCGCCGGCTCAGCTGAGCTGGTTGGCCTCGACCCAGGCGAGGTACTCGGGGCTGACCGTCCCGGTGACGTATTCGCCCGTGAAGCAGCTCATCTCGAGCTCGGTGACGTCGCTGCCCTCGGTGATGGCGGCCTGCATGTCGGCGACCTCTTGGTAGATGAGGTGGTCGGCACCCAGCTCGCGCGCGATCTCGGGGATCTTCCGGTCGTGGGCGACCAGCTCGTGCCGGGACGGCATGTTGATGCCGTACACGTGAGGGAAGCGCACCGGGGGAGCGGCCGAGGTGAACGTCACCTTGTTCGCGCCGGCGGCCCGGGCCATCTCGACGATCTCGCGCGAGGTCGTGCCGCGGACGATCGAGTCGTCGACGATCAGGATGTTCTTGCCCTTGAACTCGCTCGACATCGCGTTGAGCTTCTGGCGCACCGACCGCTTGCGTTCGGCCTGCCCCGGCATGATGAACGTGCGGCCGACGTAGCGGTTCTTGTAGAAGCCCTCGCGGTACTCGATGCCGAGCTTCTGGGCGACCTGCATGGCCGCGGGGCGTGACGAGTCGGGGATCGGCATGACGACGTCGATGTCGCCGATCGGAGAGTGCGCGACGATCGTGTCGGCCAGTCGGTTGCCGAGGCGCAGGCGGGCGTCGTAGACCGAGATGCCGTTCATGATCGAGTCGGGGCGGGCCAGGTAGACGTACTCGAACGAACAGGGGATGAGCCGCGGGCTGGCGTGGCACTGCTTCGACACCATCTGCCCGTCGAGCGAGATGAAGACGGCCTCGCCGGGCGCGACGTCGCGGACGATCTCGTAACCGCCGGACTCGAGCACGAGCGACTCGGAGGCGGTGATCCATTCTTCGCGGACGCCGTCGGCGGCGAGACGGCGACCGAGCACCAGCGGGCGGATGCCGAACGGGTCGCGGAAGGCCAGCAGCCCGTGGCCGGCGATCATGGCGATCGCCGCGTACGAGCCCTGCACCCGGTCGTGCACGCGGGTGACCGCCGCGAAGATCTGCTCGGGGTCGAGCTCGCTGCCGTTGACCTGCTCTTGCAGCTCGTGCGCGAGCACGTTGACCAGCAGTTCGGTGTCGCTGTTGGTGTTGAGGTGACGGCGGTCGACGTGGAAGAGCTCGCTGGTGAGCTCACGCGTGTTCGTCAGGTTGCCGTTGTGGATCAGCACGATGCCGTAGGGCGCGTTCACGTAGAACGGCTGCGCCTCTTGCTCGTTGCTGGCCGCGCCCTTGGTGGCGTAGCGCACGTGGCCGAGGCCCATGTTGCCCAGCAGGGCACGCATGTCGCGGGTGCGGAAGCCCTCGCGAACCTGCCCCTTGGTCTTGTGCACGTGGAAGATGCCGCCCTCGGCGGTGGCGATGCCGGTGCTGTCCTGCCCGCGGTGCTGCAAGAGGAGGAGCGAATCGTAGACGAGTTGATTTGCTGGCTCGTGCGCGACGAGACCGACGATGCCGCACATGCGGATCTGGCTCCAGACCGTAGAGTTGGGGTTACCGCGACAGTCTAGAGCGACACCGAACGGATGAACGAATGGCGACCTCCTCTGCCCACTCGACCAGCGCCTCCTACGCCGCAGCGGGGGTCGACACGGCCGCCGGCGACCGGGCGGTCGAGCTGATGAAGGCGGCCGTCAGCGCCACGCACGGCCCCGGGGTCGTCGGCGGCGTGGGCGGGTTCGCCGGGCTGTTCGACGTGTCGTTCCTCAAGGACTTCGACAAGCCGTTGCTCGCCACGTCGACGGACGGCGTCGGCACGAAGGTCGCGATCGCGCAGGCGCTCGACAAGCACGACACGATCGGGCAAGACCTGGTGGGCATGGTCGTCGACGACATCGTCGTCGTCGGTGCCCGGCCGCTGATCATGACCGACTACATCGCCTGCGGCCGCGTGGTGCCGGCTCGCATCGCCTCGATCGTCGAGGGCATCGCCCGCGCCTGCAGCGAGACGGGCACCGCCCTCGTCGGCGGAGAGACGGCCGAGCACCCCGGCCTGCTCGGGCCCGACGACTACGACGTGGCGGGTGCCGCGGTCGGTGCGGTCGAGTCGGGGCGCCAGCTCGGTCCGCACCTCGTCGACGACGGCGACGTCGTGCTCGCCCTCGCCTCGTCGGGCGTGCACTCGAACGGCTTCTCGCTCGTGCGCCACATCCTCGCGTCGCGCGACCTCGGCTACGACGACACCCTGCCCGAGTTCTCGGGCACCGTCGGCGAGGCGTTGCTCGAACCGACGCGGCTCTACACGGCACCCCTGTTGCGCGTGCTCGACGACCCCGCGCTCGACGGCGCGATCCACTCGCTCAGCCACGTCACCGGGGGCGGCATCGCGGCCAACCTCGCCCGCGTGCTTCCCCGCGGGTCGTGGACCGAGGTCGACCGTTCGACCTGGTCCCCGCTGCCCGTCTTCCGGGTGCTGAGCGACCTGGCCGGCTCGACCCTCGAATCGAGCGAGGGCACCTGGAACCTCGGCATCGGCATGATCGCCGTCGTCGCCGCGTCGCAGGCCGACGCGGTCACCTCGGCCCTCGAGGCCGACGGCATCGTGACCTGGCCCGTCGGCACCGTCTCGACCGGGCAGCGCGATCTCGCCGGGTTCGAACAGGGAGCCAAGGGAGTCGACGGAGGCGCGGTGCGGCTCGTCGGGGCCTACGCGGGCTGATCGCCGGTCACGCCGCGTGGCGTCGCCCCGGCGTCGGACGTACCATGAACGCACGCCCGTGCCGGGCGCGCTGACGACGACGTCAGACCGGACGACGAAGGAGTCGACCCATGAGCACCACCCGCATCCCCCTCCCCTCCGTCTCTCGCACGGCGGTCGCCGCCCCGCGCAGCGCCCGGGTCAGCCGTGTCCCCGCCGAGCCGGCGCCGCCGCGGTCGACCGCGTCGCCCGTCACCGGTGGGCGCAAGGTCGCAGCTCTCACGGCCGGCGGCATGATCCTGCTGCTGGTCGTGGGGCTGTTGCCCGCGGTCGCGACGCTCGTCGGCGGCTGACCCGCGCCTCCTGACGGGCGGTCACGGTCGCACCCTCGACCGGCCGCCCGCTCGGGCGATCGGTCCGTGACACACGACGACGGCCCCTCG
>NZ_MJGS01000007.1:0-24509 GCF_001864945.1 Frigoribacterium sp. MCBA15_019 | reverse complement strand
GCACCGTCCGCACGCCGCGCCTCCCGCCCGACCCGCGCCTCCTACGCTCTGCTCCCTGCCGCTCTCCGCCGCGACCTGCCCGGGCAGACTTGCTGACTGCCGCAAGCTGTGCCGACCGCCGCAGGCCGTCCCTACGCCGCGACCCGCCCGCGCCGTTCCCGCCCGCGCCGCTCCCGCCCGCGCATCACGACCACGACGGCCACCATCGCCGCGAGCGCCAGCCCGACGATGGCCGGGGCGCCGACGTCGACGGCGCTCTCGAGCCCTCCGCGGGTCGCCTGCGCGCCGAGCCACAGCGCGGTCGCCCCCTGCACCAGGTAGGCGACGAGGTAGACCGCCGACAGCGTCCCGGCCCGGTGATGCTCCGGAGCGAACCGCGACACGATCCCCAGCCCCGACGCGAAGAACAGGCTGTAGCCGACCCCCGACAGCACGCAGAACGCCAGGAACAATCCCAACGACTGCTGTGCCGCGGCCAGCACCAGCGCCGTGAAGCTGAGCGCCGTCGCCACCGCCGCCACGACGACGGCGACCACCACCGGCACCCGTCGCGACGCCAGCGCCACCACGGCGATGACCACCATCGACAGGGCGATCACCGCACCGGTGACGAACGCGTTGTCGCTGCCGATCAAGGTTACGCCGATCTCGGCTCCGAGCGAGAGCACGACCGCCCCCAGAGCATAGGAGGCGCTGACACAGACGGCCGCGGCCCCCACGGCCCCGAGGAGCGCGCGTGGCACGCTCGGCCACCGTGGCCTCCAGTGCCCGGCCTGCTCGTCCCGGTCCCGCGGCAGCCGCCAGACGAGGACGATCACGCCGACCTCGACGACGAGCAGCACCCAGTACGTGAGGTGCAGCGGTTCGGGCGCGTACTGGACGAGCGCTCCCCCGAGCAGCGTCGCGAAGACGAGGCCGACGGCAGTGGAGGCGGTGCTGATGGCTCCGGCGCGGGCGGAGTTGACGGGCCCGGCGATGTCGATCATGGCGGCGGTGGCGGGGCTGAGCGACAGGCCGACGCCGAGGCCCATGAACGCGCGGCCGACCAGCACCCAGCCGACGTTCGGCGCGAGGGCGAACAGCAGCACGCCCACGATTGACGCGCTCACGCCGAGGAGGATGCTCGCCCGCCGACCGATCGTGTCGCTGAGGCTGCCGAAGACGAGCAGCACGACGACGAGGACGAGCGGATAGACGGCGAAGATCGCGGTCGTCACGAGGGGCGTCAGCTGCCAGTCGGTCGCGTAGAGCGGGTAGACCGGCGTCGCGGCGCCGCTCGTCCACAGGGCGAGGGCGAGGACGGAGGCGCAGGTCCAGAACGCGAGCCGGTCCGGCCCGGTGGGACGAACGGAAGCAGCGAAATCACGAGGCATGACGGCGACGCTAGCACCCTGGATACGAAAAGCCTATCGAGGTAGGGTGTCGGCATGGCATCTCGTGGACCCCTCGACCCGCGCTGCGGCATCGCGCGCAGCTTGGACCTGCTCGGCGAGCGTTGGGCACTGCTCATCGTGCGCGAGGCGCTGCTCGGGCACACGCGGTTCTCGCAGTTCCGGGCGCGGCTCGGCCTGTCGCCCGACGTGCTGACCGCGCGGCTCGACTCGCTGGTCGCTGCGGGCGTGCTCGAGCGGTCGACCTACCGAGAAGACGGGGCCCGAGAGCGCGTCGAGTACCTGCTCACCGACGCCGGCCGCGACCTCGCTCCCGTGCTGGCCGCCCTCGCCGTCTGGGGCGACGAGCACGATCCGCACCCCGACGGCGCCGCACGCCGGTTCAGCGTCGCCCGGTCGGGCGAACCCGTGCGGGTCGCGTTCGTCACGGGCGACGGGCACGTGGTCGAGCCCGCCGACGTCGAGATGGCGCCGAGCGCGGGCGACTAGACCGGGCCTCCTCGGGCCTGCGGCCGCCCCGCTGGCCCGCCTGCCTGCCCCGCCAGCAAGCCCGCCAGCGCGCCCGCCAGCTCGACTGCCCGCCTGCCCGCCAGCTCGGCTGCTCGACTGCCCGCCTGCCCGCCCGCCCGCCAGCTCGGCTGCCAGGCCGCCCGCGTACCCGCCTTTCCCGCCTGCGCGCCCGCCAGCTCGGTTGCCAGGCTGCCCGCGTACCCGCCTCCCCGCCTTCCCGCCTTCCTCCCTCCCCGCCTTCCCGCCTTCCTCCCTTCCCGCCTGCCCGCCTGCCCGCGTGCCCGCCTGGCCGCCACGAAATAAACAACCCGCCACGGAATCGCATGGCGGGTTGTTTACCTCGTGGCGTGATGCGGGGCGAGCGGGCTCTCAGCTCGCGCTGTCGGCGACGCCGGGCTTGGCCGGCCGCGGGAACGCCGCGCGCATGTGGTCACTGGTGAGCAGGTCGCCGATGCCGATCATCAGCAGCGAGAAGACGATCTGCTCGACGACCATCCATCCGGGGTAGAGCCCGGGGATGGTAGCGACGATCAGCGTCACGATTGGAAAGATGCGACTGAACAGGCGGAGGCGTGAGTAGGCCCAGTAGTAGCCGAGCTGTGCCCGCCAGGCGAAGACGTAGAGCGAGGCGGTGATGAAGAGGACGACGGTGGACCGGAACCACACCGCCCACGGCACGTGTTCTCCGCGGCTGGTGAGGACGGCGGCGATGAAGATGGCGGTCAGTCCGACGACGGTCTCGCCGAACAGCAACCACCGGATGCCGACGAAGCTGCGGACGGTCCGCGGGTGCTGCCGCATGTCTTCGTGGATCACGTATCCCGAGTGCCGCCCGCCGGCGAGCCGGTCGAGCTGCAGCCGCTGCCACACCCGGTCGGCCGCGGCCGACAACCCCACCCCCGAGGAGGCGCGGTGCCACAGCCCAGCGCCCGTCACCCTCGCACCCCGTCCGCTCGTCTCACGAACACCAATGGTGCCCTATCCCACCCTCAGAACTCACCACCCTCTGTCTGCCCGGGCTGAACCGTGAAGCACCACGAACTCGACGACACCTGCACCTTCGAGCGCCCCGTGTAGACCGTGATGGAATATCGGGTTCCATCTCTGCTCCACACAACGAGCCATTCGTCTCTGCCGTCAGGCGTGAACACCCGTTCGGTACGGAAGTCCGCGGAGTCAGCCAGTTGCGATTCCACCAGGGAGAAGTACGCCTCTTGTTCTGGGGCTTCGGCGTACTCGATCGTCGTCGACCCCGTCCATTGGTGTCGCCCCCCGGAACACGACATCAGGACCCCTTCGGCTGGCTCCAGAATGCCCACGATGCTCTCCGCATCCCCCATGGATGCCAGTTCTCGTTGAGTCACCATGATGTCGCGTTTCAGGGCCGGAAGATCCACTCGGTCGGTCTCCTCGTCTATGTATTTCATCTGCTCGAGCCCTTCCGGGGTTTCCCTTGCGCAACCCACGACGAGGCAGGACACCACTACGAACAAGGCTGCACACCGTACCGAGATGCGCCCCACATCATTTCGAATCATTGAGGTGAATTTCTTCTTTCAGGGCAGCTGTCGCGACCGCATTGTCATTGCCTCAATGCGCGAGGACCGCATGGTTGTCGTCTAGCTTCCAGACCGGGCTGTAGCTGGCCTGGTTTCTTCCAGTTCCACGTCAAGGGGACTCACAAAGCAACCACGCCTTTCGAGCTTTCCCGACCGGTTCGGGTTCCGCCCGCCCCAGACACCACCGGTCGGCTGCGCCTACATCAGGAGATACGAGAGCCTGCAGAACGCCAATGACGCACTACCCCACCCTCAGAACTGACCACCGTTCGTCTGCCCGGGCTGAACCGTGAAGCACCATGAACTCGCGGCGATCTGAACCTTTGACGCTTGGGGCACGTGGCGAATCGTGTAGCGCGTTCCGGCAGCATCCTCCACGACGAGCCGATCACCGCCCCATCGACTCTCTTCCCGTTTCGTCGAGAACTCCGACGACTCGGCCAGGCCTTCCTCCATAGTTGCGTACAGGGAATCGATGTCGAAGCCGGCCGAATACTCGACCGTGGTTACGCCAGTCCATCGATGTGTTTGACCAGGGCATGACATCAAAACGCCATTCGGAGACTCGTCCACGCTCAGCACGTGATTTTCGGGCACGAACTGCGCCAGCGCCCGCTGCGATGCACGAATGCCCTCGCGAAGTGCTGGCAGGTCGACGGCGGTCGCCCCTTCGGACATGAGACTTCCCTCTCGTGAAGATGAGACATGAGCAGAACATCCTGCGAGACCCAGTGCGATCGTTGCGGACAGCGCTATTACAGGTGACGACCGCCTACTGGTCATGGCCGTACAGTTCCTCCCACAGGTCAGTCAGGACCTGATCATTGTCTGCCCCCGTCTCGGCGACGAGAGCATGGTTGTCGTCGATCCTCGACGGCGGGACGATCGTCCATCCAGAGTCACCGAGCTTGAGGTCTTCGGGGCCCAGGTAGTACCCCTTGGAATCGAACTCATCCGACCGGTTCGGGTTACGACCTTCCCAGACACCACCCGTGCGCTGGGCCGCCTGAAGGAAGTCCCAGTAGCTGTAGTCGGTGTAAGTCGTCCCGGGACGCGCCTGCCACTCGGGCGGCATGCCCGCACCGGCGAGCGAGATCACCTTGTCGTAGGTGGCACCCCGCACCTCGGCCGAGGTGATGTTCGCGAGCCCCCAGCTGTGGCCGATGGCGATCTCTCGATGGCCGGGCTTGAGCGAGACCGGGTCGACCGCCAATCCTCGTTGGAAGTCATACAGGGTCTTGCTCGCCTTACGAGCGAACTCGGGGTCGTTCGCCTCGGCGAAGGCGCCGACGAACTCGGCGGGGTTCTTCCCGCCCTCCGCCCCTCCAGGAAAGAATCCGTCCTTGAAGACGAACGCGACGGTGGTCTTGCTTGCGTCGCTGTCGTGCAGCCACCATGCCATCTGCTGCACCGTTCCGGGCTCGCGGTAGAACGAATCCATTTTCGTCAGCGTCCCCGGCACGTAGGTCAGCACCGTCCTGGTCGATTCGTTCCAGTCCCCGATCATCTCGATGATGCGACTCTTCGACGGATCGAAGAGGTACAGCTGAACCGTCGGCGGTTCCGCCACCGCTCGCCCGAGGTACGCGCGCTCGCGCGCCAGCGCGGCCAGCAGCTCATCGTCGCCTTCCAGCCCCCGCCGCTTGATCGGCCCCACCATCTCGTCGATCTCGGCCATCCGACGCTTCGCGTTGAACACGTTCGCCGCGACCCGCACCGACGGCGGCAGACCGTCGAGCGCTCCGATGATCGCCGGCGCCCCTCGCACCAGCGCCACCTGCACCGCCGTCAAGTCGTCGGCGTTCCGTGCACCCTGCTGCCCGAGCTCGTCCCACCAGGCCCGCACCCGCTCGGGATCGGCCAGGAACGCCTTGTCGACGAGTTCGGGGTGCTGCTCGAGCAGCATCGTCAGCTCGGCGGCCGAGAGCCCTGCCAGCAACGCCAGCAATTCCTCGGACGCCCCCGCGGCCAGGGCCTCCCCGGTCACCTGCGGCAACGCCCCCATCGCCTCGGGGCTCTGCAGCGCAGCGATGCACCGGCGATCAGCCGCAGCCCGCTCTTCGACCAGGTCGGCCCACAAACCCGCCACGACCTCGAGTTCTCGTTGCTCGTCGTCGATGCGACGCTGCAAGGTCGACCGTTCACCCGAGCGGTACTCGGACTCCACGACGATGCCGATCAGGTCGTCCCGCGCCGCGTCCTGCGCCTCGCGCATGATCGTCTTCAGAGCGACCCCCGTCGAGAGGATGTTCTGCTCGGCCATCGCACGCCGCGCCTCCAGGGTCTGCTGAGACCCCTGGATCAACGACACGTCGACCGCATACGCCTCGAGCGCCGCCGCATGGTGTTCGAGGCCCCGAGCCACAGCACTCACCTCGGTGGACACGTCGGTCATCGACGCGACGAACTGCTCGCCCGACCGACCCCGCCAGCACTCGGCACCCCAACTCGCTGCCTCGGCCAACCGGTAGGCAGCCACCTCGAGGTCGTCGACCTCGGTTCGCCTCGTCTTGGCGAGTTGCCTGATGCCCTCCACCGAGCCCACGCCCGGGTCGTCGTCGGTGCTCACTTCGACCCCGCCCCTGCCAGGTCGTCCGCCGGCAGGCCGGCAGCGAGCCGGGACTCGACCTGCTCGAACTCGCGCACGAACGTCGTCGTGAAGTCACCCACCGCCTGGATGGCCTCGACGGCCAACCCCGCCCGTCTCACCAACTGCCCCGTCGCCTCGTCGAGGACCCCCGCCACGGTCGGTGAGCCGACGTCGGCCGCCGTCCTGAGTGTCAGCGTCGCCGACACCTCGGCGTCGACGGCCGCCGTCGACACCCGCCACGCAACGGACGTCAACGTCTTCTCGTCCACCACCAGGTCTGCCATGCACCCTCGCCCTCCATCATGCGACATTCAAATATCGCGGCCAATGGGAGCCACCCTAGCAATGCAGAACGCCCGGTGTGGAAACGATCCACAACCGGGCGTTCAGTCCACAGGCGAGCCTGCGGGCGGTGCCGATCCGTCGACGGGACAGGCACGAGAGAGGGACTACGGGCGCTTGCGCTTCTCGCGCACGCGCATGTTCACCGTGATCGGCGTGCCCTCGAAACCGAAGATCTCGCGCAGTCGCCGCGTGATGAACCGGCGGTACTGCGGGTCCAGGAACCCGGTCGTGAAGAGCACGAAGGTCGGCGGGCGGTTCGCGGCCTGGGTGCCGAACAGGATGCGCGGCTGCTTGCCGGACCGCAGCGGGTGCGGGTGCTCGGCGACGAGCTCGGCGAGCAGGGCGTTGAACTTGCCGGTCGGGATGCGGGTGTCCCACGACTCGAGGGCGAGCTCGAGGGCGGGGACGAGCTTCTCGAGGTGACGACCCGTGCGGGCCGAGATGTTGACGCGCGGGGCCCACGACACATGGTCGAGGTCCTGCTCGATCTCACGCTCGAGGTAGCGGCGACGGTCGTCGTCCAAGAGGTCCCACTTGTTGAACGCGAGCACGAGCGCACGGCCCGACTCGAGCACCAGGTCGATGATGCGCAGGTCTTGCGTCGAGATCTGCTCGGTGACGTCGATCACGACGACGGCGACCTCGGCCTTCTCGAGCGCTGCCGAGGTGCGGAGCGACGCGTAGAAGTCGGCGCCCTGCTGCAGGTGGACGCGCTTGCGGATTCCGGCGGTGTCGACGAAGGTCCACACACGACCGGCGATCTCGACCTGCTCGTCGACGGGGTCGCGGGTCGTGCCGGCCAGCTCGTTGACGACGACGCGCTCTTCGCCCGCAGCCCTGTTGAGGAGCGAGCTCTTGCCGACGTTCGGTCGACCGAGGATCGCGACGCGACGCGGGCCGCCGATCTCTTGCTTGGCCACGGTCGACACCGCGGGCAGCTTGGTCATGCAGAGGTCGAGCAGGTCGGCGACGTTGCGGCCGTGCAGGGCCGACGCGGGGAACGGCTCGCCGAGCCCCAGCGACCACAGCGACGCGGCCTCGAGGTCTTTGCGGGCGTCGTCGCTCTTGTTGGCGACGAGGATGACGGGCTTGTGCGAGGCCCGCAGCATGCGCACGACGGCTTCGTCGGTGGCGGTCGCCCCGACGTTGACGTCCACGACGAACAGCACGGCGTCGGCCAGGTCGACCGCGATCTCGGCCTGCATGGCGACCGAGCGGTCGATGCCGATCGCGTCGGGCTCCCACCCGCCGGTGTCGACGAGGGTGAAGCGGCGTCCGCCCCACTCGGCCTTGTACGAGACGCGGTCGCGCGTGACACCGGGCTTGTCCTCGACGACGGCCTCGCGCCTCCCGAGGATGCGGTTGACCATGGCGCTCTTGCCGACGTTCGGTCGGCCGACGATGGCCAGCACCGGCAGCGCCGGGGCGTAGGTCAGTGCGTCAGGGTCCCACTCGGCGCCCTCGAGGACGTCGATGTCGCCCTCGTCGAGGTCGTAGTCGGTCAGGCCGGCACGCAGGGCCCGGGCGCGCTGGTCGGCGTCCTCGTCGGGCATCGTCTGGATGCGGTCGACCATCTGCTCGTCGAGCTCGGGGTACTTGTCGTCGTCTGCCATGGGGACTTCCTTAAGAAATGGGGGTGCTCGCTCGCACGAGCTCGACCACGGCCTGCACGGTCTGGTCGAAGTCGAGTTGGGTGGAGTCGACGGTGGAGACGCCGGGTGCGGCGGTCATGAAGTCGACGACCTTGCTGTCGAGCCGGTCGCGGGTCGAGAGCTGCCGAGCTGTCTCTTCGGCACTCTGCCCGGTCACCTCGGCCGAACGCCTGGCCATTCTAGCGGCTTCGCTGGCGGTCAACAGGATTCTGACCTGGGCATCCGGTGCGACGACGGTCGTGATGTCGCGCCCCTCGGTGACGATGCCCGGCTTGTCGGTCGACGCGATGATGCGGCGGAAGAGGTCGACCATGAACCGGCGGACCTCGGGCACCTTGGCCACGTGGCTGACGGCGGTCGTCACGCGCGGCGTACGGATCTCGTCCGTCACGTCGCGACCACCGATCGTCACCGAGGAGGCGCGGGCCGGGTCGATCCCGATCGCGTAGTGGAACGTCGGCAAGACCGCGATGACGGCCTCGGCGTCGTCGAGGTCGACGCCGCTGTCGAGGGCGTGCAGGGCGAAAGCCCGGTAGGCCGCCCCCGTGTCTTGGTAGTCGAAGCCGAGGGAAGCAGCGGAGGCGCGGCTGACGCTGGACTTGCCGCTTCCGGCCGGTCCGTCGACGGCCACCACGACGTGGCGGTGCACGGCCTCGGCGGTCTCGGCGCGCAGCTCTTCGACGTGGGCCTCGCCGGCGGGACCGCCGACGCCGTGCTCCCCCGGCGAACGCTCGGGGTCGACGTCGGCCGAGCCGACGGGGCCGGTGGCCCGGGGGTCGCCGCTCATGCGAACGCCCCCGCGACGGTCCAGCCCCGGGCTTCGAGCTCGGTCACGAGTCGGTCTTCTTGTTCGGGCACGATCGATACCTCCGCGAGTCCTACCTGCGCACCCGGCGAGTGCTCGAGCCGCAGGTCTTCCAGGTTGACGCCGATCTCACCGATCTCGGTGAGCAGGCGGGCCAGCTGCCCGGGGGTGTCGTCGACCATGACGATCACCGAGCTGAACTGGGTCCGTTGTCCGTGCTTGCCGGGCAGACGGGCGACGCCGCCGTTGCCCGCGCCGATGCTCTCGGCCACGGTGCGCCGGCTGCCGGGAGCGTCCGGGGCCTCGAGGGCGCCGACGACCCGGTCGAGGTCGGCGCGAAGGTCGCGCAGCACGTCGGCCACTCGTGAGGCGTTCGCCCCGAGGATCTGCGTCCAGAGCACCGGGTCGCTGCTCGCGATGCGCGTGACGTCCCGGACGCCCTGGCCCGCGAGACCGAGCGAGGCGTCGGGCGCGTCGCGCAACCGGGTCGCCATCAGCGAGGCGACGACCTGCGGTGCGTGGCTCACGAGGGCGACGCCGGCGTCGTGCTCTTCCGGCGTCATCTCGACCGGGGTCGCGCCCAGGTCGAGCGCCAGGTCCTCGACGGCGGCGGCGCGTCGGTACGTGATGTCGTCGTGCCCGGCGATGACCCAGGGCCGACCGACGAAGAGGTCGGCGCGAGCCGAGACGGCTCCCCCGCGTTCGCGCCCGGCCATGGGGTGCGAGCCGATGTAGCGCGAGACGTCGGCGCCGCGCGCCCGCAGTTCGGCGAGCGGGGCGACCTTGACCGACGCGACGTCGGTCACGAGCGCCTCGGGCCAGGCGTCGAGTTCGCGGGCGACGATGTCGCTGGTGACGTCGGGCGGCACGGCGACGACGACGAGCACGGGGTCGTCGCCGTCAGCGGGTGCCCGCCCGGCGCCGTAGTCGACGGCGAGGCTGCGCGCGGCCGGCGACACGTCGTCGAGGATGACGTCGACCCCGTGCTGACGCAGTCGCAGACCGATGCTGGCACCGAGCAGACCCGAACCGACGATGCGCACCTGGCCTGCCAGCCGCCGGCTGCCGGACGTCAGCGCGTCAGCGGTCAGCGCGCCAGCCGTCTGCGCGTCGTCGATCGGCGCGTCGAGCGTGGCGGCATCGTCAGCCGAGGAGGCGCGGTGCGCGTCGGTCACGACCGGCCGCCCCCTCGAGGACCACGTCCCCCGGCGTCGGGTCGGCCACGGTACGGACGATCGCCGCCGCGCTCGTCACGGCCGCCACGCTCGTCACGGCCGCCGCGGTCGTCTCGCGGGCCGCGCGCGGGACCGCCGCGCGAACCGCCACGGTCGTCGCGTTGCTCACGGCCCTGGTAGCCGCCGCTCCGCGATCCGTCGCGTCCTGCACGATCGTCGCGACCCTGGTACCCGCCGCTGCGCGAGCCACCTCGGTCGTCGCGACCTTGGTAGCCGCCGCGAGAGTCACCACGCTCTCCACGGTCGTCACGCTGCTCACGGCCCTGGTAGCCGCCACGCGCCGAGCCACGGTCGTCACGACCGCCGCGCTCGTCCCGGCCCTGGTAGCCGCCACGCGAACCACCACGGTCGTCACGACCGCCACGGTCGTCCCGGCCCTGGTACCCGCCACGCGAGCTCCCACGGTCGTCGCGCGAGTCGCGCCCGCCCTGGTAGCCGCCGTCGGTACGGCGGTCGTCACGACCGCCTCGTTCGTCTTCGCCGCGCTCGGCCGCGCCGCGGTCGACCCAGCCTCGGTTGGTCGCCTTGCCGCCGGCACGGATGCCGGAGGGGCGTCCGGTGCGCGGGTCACGGTTGGCGTCGCGGTTCGGGTAGCCCGCCGCGCGCTCTTCACCCGGGGTCAGCGGACGGTCGCCGCCACCCCGCGGAGCACGGTCGTCGCGCGAGACGAACCCGCCACGCGAACCACGGTCGTCGCGCGACACGAAGCCGCCGCGATCGTCGCGTCCGCGGCCGTCGTCGTTGCGGCCCTGGTAGCCGGGACGTGACCCACCGCGGCCGTCCCGACCCTGGTAGCCACCACGGGCCGGGCGCTCATCGCGGCCCCGGCCGTCGTCGTTGCGACCCTGGTACCCACCGCGCGACTCACCGCGACCGTCGTCGTTGCGACCCTGGTAGCCACCGCGCGACTCACCACGGCCGTCCCGGCCCTGGTAGCCACCACGAGCCGGACGGTCGTCGCTCCCGTGGTACTTGGTGCGAGCCGGGCGCCCCTCGCGCCCTCGTCCGTCGTCGTTGTTGCCCTGGTACCCACGAACGGGGCGCTCGTCACCGGAACGTCCGTCGTTCCGGTTGCCCTGGTAGCCAGCTCGGGTCGGTCGCTCGTCGCGTTGCCCGCGCCGCGCCTCCTGCTCTCGGCGGACCTGCGCACGGCGCGAGGTCGACTCGGCCTGGTCGCGGGCCGCCGCCCGACGGCGCTCGGCACGGGCGTCGGTGGCGGGGTCGTACTCTTCGTCGTCCTCGTCGTAGTAGTCCTTCTCGACCTCGTCGTCGGCGAGGGCCAGCTCGACGACGTCGGCCTCGTCGACGGGGGCGTCGGGGCTCTCGGTGATCGGGGCGGCGTCGACCGTCGAGTCCGCCGTGGCGTCGCGCGAGATCGTGAGGATCGCCCCGAGCTCGACCTTGGTCAGCGACCGCATGTGGCCGACCTTGAGCGTGCCGAGGTGGAGCGGGCCGAACGAGCGGCGGACGAGGTCGATGACCGGGTGGCCGACGGCCTCGAGCATGCGACGGACGATGCGGTTGCGCCCCGAGTGCAGCGTGATCTCGATCAGCGACGAGTCGGACGAGCGAGAGAGACCCGCGCCACCGGCGACGAGCGTCGCCTTGTCGGCCGCGATCGGGCCGTCGTCGAGCTCGACACCGGTCATGAGCTCGTTGAGCACCGAGGGCGTGACGACGCCCTTGACCTTCGCGATGTAGGTCTTGGTCACGCCGAACGACGGGTGCGCGAGCACGTGCGCGAGCTCGCCATCGTTGGTCAGGACGAGCAGGCCGCTCGTCTCGACGTCGAGGCGGCCGACGTTGAAGAGGCGCTCTTCGTACTGCTCGGTGAACTGGCGCAGGTCGGGGCGACCGTTCTCGTCGCTCAGGGTGCTGACGATGCCGACCGGCTTGTTGAGCATGACGTAGCGACGCGTGGCGTCGAGCTGCACGGCGCTGCCGTCGACGACGATCTTGTCCTTCGCCGGGTCGATGCGGCGGCCGGGCTCGGTGACGACCTTGCCGTTCACCGTCACGCGACCGGCGGCGATCATGTCTTCGCTGACGCGGCGCGAGGCCACGCCCGCGGCCGCCATGACCTTCTGCAGGCGTTCGCCCGAGGCCAGCTCGGACTCGTCGGAGGAGGACTGACTACGCGACATCGTCGAACCCCCCTTGGCCGTCCGAGAGGAGGGGCGAGATGAGCGGGAGCTCATCGAGCGAGTTGATGCCGAGATGGGTCAAGAGGAGGCCTGTCGTTTCGTAGTTGATGGCGCCTGTCTCGGGGTCGGTGGACGACTCCGTGATCAGGCCGCGACCCAGCAGCGTACGGACGACCGAGTCGACGTTGACCGCCCGGATCTGGGCGATGCTGCTGCGGGTGATGGGTTGCTTGTAGGCGATGACCGCCAGCGTCTCGAGAGCCGCTGAGGACAGTTTCGTCGGGTTCTGCGTCAGCACGAAATCGCGCACGACCGGATCGTGCTCGTCACGCACGTAGAATCGCCAGCCGCCGCCGACCTCACGCAGCTCGAAACCACGCCGGACGGTGCCGCCGACCCCGTCGAAATCGGCCACGAGCGCCGTGATCGCCTGCTGCACCGCGGCGACCGGCGCGCCGACGGCGGTCGCCAGGTCGACGAGCGTCTGCGGCTCGTCGGCGACCATCAGCAGCGCCTCGAGCTGGCGAGCGACGGCCTCGGTGGTGTCGTTCGCGGGGCCGGCGGCCGCCTCGACCTCGGGCGTCTCGAGGGACGAGGAGGCGCGTGTCACGTCAGCCTTCATAGTCGGCCCCCAGCGCCGCCAGGTTCTCTTCGGTCCAGGTCTCGGCCACCCAGCGGACGCTGAGCTCGCCGAGCGGCTCGACCTGCTCGAACGAGATGGACGCGTGACGGTACAGCTCGAGCAGGGCCAGGAACCGGGCGACGACGACACCCTTCTCGTCGATGCCGGCGACGAGTTCGCGGAAGGTGAGGACCGCCCCGCGACGCAGCAACGACACGACGATGGCCGCCTGCTCACGGATGCTGACCAGGGGGGCGTGCAGGTGGTCGAGGCCGACCGTGGGGATCTCGCGTGGCGTCAGCGCCAGGGTGGCGAGGGCGGCGAAGTCGTCGGGCGAGAGCGTCCAGACGAGCTCGGGGGTCGTGACGCGGTACTTCTGCTCGAGTCGCACCGAGCGGGCGTGCCGCTCGGCCTCGGCGGCGCCGTGCTGCGCGAACCACTCGGCGGCCTGCTTGAAGGCCCGGTACTGCAGCAGCCGGGCGAAGAGCAGGTCGCGTGCCTCGAGCAGTGCGACGCCCTCGGCGTCGACGAGCTCGCCCTGCGGCAGCAGCCCCGCCACCTTGAGGTCGAGCAGCGTGGCTGCGACGACGATGAACTCGCTGGCCTGGTCGAGGTTCTCGTCGGTGTCGATGCGGCGGAGGAACGACAGGAACTCGTCGGTCACGGCACTGAGTGCGACCTCGGTGATGTCCATCTCGCGCTTGGTGATCAACGAGAGCAGCAGGTCGAACGGGCCGCTGAAGTTCTCGAGCCGCACCTCGAAGCCGGGCGAGACCCCGGGACCCGCGAGGGCGGTCTCGTCGGGGCCGACCTCGGCGGTCGCCGACTCAGGCCGCGGCACCACGCGCGATCAGCTCTCGGGCCAGCTGGCGGTAGGCCTGCGCCGCCGGGTGCTCGGGGGCGAACTTGGTGATCGGCGTGCCGGCGACCGACGCGTCGGGGAACTTCACGGTGCGACCGATGACGGTCTCGAGCACCTGGTCGTCGAACGCCTCGACGACGCGCTCGAGCACCTCGCGGCTGTGCAGCGTGCGCGAGTCGAACATGGTCGGGAGGATGCCGTCGAGCGTGATCGCCGGGTTCAGCCGGTCGCGCACCTTCTCGATGGTCTCGACGAGCAGGGCGACGCCGCGGAGCGCGAAGAATTCGCACTCGAGCGGGATCAGCACGCCGTGCGCCGCAGTGAGGGCGTTGACGGTCAGCAGGCCGAGCGAGGGCTGGCAGTCGATCAGGACGACGTCGTACTCGTCGCTGACCTGGCGCAGGATGCGCGCGAGGATCTGCTCGCGAGCGACCTCGTTGACGAGGTGGACCTCGGCGGCGGAGAGGTCGATGTTGGCCGGCATGACGTCGAGGTTCTCGACACGCGTGGGCACGATGACGTCGTGGGCGTCCTTCACGGCACCGATCATGAGGTCGTAGATCGTGGCCTGGTCATGCGACTGCACGCCGAGGCCGGCGGTCAGAGCGCCCTGCGGGTCGAAGTCGATGGCCAACACACGACGGCCGTACTCGGCGAACGCGGCGCCGAGGTTGATCGTCGTGGTGGTCTTGCCCACGCCGCCCTTCTGGTTGCAGAGGGTGATGATGCGGGCCGGGCCGTGGCTCGACAGAGGCGCAGGAGTCGGGAACTCGGTACGCGGGCGCCCGGTGGGGCCGTTCGCGGGGACGGTCGCCGGAGCGCTCTCGAAGAGGGCGGGGGTGCTCGAGGTCGGCTTGGTGCTCACGGGTACGAGAGTACCGGCGACCCCCGACGCCCACGGGCTGCCGCGCCCGGCCCGTCACCAGGAAGCCTCATGCCTTGCTTGAGGGTTTTGCCTGGTCAGCGCGGGGTCGGTGTTCGGTCGGCGCTGGATCGGCGCTGGGTCCGGGCCCGGTCGGCGCCTTGTCGTCGCCTGAGTCGGCGACCGGTCACGACGCCCATCGTGCCCGCGGGTGCGCCGTCGAGTAGACGTCCCGCAGCGCGTCCGCCGTCACCAGCGTGTAGATCTGCGTCGTCGCCACGGACGAGTGCCCCAGCAGCTCTTGGACGACCCGGACGTCGGCCCCTCCCTCGAGCAGGTGCGTCGCGAAGGAGTGCCGCAGCGTGTGCGGCGACACCTCGAGGTCGAGCTGGGCCCGCTCGGCCGCCGCCTGGATGATGAGCCACGCGTTCTGCCGCGACACCCTGGCTCCGCGCGTGCCGAGGAACAACGCGGGCGTCGGTTCTCCCCGCGGCGAGAACACCGGTCGGGCACGCACGAGGTACGCGTCCAGCGCCCGTCGTGCGTAGCTGCCGAGCGGCACGATGCGCTGCTTGTTCCCCTTGCCGAACAGGCGCACGACGTCACCCTCGACCACGTCGTCGACGTTGAGCGACACCGCCTCGCTCACCCGCGCACCCGTCGCGTAGAGCAGCTCGAGCAGGGCCTTGTCGCGCAGTCGGGTCGGCTCGTCGCCGTCGGTGGCGGCGAGCAGCGCCTCGACCTGGCCGACCGAGATGGCCTTCGGGAGGCGGCTCGGCAGCTTGGGAGGCCGGGTGGTGGCGGCCACGTCCACCGCGACCAGCCCCTCCTCGAGGGCGAAGCGGTGGAAGCCCCGCACCGACGACAGCACCCGGGCCACCGAGGAGGCGCCCAGCGGCTTCTCGGCGCGGGTCGCCAGCGCCGCCGGGAACGTCGCGACGTCGCCGGGCTCGACCTCGTCGAGGGTGAGACGACCGGCCTCCGCCAGGTGAGCCCGCCAGAGGACGAGGTCGCGGCGGTACGCCGCGGTCGTGTTCGGGCTGAGGCCGCGCTCGACCGAGACGTGTCTCAGGTACCGGTCCAGCGCCTCCTCGATCGTCACCAGGCCAGGCTACGGCCGGGGCCCCTGCGCCGACGGGGCGACGCGCAGCTCAGCGGGACGCGACCGCGGCGAGCGCCGCGATGCTGAGGATCGAGTTGTGCAGGCGTCCGGCGAGCACGCCGTCGACGATCTCGTCGAGCGAGACCCAGCGCTTCTCGATGTCGGCTTCTTCGTCGCTGCGCTCGAACGCCCCCTCCGTGGCGCTGACGCCGGTGGCACGGTAGACCGTGACCATCTCGTCGTTGCCGCCGGGCGTGGTGTGGAACGAGACGAGTTCGTCCCAGGTCGTCGCCTGCAGGTCGGCCTCTTCGGCGAGCTCGCGCTTGGCGGCGTCGAGCTTGCTCTCGCCCTCGGCGTCGAGCAGGCCCGCGGGCAGCTCCCAGTCGCGGGTGCGGATCGGGTGCCGGTACTGCTTGATGACGAGCACGCGCTGCTCGTCGTCGACTGCCAGGACGGCGACGGCCCCGGTGTGCGTGACGTACTCGCGCACCATCGGGGAGCCGTTGTAGTCGACGGTGTCGCGCTTGACCTTCCAGACGGCGCCTTCGAAGACGACCTCGGTCTTCGTGACCGTCGGCGACGCCGGCTCGTCGGCGAGCAGGCCGCCGGCGGTGGCACCGGCCCCGGCGGCCGTCGTGCCCGCACCCGAGGCGTCGGTCACGCGACGACCTCGGCAGCGTCGGCCTCGTCGGCGAACAGCTTGCTCGCGTCGTGGCGCTCGAGGGATGCGGCGACGAGCCCGGCGAACAACGGGTGGGCGTCGTTGGGGCGCGACCGCAGCTCGGGGTGTGCCTGCGTGCCGATGTAGAACGGGTGGACGTCGCGGTCGAGCTCGACGTACTCGACGAGCGTGCCGTCGGGCGAGGTGCCCGAGAAGCGGAGGCCCGCGTCGGCGATCTGCTGGCGGTACTGGTTCGAGACCTCGTAGCGGTGGCGGTGACGCTCGGACACCAGCTCGGAACCGTACAGGTCGGCGGCGAGCGAGCCCGGCGTGAGGGCGGCCGGGTAGAGGCCGAGGCGCATGGTGCCGCCCAGGTCGCCGTCGGCGATGATGTCGACCTGCTCGGCCATGGTCGCGACGACCGCGTACTCGGTGTCGGGATCGAACTCCGACGAGGAGGCGCCGGTCAGGCCGGCCTCGTTGCGTGCGTACTCGATGACCATGCACTGCAGGCCCAGGCAGAGGCCGAGCGCCGGCAGACCGTTCTCGCGGGCGTAGCGGAGCGCGCCGAGCTTGCCCTCGATGCCGCGGATGCCGAAGCCGCCGGGCACGCAGATGCCGTCGACGCCACGGAGCGCCTTCGCGGCACCCTCGGGGGTCTCGCAGTCGTCGGAGGGAATCCAGGTCAGCGACACCTTGGTCTGGTGCGCGAACCCGCCTGCCTTGAGCGCCTCGGTGACCGACAGGTAGGCGTCGGGCAGGTCGATGTACTTGCCGACCAGGCCGATCGTGACCTCGTGCTTCGGCTCGTGCACCGCGGTCAGCACGGGCTGCCAGCCCGACCAGTCGACTTCGCCGGCCTTCTCGCCGAGACCCAGGTGGTCGATGATGTAGGCGTCGAGCCCCTGGTCGTTCAGCATGGCCGGGATGTCGTAGATGCTCGCGACGTCCTTCGCGTTGACGACCGCGTCTTCGTCGACGTCGCACATCAGGGCGATCTTCTTCTTGTTGCTCTCGCTGACGGGGCGGTCGCTGCGCAGCACGAGGGCGTCCGGCTGGATGCCGATCGACCGCAGGGCGGCGACGCTGTGCTGCGTCGGCTTGGTCTTCTGTTCGCCGGACGCACCCATGTAGGGCACGAGCGAGACGTGCACGAAGAACACGTTCTTGCGACCGAGCTCGTGGCGCACCTGACGGGCGGCCTCGATGAACGGCTGGCTCTCGATGTCGCCGACCGTGCCGCCGACCTCGGTGATGATCACGTCGGGCTTCGGGTCGTCGTCGGCCTGCTGGCGCATGCGCCGCTTGATCTCGTCGGTGATGTGCGGGATGACCTGCACGGTGTCACCGAGGTACTCGCCGCGTCGCTCTTTCGCGATGACGGTCGAGTAGATCTGGCCGGTCGTGACGTTCGCCGACTGACCGAGGTCGATGTCGAGGAATCGCTCGTAGTGCCCGATGTCGAGGTCGGTCTCGGCACCGTCGTCGGTGACGAAGACCTCGCCGTGCTGGAACGGGTTCATCGTGCCCGGATCGACGTTCAGGTACGGATCGAGCTTCTGCATGACCACCCGCAGCCCGCGGGCCGTGAGCAGATTGCCCAGGCTGGCGGCCGTCAGGCCTTTTCCGAGGGAGGAGACGACGCCTCCGGTGACGAAGATGTGCTTCGTCGTGCTGGCATCTGGACCCGAGTTCTCAACGTTCACCACGGGATTCCATCCTATGTCACACCGAGCCGTTCCGACAGACCACGCCTGTTACGAACGTGTGTCGGCCGTGGCCGGTCGTCGGGCCGACGAGGCGAGCTCAAGCAGCTCGCGCGCGTGTTCGAGGCCACTGGAGCTGTCGGGCAGTCCCGAGAGGAGACGGGCCATCTCGGCGACCCGTTCGTCGCCGTCGAGCTGGTGCACGCTGCTGGCGGTCACCTCGCCCGAGGCGTCCTTCACGACGCGGAGGTGGTTCGTGGCGAACGCGGCGACCTGGGCCAGGTGCGTCACCACGATGACCTGCGCCCGTTCGGAGAGCGCTGCCAGCCGTCGACCGATCTCGATCGCGGCCGACCCGCCGACGCCCGCGTCGACCTCGTCGAACACGAACGTGGGCACATCGCTCGACCCGGCCATGACGACCTCGAGCGCGAGCATCACGCGCGACAGCTCGCCGCCGGATGCGCCCTTGCCGAGCGGCCGGGGTTCGCTGCCGGGGTGCGGCCTCAACAGCAGGGACACGACGTCCCCGCCGCTCGTCCCGAGCTCGTCGCGCGGTGTGACCTCGACGACGATCTCGGCACCGGTCATGGCCAGGGCGCTCAACTCGGCGCTGACACGCGTCGAGAGGTCGGCCCCGGAGGCGCGGCGCAGCTCGCCCAGGACGCCCGCGCGCCGCTCGGCCTCGGCCCGCAGCTCGGCCACGTCGTCGTCGAGGTGCGCGAGTCGGTCGTCGTCGCCGTCGAGTTCGACCAGGCGTCGGCTGCCGTCGTCGAGCAGCCGGATGACGTCGTCGAGTGTGGGGCCGTACTTGCGGACGAGCCCGGCCAGGTCGGCGCGACGCGTTTGCACCAACTCGAGCTCGACGGCGACGTCGGCGTCGAGGGTGCCGAGGTAGCTCGACAGACGTGAGGCGGATTCACCGACCTGGACGCTGACCTCGGCCAGCAGGTCGGCGATCGGCTCGAGTGCCGGATCGTGAGGCGCGACGCGTTCGATCTGACGCCGGGCCTCCTCGACGAGGGAGACGACGTCGCGGGTGCCGTCGACCGCGTCGGTCGAGAGCACCTCGTGGGCGAGCCCGGCCGCCAGCCGCAGGTCTTCGGCGTTGCTCAGTCGTTCGGCCGTGGCATCGAGTTCGTCGAGTTCGCCGGCCACGGGGGCGAGCCCCTCGATCTCGTCGATCGCGGCGCGGAGGCTCTCGGCCTCGGCGCGCCGGGCGTCGCGGTCCCGGGTGATCTCGTCGAGCTCGGCGCGGGCGGCCAGCCAGGCGTCGTAGGCCCCGCGGTAGTGTGCGGCGGCCTGGGCCAGAGCGGCCCCGCCGTGCGCGTCGACGGCCGCACGCTGGGCCGCGGCGGACTTGAGGCGGATCTGCTCGGACTGGCCGTGCACCACCACGAGATGGTCGGCGAGGTCACCGAGCACGCCGATGGGAGCCGTTCGCCCGCCGACGACCGCGCGGCTGCGCCCCTCGGCCGAGACGACACGACTGAGGAAGAGTTCGCCGTCGTCGACGTCGCCGCCCGCGTCACGGACCCGCTCGACGATGGCCCCCTCGGCCGGGACCAGCCAGCGGCCGTCCACCACGGCCTGGGGGCTGCCCGATCGGACGACCCCGCTCTCGGCACGCTGGCCGAGCAGCAGGCCGAGAGCCGACACGACCATGGTCTTGCCCGCACCGGTCTCGCCCGTGACGGCCGTGAAGCCGGGACCGAGAGGCAGCGTGGCACGACCGATCACACCGAGGTCGCGGATCGAGATCTCTTCGATCATCGGTCGCCCTCGGGCGCTGCGGTCGGTGACGACGAGGTGCCCGACACGACGGGCGCCGCGGCGACGGGCGCGTCCCCGGCAGGGACGTCCTCGACGGGGGCCGGACCGCGCCAGCCGGTGACCGGCAGCTGGAACTTGGCCACGAGACGGTCGGTGAACGGGCCCGTCCGCAGGCGGGCGAGTCGCACGGGCTGGTCGGAGCGGCTGCACTCGACCCGGGCCCCCGGGGGCAGGTCGTGCTCGCGACGACCGTCGCACCACAGGATGCCGCGGGCGTCGGTGCGGCTCAGCACCTCGACGGCGAGCACCGAGTCGGGCCCGACGACGAGTGGGCGGGCGAAGAGGGCGTGGGCACTGAGCGGAACGAGCAGGAGCGCCTGCACGGCAGGCCACACCACGGGGCCGCCGGCCGAGAACGAGTAGGCCGTCGAGCCCGTCGGGGTCGACATGACCACACCGTCGCAGCCGAACGACGACAGGGGGCGACCGTCGACCTCGATGACGACCTCGAGCATGCGTTCGCGCGAGGCCTTCTCGACCGTCGCCTCGTTCATGGCCCAGGTCTCGTAGACGACCTCGTCACGGTTGGTGACCTTGACGTCGAGCGCGAAACGCTCCTCGACCTCGTAGTCGGCGGCGAGCACGCGAGCGACGGTGTCGGCCATCTCGTCGCGCTCGCTCTCGGCCAGGAACCCGACGTGCCCGAGGTTGACGCCGACGATGGGTGCCCGGGTGCCGCGGATCAACTCGGCGGCACGCAGGATCGTGCCGTCACCACCGAGGACGATGACGCATTCGAGGTCGTCGCAGGCCACGCCGTCGAACAGGATCTCGACGTCGTCGATGGCGGCCGTGGGCTGGGCCCGTCGGATGTCGTCCCACTCGTCACGGGGCAGCACGGGAACCACGCCGGCGTCGCCCAGCAGCCCGCAGACCTCGAGGGCGGCGTCGATGGAGTCGGGGCGCCCCGTGTGCGAGACGACCAGGATGTGTCGTGTCGAAGAGATGTCGTTCACCCTCTCGTCAAGCTGTCGGCCGTGCTGAGCCATTCTGTCGGATTCGTCCCGGCCGAGGCCGAGAAGTGCACACAGTACTCGCGGTTGCCCGAGCCACCGACGATCGGGGAGGAGATGAGGCCGGCCGTGCCGAGCCCCAGGTCGTGGGCGGCCCACAACACGGTCGTGACGGCGTCGTTCCGCAACACGGGGTCGAGCACGAGGCCCTCACGGACCCCCTGCCGACCGACCTCGAACTGCGGCTTGATCAGCAGGACGAAGTCGTTGTCCACACCCACGCTCGCCACGAGCGCGGGCAGCACCATCGTCAGGGAGATGAAGGACACGTCGGCCACGACGAGCGACACCGAGGAGGCGCGGGTCGTCAGCGTTGCGAACCGCTCGGCCGTCAGGTACCTCGCGTTCTCGCCCTCGACGATCGTGACCCGCGGGTCGAAGCGCACCGGGTTGGCCAGCTGACCGTGGCCGACGTCGAGGGCGACGACGTGGTCGGCACCGCGCTCGAGGAGGACCTGTGTGAACCCGCCCGTGGACGCGCCGACATCGAGGGCCGTGCGGCCCGTCGGGTCGACACCGAACGCGTCGAGGGCGCCCAGCAGCTTGTGTGCCGCACGACTGACGTAGTGATCGAGCCCGGCGACGGCGACGTCGTCCGACTCGGCCACCCGGGCGGAGGCTTTCACGACACCGACGCCGTTCACGGTCACCAGCCCGTCCGACAGCAACCGGGCGGCATGCGTCCGCGACCGGGCGAGACCGCGCCGGGCGAGCACGGAGTCGAGTCGCTCCCCCGGCGCCTCGGAGGCCGTCATCGACCGCCCTGACCGGTGTCGCCCGTCGTGCCCTCGAGCACCGCGCGGAGTTCGTCGTGGACCTCGCCGAAGGCCTGGGCCCGGGAAGCCAGGGGCAGGGACTCGATGTCGGCCAGGCGGGTGGCGGCCGCGACCCGCGCCTCCTGACGATCTGCGGCATCGACGACGTCGAGGTCGTTGTCGCCGCGGACGGTGGCGTCGGGATGGTCGCTCATGGTGCCGTCCAGACTAGCCGCCGCCCCTGACGGTCGGGGCGGGCGCGATCAGCCGTCGGCGTGCAGCTTGGGGTCGACGTCGAGCCCGTAGATCGCCTTGCCGGTCCCCCACACGGCGATGGCCCCGGCGCGCAGCAGGTCCACGGGGTCGTCCCCCTCGGCCAACACGCGCACGACGTGACCACGGACGGCGACGCTCGCACCGCGGACGGTGACGACGTGCACGTCCTCTTCGTCGTGCTCGACGGTCTCGGGGTACGGCTGGTCCAGCTCGCGAAGGTCGCCGACGATGAAGTCCGGCCGCGACTTGGCGTCCGCGGCGAGCACCTGCTTCGCACCGTCGATGCCGGTCAGCACGAGGATGGAGACGAGCCCCGCCGCGTTCGCACCCACGATGTCGGTGTCGAGCCGGTCGCCGATGAACGCGGCCTTCGTCGCCCCGAACCGCTCGACGGCAGCGGTGAAGATCGGGGTCTCGGGCTTGCCTGCGGTCACGGGCAGGCGCCCCACGGCCGTGTGCACCGCGGACACGAGCGTGCCGTTGCCCGGTGCGACGCCACGCTCCTGCGGGATCGTCCAGTCCGTGTTCGTCGCGATCCACGGGATGCCCGTGTGCAACGCGAAGGAGGCCTCGGCGAGCTGCGCCCACCCGACGTCGGGGCTGAAACCCTGGACGACTGCGGCGGGGGCGTCGTCGGCCGAACGGGTCACGACGAACCCTTCTGCCTCGAGCACCGACGTCAACCCCTCTCCGCCGACCACCAGGACCGTCGAGCCGGCGGGCACGGCCTCGACGAGGAGGCGCACCGCGGCCTGCGGGGACGTCACCACGTCGTCGGCACCCACCTCGAGCCCGTAGCCGGCCAGCTGACCGGCCACCGTCTCGGCCGTCCGGGACGCGTTGTTCGTGATGTACCCGACGCGACGGGTGCGAGCCACGTCCGTCAAGCTGTCGACCGCGTGGTCGATGGCGTGTCGCCCCCGGTACACCACCCCGTCCAGATCGGCGAGGACGGTGTCGACACCGTCAAGCGGCGTCGCCGCGTCAGCCACGGTGGCCGTCGACGTCGTCCGCGGGCGGCGGAGTCGTCTCGGGATCGGCAGTCTCATCGCGCTGTCCGTGCTCCTCGTCGTGCTTCTCTACGGAGTCGTCATGCGGCTCGGTCTCCAGGTCGACCACGCCGACGACGTCGCCGTCCGGGCCCTCCTCGGGCACGTTCTCGTCACCGTCCACGTCGGCTTCGTCGGACTCGTCGGACTCGTCGGACTCGTCGAGCGTGACGGGCAGGTCGTCCACGAAGTCGACGTCCTCCTCGACGATCTCGACGGTCTCACCGTCGGCGCCACCATTGTCGAGGGCCGCGAGAGCGTCCTCGGCGCGGTCGGCGAGTTCGAGCCACTTCTCCCCTTCGTCGGGACGGCCGAGATCTTCGAGGACCGTGCCGTAGGCCGCGAAGAGGGCGGGGCTGTAGCTGAAGGCCTTCGTGCGGTCCAGCTGTGGGATCTCGAGCTCACCCAGGGCCGCCTGGGGTTGGCCGAGGTCCAGTCGCGCACCCGACATCGCGATGGCCAGCGAGACGCGCACCTGCGCGTCGAGGGTCGACACGTCGACGGACCGCCCGAGCTCGAGCGCCCGCTCAGGGCGACCGAGACCGCGTTCACTGTCGACCATGAGGGGCAACTGGTCGTCGCGGCCCGAGATGCGACGGTAGGTGCGGAGCTCCCGCAACGTCAGTGCGTAGTCCCCCACCTGGTAGGCGGTGATGGCGATCGTCTCGCGGACGACCGAGATGCGCCCGGCCCGGCGACCTGCCGACAGGGCGTGCTTGTGGGCTTCTTCCGGGTCCTCGTCGATCAGGCGACCGGCCATGACCAGGTGCTTGGCGACCCAGTCCGCGTTCTCCTTGCTGAGCGTCTTGAGCTCACCGCGCGCCACCTTGTCGAGATCACGGGGCTCGACGTCGTCGGGCACGTGCGCGACCTCTTGAGCCGGTCGGACCGACTTGATGCCGAACGGATCGCGGTCTTCGGGGGTCTCACGCGGCTTCCAGGCCTCTCGGCGATCACCACGTCCGGTCGAGCCGGCACGAGGCCCCGCTCCACGACGATCATCGCCGCCCGGGCGACCACCGCGCTGCGGACGATCACCGTAGGACGGACGGTCCCCACGCTGGGGCCGATCACCGTACGAGGGACGGTCTCCCCGCTGAGGACGGTCACCCGACGAGGTGCGATCCCCACGCTGGGGACGATCGTTCGACGGGCGCCCTCCGGTCGGTCGTCCACCGGAAGGACGGCCCTCGGCCGAACGGCCGCCCTGCTGAGGGCGACCACCGGTGGGACGATCCCCTGAAGGACGCCCTCGATCGCCGGAAGACGGCCGGCCACCGCGGTGAGGGCCCCCGCTGCCAGAGCCCGAGGAGGGGCGGCGCGGGCCGTCCTTACGGTCGTCGTCATCGCGATCAGTCACCGAAGTGCTCCTCTGTCGTTCTCTGCCAGCTGTCGAGTTGTGAAAGGACGACTCTACCAAAGTGACCGCAGGCGCAGGAGGCGCGGTGCGAGTACTCGACGTTCGTCCCGTAACGCAGAAAAGCCGCCCCAACTGGGGCGGCTTTTCTGGTGTTTCCAAAAGGAGTCCGGCGGTGTC
>NZ_MJGS01000006.1:47260-89333 GCF_001864945.1 Frigoribacterium sp. MCBA15_019 | reverse complement strand
CATGTTCACTTCGTGGCGGGAAGAGGCGGAGCCAACGTGACGCAGCCCTGCGCGCCGAGCGGTCAGGCCGCGAGCAAGGACTCGCTCGTGACGACGGTCGCGAAGCTGCCGTCGAGGGCGGCCATGAACGCCGCGTGGACGTCGCGGCCGGCGACGGTCGTCCCGGCGTGCACGAGGTCGGGGGCCGCGCAGGCGTCGGCGACGACGGTGCAGGTGAAGCCGAGCTCGTGTGCGGCCCGCGTGGTCGAGTCGACGCACATGCTGCTCATCATCCCGACGATCACGAGGTCGGTCACGTCGCGCTCGCGGAGGCTCGCCTCGAGTCCCGTGCCCACGAAACTGTTCGGCACGTGCTTCTCGACGACCAGCTCGCCGTCACGGGGTTCGACGGACGGGTGGAAGGCGAGGCCGGCCGTCCCCGGTCGGAAGAACGTCGCGCCGGCGCCGGTCGAGACGTGGAAGACGTGCACCACGGGTTCGCCTGACGCCCGGAACGCCTCGAGCACCTCGCCGGCGGCGGCTGCTGCCGCCTCGGGCTCGACGAGGGGGAACGCACCCCCGGGGAAGTAGTCCAGCTGGATGTCGACGATGAGCAGCGCGCGGGTCATCGGGCAAGCATGGCAGGCACCGCGCCCAGGGCGGGGACGAGGAGGCGCGGTGTGCGTCCGACGGGCACCGCGCCTCCCGCGATCCGGTCGCCGCCCGGCTCAGGGGCGCACCGGCACCGAGGTCGGCACGAGCGTCGTCGCGACGACCGTCACGTCGTCGCTGCGCTCGCGCTCGCGGGCCAGACCCTCGACGACCTCGACGATGCGGGCCGGTTCGGGGGTCGCGGCGAGCAGCTGCTCGAGGTCGTACAGCGCCTCGAGCTCGACGGGGAACAGGTCGAGCACCCCGTCGCTGACGCAGACGAACACGTCGCCCTCGTTCAGCTGCGAGCGGTGCCGATGCCAGGCGGTGCCCACGCCGATCGGCAGGTCGGCCGAGTTGAGACGGTCGACGCCGCCCGCCGCGCGCCGGATGAACGCCAGCCCGTGCCCCGCGTCGGCCCAGAGCACGCCGCCGTCGGCGTCGATGCGGGCGTGGAAGGACGTCGTGAACTGCGTCTCGGTGTCGTAGGCGCTCGTCGTCAACCCCACGGAGGCGCGGTGGAAGGCCTCGGCCGGGTCGCCGTCGTCGACGCTGCTGCGGATCACCGAGCGCACCGCGGCCGCGATCATGCCCGCGCCGACGCCCTTGCCCATCACGTCGCCCACGGTCACGGCGATGCCGGATGAGGTCGGGTACCAGTCGAAGAAGTCGCCGCCGACCTCGCGGGCCGGCACGCAGGCCCCGAACACCGCGAACGCGTCGGGCAGGGTCGAGGCGTCCGGAGGCAGCAGCGACTGCTGCACCACGGCCGCCCGATTCAGTTCGCGCTCGACGGCGTGCTGCTGGGCCCGCGCCCGTTCGAGGCGCGCCTTCGCCTGGCGGGCCAGCTCGTTGACCGCCGCGGCCACCGTCGCGTAGACGATCAGGGCGAACGCCAGGCGGATCAGTTCGCTCGGGCCACGACCCTCCGAACTGAACAGGTACGGCAGCAGCAAGGTGACACACGTTCCGACCAGGGGCAGCAGCACGTTGCGCCGGCCGGGCCAGGACGCGACCCAGATGACCGCCAGCAGCACGATCGGCAGGAAGACCGACCGCTGGTCGCCCGTGCCGTAGCGCAGCAGCCCCACGGCGACGAAGTCGGCGGCGGGGACGAGCATCTCCCACCGGCGCAACTCGGCGTGGCGGGCCATCAGGGCGGCGAACACCAGCGCGGCGACGGCGACCGCGACGCCGAGCCACATCGTGATCGCGTCGGTGACGATCAGCCAGGGCAGGGTCGCACTGAGCACCGCGGCCAGCACGATCAGCAGGGCGATGAACGACTGTCGGAACAGCGGCACCTTCTCGAGAGGCACGCGCCGCAGGGCCGTGTTGAGTGCTCGCCCGACCGCGTCGGCACCCTCCGTCACGCGTCCCATGCCGATCCCCTCGCCCCTGGATGGTCCGTCGACCACAGGTGTCGTCTTGCCTCGTCGTCCCCCTGACGCTACAGGGTGCGGCCGACGGAACCGAGGACCCGAGGAGGCGCGGTGAGGGCACGACGCGCACCGCGCCTCCTGGGGGCGAGGCGTCGTCCACAGGCCACGCGGGGTCGTTGTGTGGTGTGGGCGGGCGATGGTTGGGTGGTGGCATGAGCGCCGTCGACGTCCTCATCCGCCTCTCCGAGATCCACGTGCTGCCCGTGGTCGTGATCGACGACCCGGGGCAGGCCGTTCCGCTCGCCCGTGCCCTCGTCGCGGGCGGCGTGCCGTGCGCCGAGGTGACCCTCCGCACCCCGGACGCGATCGAGGCGCTCCGGGCCATGGCGGGGGTGCCCGACTTCGTCGTCGGGTGCGGCACGGCGCTGTCGGCCGAGCAGGTCGACGCGTCCGTCGATGCCGGGGCGACGTTCGTGATCAGCCCCGGGCTCGACGAGTCGGTGGCCGATCGGTGCCGGGCGCTCGGGGTGCCGCACGTCCCGGGCGTGGCCACGGCCACCGAGGTGATGCGGGCACGCGCGGCGGGGTTCACGGTGCAGAAGTTCTTCCCGGCGGCCCAGCTCGGTGGCGCTGCGGCGATCTCGGCGCTCGCCGGGCCGTTCCCCGACCTCCGGTTCGTGCCGAGCGGAGGGGTGGGCCTCGCCGAGGCCGCGTCCTATCGCGGGGACGCCGTGCACTCGATCAGCACGAGCTGGATCACCCCGCGCGACGCCGTCGCCGCCGGCCGCTTCGACCTGGTCACCGACCGTGCCCGGGCGTTCCGTGAGGAGGTGTCGGCGTGAGCGGCGTCCCGAGCGGGTTCGAGGGCCGGGGTCGCGCCCGGGGCTCGTTCGAGCGCGTCGTCACCGTGGGCGAAGGCCTCGCCGTCTTCCGGTCGGGACCCGACGAGCAGCTCTGGCGGGCCGAGCAGGTGGCCGTCGGCACGGGCGGCGCCGAGGCCAACGTCGCCATGACCCTCGCCCACCTGGGCGTCCCGGTCGTCTGGGCCGGCCGGGTGGCCGCCGACTCGCTCGCCCGCCGCATCGTCCGCGAGCTGCGGGCCGAGGGGGTGACGGCCCGCACCGTCGTCGACCCGGACCGCCCCACCGGTCTGCTCGTCAAGGACGTCCGCGCCGACGGTCGCACCGCTGTCTCGTACCATCGCGCCGGCAGCGCGGGCAGCGCCCTCACCGCCGCGGACGTCGACGCGCTCGACCTCGACCTCGCCCCCGGCACCCTGGTGCACGTCACCGGCATCACCGGCTGCCTCTCGGATTCGGCCTCCGAGGCCGTCCGGCATCTCGTCACGCGGGCCCGCGAGGCTGGCGCCCTCGTCTCGTTCGACGTCAACCACCGGCCGCGCCTGTGGGGCGACCGGCCCGCCGCCGAGGCGCACCGGGAGCTCGCCGCGGCGGCCGACCTCGTCGTCGCGAGCGTCGACGAGGTGCCGTTCCTCGTCGGGTCCTCGTTCGAGTTCGACACCCGGGCGTCCGGCCTCGAGCAGGCCGAGCTCGCCGCCGACACGTTGGTCGGGGCGGGCCACCAGCACGTCGTCGTCACGGCGGGAGCGGCCGGCGCGTTCGCGGTCGACGGCGGTGATCGGGCCCCGGTCGTCGCGCACGAGATCGACGTGGTCGACACCGTCGGCGCCGGGGACGCGTTCGTCGGGGGCTACCTCGCGGGGTGGGCCCGCGGCGAGGTGCTGACCGGACGCCTGCGGCTCGCGAGTCTGTCGGGTGCCGCGGCGTGTCGGCACGCGGGCGACTGGGAGGGAGCGCTCGACCTCGACGGGCTCGGCGAGGGCCCCGGGCCGGGGTTGGGGGCCGGCGGCGACCCCGTCATCCGGTGACGGTGCGTCGAGATGTCACGACTGGCCGCTCACCTCCGAAGACGAGCGGCACGTCGTGACATCTCGCCGACCTCACTCGGTCGGGTCGGGCCGCTGGGGGTCCGCGGCCTCCGAGGCCGGCGCGACCCGCGCCTCCGGCACCTGGGGGGCCGACGCGACCCGCGCCTCCTGCGCTTCTGCGACCTCGGGCGTCGACGCGACCCGCGCCTCCTGGGCGTACGCGCCGAAGCGCAGCACGTCGGCGCCGTACGAAGCGAACAGCCGGGCCAGGTCGTCGACCCGGGCCCGGGACAGCTTCTTCGTCGGACGCGAGGTCAGTTCGCGGACGACGCCCGCGAGCTGGGACCGGTGCGACACGATCGCCGTCGCGGCGCCTCCGTCGGTGGCGTCGCGCTCGGTCGCGAAGACCGTCGCGTCGCGGTGCGAGTAGAACACGCAGGTGTCGAACCAGAGCCGGACGCCGGTCTCGGCCTGCACCCGGTCGGACAGTCGCTGCGCCTGCCGCCGCACCTGCGACGCCGGGGCGTCCCGGCCGAGGTGGGTCCGCACGGTGAGCACGGTGGGGGAGTCCTTGACGACCTGCAACGCGAACGGCGGCGTCATCGTGCTCTCGTCGAACAGGCCCGCGAACGCCGGGAACACGCTGCTCGGCGTGAGCCCGTCGAAGACGATGCCGTTCCAGCCCTTGTTCTCGATCACCATCACGCCGGTCTCGCCGAGCAGGACGTGGTCGACCTGCGCGACGAACCGCGAGGAGGCGCTGGTCGCCACGGGCACGAAGACCACGTTGGTCAGCAACACGGCGTCCACGCCCAGCTGACGGCAGGCGTCGGCGATGTCGTCGCGCGAGGTGGCCTCCCACTTGAGGCCGGCCGCGACGAGGTCACGGGCCTGCTTCGCCTCGGTGAGGGCGGCCTGGCGCTCGGCACCCAGGGCGTCGCGCTCGCGGGCGTGGTCGGCGGCTGCCTGGGCGAGGGCGTCGTCGTGGGCCGCGGCGAGGGCCTCGTGCTGCTCGCGGGCGGCCCGGGCCTGCTCGTCGGCGGCGGCCTTCGCGGCGGCCACGGCCCGACGGGCCCGGGTGCGCAGCACGACGGCGACGACGACGAGGGCGACGAGCAGGACGGCGGCGATGATCCACGGGACGAGGCTCTGGTCGAACGGCATGCCCCCAGCAGAACACGGGGTGCCGGTGGGGCGCGGGTGCCTCGCCGGGCGGGCCGGGCGCGGGTCAGCCGGGCAGCACCGCGAGCAGGAGTCCGCCGGCCGCCGCCACCGCGACGACGGCCCACGGCGGAGTCCGCCACGCGACCAGCAGCACGAAGCAGACGAGGGCGAGGCAGAACGACCCCGGACCGGTGATCGCCGTCGTCGCGACCGGGTCGTAGAGGGCGGCGGCGAGCAGGCCGACGACCGCGGCGTTCGCTCCGCGCATCAGGGCTCGGACCGGCGCGCGGTCGCCGAGGGTGTTCCAGAACGGCAGCACCCCGACCAGCAGCAGGAGACCCGGCGCGAAGATCGCGAGGGTCGCGAGCACGGCCCCGAGCGCGCCTCCTGGTCCGATGTCGGCCACGGCGCCGAGGTAGGTGGCGAAGGTGAAGAGCGGGCCCGGGACCGCCTGGGCGGCGGCATAACCGGTCAGGAAGGTGTCGTCGTCGACGAAGCCGGGTTCGACCAAGCCGGCGTGCAGCAGGGGCAGGACGACGTGGCCGCCGCCGAAGACGAGGGCTCCGGCGCGGTAGAAGACGTCGACGAGCGCGACGGTGCCCGAACCGGTGACGGAGGCCAGGGCGGGCAGGCCGACGAGCAACGCCGCGAACACCGCGAGGCAGGTGACGCCGGCGGCCCGGGTCACGGGGAAGCGAAGGGGCGCGGACGGGCTCGCACCGGCGGAGGGCCCGGCCGTCCGACAGAAGACGAGCCCGGCCAGCACTCCCAGCGCGATCGCCGAGAGCTGCCCGGCCGGTCCCGCCAAGGTCAGTGCGAGGACGGCGGCGGCCACCGCGATGCTCGCGCGCGTCCGATCCGGGGCGAGGGTCCGGCACATGCCCATGACGGCATGTGCCACGATCGCGACGGCGCCGATCTTCAGCCCCGCGACGATCGCCGACCCGACGACGCCGTCGAGCAGCCCGACCCCCGTCGCCACGGCGAACATGATCACCGCAGACGGCAGGGTGAACGCGACGAAGGCGACCAGCGCCCCGACCGGACCCGCCCGCAGCAGACCGAGCCCGAACCCGACCTGGCTCGAGGCCGGCCCCGGAAGGAACTGCGCGATCGCGACCAGGTCGCCGTACGGCCCGTCGCCCAGCCAACGTCGACGCGTCACGGCCTCGGCCCGGAAGTACCCGAGGTGGGCGATCGGACCGCCGAACGACGTCACCCCGAGCACCGAGAACGCGGACAGCACCTCGCGGACGCGGCTCGGACTGCGGGCGGGGCCACGAGCCGGGCCACGGGTCGGGCCACGGGCGGGTCGGCCGCCGGGGTCGGGTGCGCGCTCGGTCACGAGGTCATCGTGGCAGGTGGCCGCCCGCGCCGCCGCGAGATGTCACGACTTGCCGCTCATCTACGAAGGTGAGCGGCAAGTCCTGACATCTCGGTGCCCCCAGGAGGCGCGGGTCGTCACCCCGGGAGGCCGCGGCCCCGCCACGTGCCCAGCTCGGCGACCTCGCGCCAGCCGAGGCTCTCGTAGAGGCGGCGACCGTCGGCGCTCGCGAAGAGCAGGCCCGTCGTCGCTCCTCGGGCGGCGGCCCCGTGCTCGAGACCGGCCATGACGCGGCGACCCAGCCCGCGCCTCCGGAAGTCGGGTTCGGTCGCGATGCGGTCGAACACGACGTGCTCGCCGACGATCGCCGCCTGGCCGCGGGCGGCGACGACGCCGTCGACCTCGACCCTCACGTGCACGACCCGGTCGTCGTCGTCGACGATGATCCCCCGGGGCGACGGCGTCGCCGACACGGGGGCCGTCATCATGCGCTCGGCGTGGGTGACCGCCTCGAGTCGGGCCAGGGTCGGGCGGGCGACGTCGTCGAGGGGGCCGACCACCGACAGCCAGACGTCGGGCGTGATCGTCTCGTCGACGAGGCGGGTCAGCTCGGCCAGGGTCGGCCGGGCCACGATCCGTTCGACCGCGCGGGTCGCGGCGGCGACGTCGACCCGCCAGGCGTCGCCGTCGCGGTGACGGGCGGCGCCACGCGAGAGCGCCCAGCCCTCGACCCACCGGTCGACGAGCGGGACGAGGTCGTCGGTCGTCTCGGTCACCCCTCGAGGGTAGGGCTGGTCGACCGTCACGAGGGAGCGGCGGGCACCTGGCGAGTGACGGGGGTGGTGAGTAGCGTCGAGACGACGAACCACCCACGCATCACCAGAGGAGCACCTCATGACCTCGACCGGCATCGACCAGCCGCGCCCCCTTCCCGACGACGCCCGGCCGCCCGCCGTGGGCGCACCGCTCGGCGAGTTGTACCGGCACCTCCACCGACACCCCGAGTTGTCGTTCCACGAGGACGCGACGGCCGCGATCGTCGAAGCCGAGCTCACCGCCCTCGGCTTCGAGGTGCACACCGGCGTCGGCGGCACGGGTGTGGTCGGCGTGCTGCGCCGCGGGCACGGTCCGACCGCGCTGCTGCGGGCCGACATGGACGGCTTGCCCGTCGCCGAGGCCACCGGCCTGGACTACGCCAGCACGGCCCGCGGCACCGACCCCGACGGGCGCGACGTGCCGGTGATGCACGCCTGTGGTCACGACGTGCACGTGACCTGCCTCGTCGGCGCCGCCCGCCGGCTGGCCGGTGACGACACCTGGTCGGGCACCCTCGAGGTGCTCTTCCAGCCCGCCGAAGAGCTCGGTGCCGGCGCCCGGGCGGTCGTGGCCGACGGGTTGTTCGACCGCGTCCCCCTCCCCGACGTCGTCCTCGGCCAGCACGTCGCGCCGTTCCCGGCCGGTTTCGTCGCCCTGCAGTCCGGCCCCGCCTTCGCCGCGCAGGACGGCATCCGCATCACCTTCCACGGCCGGGGCGGCCACGGATCACGCCCCGAGACGACCGTCGACCCCGTCGTGATGGCGGCCGCGACCGTCCTCCGGCTGCAGACCGTCGTGTCGCGTGAGACCTCCGCGGCCGAGCGGCTGGTCGTCACGGTCGGTTCGATCCATGCGGGTACCAAGAACAACGTGATCCCCGACACCGCCGAGATCCTGATCAGCATGCGGTCGTTCGACGAGCACGTCCGCGAGCGGGCGCTCGCCGCCGTCACGCGCATCGCCGAGGGCGAGGCCGCGGCGGCCGGCGCACCGCAGCCGCCCACCGTCGAGCACTACGAGAGCTTCCCGGCCGTCGTGAACGACCCGTCCGCGGCGGACCGCGCCCGCGCCTCCTTGGTGCGTCGTTTCGGCGAGCAACGCGTCATCTCTCCCGGGCCGGTGACGGGCAGCGAAGACATCGGCATCCTCGCCACCGCGGCCGGTGCCCCGTGCAGCTTCTGGCTGCTCGGGGGCGCCGACCCCGCGTCGTTCGCCGAGGCCGAGTCGCCCGCGGACCTCGCCCGCCTCGTCGGACAGCTGCCCTCGAACCACTCGCCGCTCTACGCACCGGTCGTCGAGCCGACCCTGACGAACGGCGTGGACGCACTCGTCGCCGCGGCCCACGAGTGGCTGCTCGACTTCGGGGCGTCAGGAGGCGCGAGACACTGAGCCCACGGCGGCCCGGCTCACGGCCGCCCGGCCTTCCCTGGACGGGAGGATGCTAACTTCCTCGGTACAGACCAGTTGGTTCGCACGGGGGTGTGGTGGGCATGACGAGCACTGTCCGGCGCCGCCGAGCTCGCGTCGTTCCTGGACGGTGTGCACGACGCTCGGGCCGACCACCCGGCATGCTTCGTCACCGTGATGGCGCACTCGTACGGTTCGACGACCTCCACACCGACGACCTCTCCGCGACGCTTGCCGAGGGCAACGGTCTCGCGCCCCTCGGTCTGTTCCTCGGCTCGACATCCCTCAAGACCATCTCGCAGATCGTGGCCAACGGAAGACCGGACTGATGAACGAAGTCATGAACCATCGCCTGCACCACGTCGCTGCTCTCGTGGCGACGATCCTGGTGCTCGTGACGACAGGGTGCGCGTCGAGCGCGGAGAACGGAGACGACGTGGCGGGGCAGGATGCAAGGGACGTGGCGGGGATGACGCAGGCCCAGGTGGCCGAGTCGTCGTTGGAGGACGAGTTCGGTTCGGCGTCGGAGCGGTACGTCGAGATGGAGGGCGTGCTCGAGGAGGCGCAGCTGCAGATCTCGGACGGGCCATGGATCTGGATCGGCGGGGACGTACTCCCCGTGCCGGGTGGGGCGAATGCGTTCGGCGAGGCGCCCGAGGGCGCCACCGAGGAGAACAGCTACTACTTCCGGGCCAGCCGCAACGTCGAGCTCGAGGGGGCGACGGGCGCTCGTGCCGATCTCGACCCGATGATCGAGTACTTCGACGAGAAGGGGTGGGAGTCGGTCAGCAGCGAGATCGGGCAATACACGGTGGACGTGTACAGCGAGGTCTTCTGGACGAACGACTCGGGCGAGTTGGTCTCTGCGATCGCTGATCGTGACCCGGCGGACTTCCCTGAGGAGTCGGTGCCGGGCGAGTACGCGCCGTTCCCGTCGTGGAGCGACCCGGTTCAGCCGTAGGCGCCCTGCTGATCCATCGCCGGCCGGACCGCTCCGAGCCCGCAGCCGCGTCTCATCCCGGCACGTCGTGACATCTCGTCGACGAGCTCCGGACGGCCTCAGGGCGTCGCGTCGTCGTACACGGCGATCAGCCGGTCGAGGAAGCCCTGCACGACCGCCCGCTCGGTCTCGTCCATGCCGTCGACGAGGCGCTCGATGCCGTCGATCATCGGCAGCACCTGCTCGTAGGCCCGGTCGGCCGACGCCTGCTCGGCCGTGACGATCAGCTTGCGGCCGTCGGAGGGGTGTCGCTCGCGCCGCACGTGACCGGCCGACTCGAGGCGGTTCAGCACGAGGGTCATCGCCGCCGTCGACACCTCGACGCGGCGGGCCAGCTCGCTCGGGGTCGCGGGGCCGGTCGTGATCAGGTGGTCCATGGCGTCGAGCCCGGCCCGGTCGACGCCGAGGCGCTCGGCCAGGTGCCGCTCGAACCGTTGCTGTCGGACCGACACCTGCTGCACGCGGGCACGGATGTCGTCCGCGGGCAGCTCGCGACCGTCACGCCGGGCCCGGGTGCGGTCGTCGCGATCGGGGCGGTAGTGGGGGTCGATGTCGGTCACGACTCCACGATAGCCGTGTAGATTGCCAATATCGTTGATAATCAATTCAGGGAGCAACTCGTGACCATCCCCACCACGCGCACCCGCGTCCTCATCTCGGGTGCCAGCATCGCGGGGCCCGCCCTCGCCTACTGGCTCGACCGCTACGGGTTCGAGACGACGATCGTCGAACGAGCCCCCGAGCTGCGGACCGGCGGGCAAAACGTCGACGTCCGTGGTGCTGGCCGCGAGGTCGTACGCCGCATGGGCCTCGAGGACGACGTCCGCGCCGCCACCACGGGCGAGGTCGGCACCCGGTTCGTCGGGCCGACGGGCGGCACGGTCGCCGAGTTCCCCGCCGGAACCTCCGATTCAGGAGGCGCGACCGCCGAACTCGAGATCCTGCGGGGGGACCTCGCGCGGCTCCTCGTCGGGCGTACCAGGGGCGACGGCCGGGGTCATGGCACCACGTACCGCTTCGGCGACCGCATCACCGGCATTCGCGAGGACGACGAGGTCGGGGGCGGGGTGGGGGCCGCCGGCCCCGCAGCCGATGCCGCCACCGGAGGCGACCCGACGACCACCGCGGCCTCCACGCCCGTCGGCACCGCGCCTCCCGGGTCCGGCTCGCGGGGCGTCGTCGTGTCGTTCGAGTACGCTCCCGACGAACGCTTCGACCTCGTGGTCGCCGCCGACGGCATCGGCTCGTCGACGCGGCGCCTGGTGTTCGGCGACGAGCCGACGATCCGGTCGCTGGGGCTCGAGACCTCGTACGCGACGATCCCGCGGACGGCCGCCGACGACGACTGGTGGCGTTGGTACAACGCCGCCGGGGGTCGCTCGATCACCCTGCGGCCCGACGCCCACGGGACGATCCGGGCCGCGATGTCGTTCGTCACCGACCGCACCCGTGAGCGGGGCCGGGCCGAGCGTCGCACCGTCGCAGAACAGCGGGCCCGACTGCACGAGATCTTCGACGACGCGGGTTGGGAGGCCCGACGCGTGCTCGACGGCTTCGACCACGCGGACGACCTCTACTTCGAGTCGATCGGGCAGGTGCGGGCACCGCGCTGGTCGTCGGGCCGGGTCGTGTTGCTCGGTGACGCCGCGTACTGCGCCTCGCCGGTGAGCGGCATGGGCACGAGCCTGTCGCTGGCCGGGGCCTACGTGTTGGCCGGAGAGCTCGCCTCGCACCGTCACCACCGTGACGCCTTCGCCGGGTACGAGCGGCTGATGCGGCCGTACGTCGAGCAGGCACAGCAGCTGCCACCGGGGGTGCCGCGGGTCGCCAACCCGACGTCCCGCGCCGGCGTCGCGCTGTTCCACGCCGGGGTGCGGCTCGCGTCGACCCGGGTCGCGGGTCGGCTCGGGGCGCGCTTCTCCACCCCGCCGGCCGACGCGCTCGAGTTGCCGGACTACGCACACCTCGAGCCCTGACGCCCTGACGCTCCCGTCGAGTGGTCCGGGATCGTCCTCCACCCCGCCGGGAAGGACGATCTCGGACCACTCGACCGAGCAGTCGGGACGAGGAGGCGCGGTGATCGTGATCGACGGACGGCCCGGACACGCAGAACGGGCGGGTCCGGGGGAGGCAGGCGTCCGAAGATGCCCGTTCCCGCCGAACCCGCCCGTCGTCAGCGGGGAGGCCGACCGTCAGCCGGGAGGCCGACCGTCAGCCGGGAGGCCGACCGTCAGCCGGGAGGCCGACCGGCCTAGCGCGCCGAGGCGGTCTGGCCGACGCGCGTGCCGTCGGCGGCCGCCGCCGCATCGCCCGAGCCGGCGTCGCCGTCGGCACCACCGTCGCGGCCACCGTTCCGGCGGGCACGGGCCCGCACGAACAGGCTCGACGCGTACACCAGCACGAGCGACCCGAGGATCGCGACGATCACGGCGATCTGACCGCCGGCCAGGCTGATCTGACCGAACAGGATGCCCACCACGCCGTAGTCCGAGTCGGAGAAGGTCGAGTTCGACAGCCCGATGTCGCCGAGCACCGGCAGCAGGAACAGCGGCAGGAAGGTGATCGCGAGACCGTTGGCGAAGGCACCGAGCACGGCACCGCGTCGACCGCCCGCGGCGTTGCCGATGACGCCCGAGGCGGCTCCGGTCATGAAGTGCGCGACGACGCCCGGGATCACGATGGCGGTGCCGGCGAAGATCATGACCGACATGCCGACGATGCCGCCGACGAAGCTCGCGAGGAACCCGATCAGCACGGCGTTCGGGGCGAAGGTGAAGGTGATCGGCACGTCGAGCGCGGGGATCGCGTTCTTGACGAGGCGCTCGCTGATGCCCTTGAACGCGGGCACGATCTCGGCCAGCACGACGCGCACGCCGGCGAGGATCACGAAGACGCCCGCCGAGAAGGTCGCGGCCTGCATGACGACGTAGACGATGTAGTTCTGGCCGTCGCTCAGCTCGGTCTCGACGAACGAGGCCCCGGCGAACAGCGCGACGATCACGTAGATCACGGCCATCGACAGCGCCACGATCACCGTGGTGTCGCGGAGGAATCCGAGGCCCTTCGGGAACGTGATGTCCTCGGTCGACTTCGACGGCGTCCCCTTGCCCCGGGTCAGCGTGGCGACCAGGCCGCTCAGGGCGACGCCGGCACCGCCGGTGTGGCCGAGGGCTACGTCGTTCGAGCCGGTGACCTTCCGCATGAAGGGCTGCACGATCGCCGGCGACAGCGTCGTGACGAGACCCTGCAGCAGCGCACCCCAGAGCACGACGCCCCAGACCGGGAACCCGGCGACGCCGAGGATCACGGCGATCATCGCGGCCATGTAGAAGGCGACGTGACCCGAGAGGTAGATGTACTTGAAGTGCGTCGTCGCGGCCAGCAGCACGTTGACGATGAACCCGAAGAAGAAGATCAGCGCGGCGGCCGAGCCGTAGTCGAGCAGCACCTGGCCGACGATGGCCTCGTTGTTCGGCACCACTCCCTGCACGTTGAACGCCTGCTGGAACATGGCGCCGAACGGGTCGAGCGAGGCGACGACCACGCCGGCACCGGCGGCCAGCACCAGGAACCCGACGAGCGTGCGCACGGTGCCCTTGAGCACGTCACTGAACGCCTTGCGCTGCAGCAGCAGGCCGACGAGCGAGATCAGCGCGACGATGATCGCGGGCTGGCGGAAGACGTCCAGCAGGACGGAGAGCACGCCCTCCATCAGTTGGCCCCGGCGTCGGGCACGGTCACGCCCTTGCGGATCGCGGTCTCGCGCACCTTGGTGCGCAGCTCGGCCAGGTCGATGATGCTGTCGAGCACCACGACGTCGCCGAGGCCGCCGACCGAGTCGGCCAGGTCGGCGCCCACGAAGATCACGTCGGCGGCACCCGGGCCGACCGAGCCGAGGTCGGCGTGGTCGACGTCGACCCCGGTGATGCCCTGCTCTTTGAGGACCTTCTCGATGTTCATGTGGACCATGAAGCTCGAACCGAGGCCCGAGCTGCAGACGGCGAGGAATTTCATGCGTTCTGTCCGATCTTGGTGAGGACCGCCAGGGTGTCGGCGGGGGTGGAGGAGGCGAGCAGCTCGGCGCGGAGCGTCTCGTCGGAGAGCAGGGTGGCGAGGGCCATCATCGTGTCGAGGTGGCTCTGCGGGTCGGTCGCGGCGAGGCAGAAGAAGAGGTCGATCGGGTGCGCCGCGTCGTCGTTCAGCAGGACGGTCTCGCCGACGCGCAAGCTCGACAGCCCGGTGCGCACGACGCCGTTCTCGGGCCGGCTGTGCGCGAGGGCGATGCCGAAGCCGAGGTCGATGTAGGTGCCGCCCGCCGCGATCGAGTCGGTCATGGCCGCGACGTAGTGGCTGCTGATGGCGCCGCTGTCGAGCAGGGGCTGCGCGACGCGTTCGACGGCGTCGCGCCAGCCGTCGACGCGGTCGGCGAAGAGGATGGTCTCGGGGGTGAGGAGGTCGGTCAGCACTGTCGTTCCTGGTGGGGGTGGGTGACGTCGTCGTCGCGGCGGGCGTCGGGGGCGGTGGTCGGGCGGGGTTCAGGAGGCGCGGCTCGGCGGACGAGGAGCGCCCGGTCGGTCAGCCGTGCAGGCCGAAGAAGATCTCGCTGTTCTGCGGGGTGAAGTGGCTGGTCCCGTAGGCGACGGCACGCTCGTCGCCGTCGAACACGGTCGACGCGATGCGCAGCAACGTCGTGCCGAGGGGCACGTCGAGCTCGTCGGCGTGCAGCGTGCTCGCCGCGTCGAGGGAGACGAGCAGGTCTTGCCGGGCGAGGGTCACGCCGTGCTCGCGGTCGAGGTGCCCGTAGAGCGAGCCGTCGGTGAAGTCGACGGTCGCCGTCTCGGGGAACAGCGAGAACGGCAGCCAGGTCACCACGAGGTGGTGCAGCGACCCGTTGACGAAGCGCAGGCGGGTCAGCTCGACGACTTCGTCGGCCGAGTTGATGTCGAGGTGGCTCGCCACCGTCTCGCCGGCGCGGACGACCTTCTGGCCGAGCACGCGGGTGCTGACCGAGAAGCCCTCGCCGGTCTGCTGGGCGTGGAAGCCCTTGACCTCGTCGGCGAACCGCTCGCGGTAGTGCAGGCGGTACTGCGGCTCGGTGACGAAGGTGCCCCGGCCGTGCTCGCGCACCAGGTGGCCGTCGGCGATCAGGCCGTCGACCGCGTGCCGCAGCGTGATGCGGCTGACGCCGTACTCGTCGCAGAGCACGGGCTCGGCGGGCAGCTGCGACCCGGCCTCGAGCTTCTGGATGCGCGACAGCAGGTGCTCGCGCACGGCCACGTACTTGCTCGTGCCGCTCGTGGTGCTCATCTGGTGCCTCCGCGCCGTTGCTGAAGAAGGGTCTCGCCGAAGTGGGTGGTGCCGGATCGTGCCGACCGCCCTGAGTCGTCAGGTCGTCAAGTCGTCATGATGACTTCGACGAGAGTACGTCGCGTCGACCACGGGTGCAAGTCGGCAGTCGTCTTGATTCATCATGACGTCCTGATGTCTCACGCTACGGTCGTCCAAGACCCAGCCCGCCCCTCCCGAACCGGAGCCCCACACGTGACCCACGACCTCGACCACGCCGCCGTCACCACCGCCCGCCTGCTCGCCCTCGACGCCGTCGAGCGAGCCGGGTCCGGCCACCCGGGGACGGCGGCCGCGCTGGCTCCCGTCGCGCACCTCCTCTTCCAGACGCACCTGCGGCACGACCCGCAGGCACCCGACTGGGCCGGCCGCGACCGGTTCGTGCTGAGCTGCGGGCACGCGAGCATCCTGCTCTACACGCAGCTCTTCCTCACCGGCTACGACGTGTCGCTCGACGACTTGAAGGCGTTCCGGTCGTTCGGGTCGCGCACCCCCGGCCACCCCGAGCTCGGCCACACCCCCGGCGTCGAGACCACGACCGGACCGCTCGGGCAGGGCCTCGCCACGGCCGTCGGCATGGCGATGGCGATGCTGCACGAGCGTGCCGTCAACGACCCCGATGCCGCCCCCGGCGAGTCCGTCTTCGACCGCCGGGTCTTCGTGCTCGCGTCCGACGGCGACCTGCAGGAGGGTCTCTCGTACGAGGCCGGAGCGCTCGCCGGGCGGCACCGCCTCGGCAACCTCACGGTCATCTACGACGACAACGACATCCAGATCGAGGGTGACACGAGCCTCACCTCGAGCGAGAACGTCGGCGCCCGGTTCGCGGCGCAGGGCTGGCGCGTCGACCACGTCGGGCTCGCCTCGGACGGCGACGTCGACGTCGAGGCCCTCGACGAGGTGCTCTCGACCACCGACCGCCGCGGAGACCGCCCCCACCTCGTCGTGCTCAAGTCGCAGATCGCCTGGCCGGCCCCGAACGCCCGCAACACCTCCGCCTCGCACGGCGCCCCGCTCGGTGCCGCCGAGGTCGCCGCCACCCGGGTCGAGCTCGGCGTCGACTCCGAGCCCTTCACCGTCGACGACGCCGTGCTCGCCCACACCCGCTCCGTGCTCGAGCGGGGCCGGGCCGCCCGCGAGGCCTGGCAGGTCGCCGCCGACGCCTGGGAGCTCGCCCACCCCGCCGCGGCCGCCGAACTGCGACGCTCGCGGTCACGGACCCTGCCCGCGGACCTCGCGTCGCGCCTCCCGGTCTTCGCCCCCGGCGACACGCTCGCCACCCGCGACGCGTCGGGCAAGGTCATCCAGGCGCTCGCCGAGGCGCTGCCCGAGCTGTGGGGCGGCTCGGCCGACCTCGCCGAGCCCAACCGCACGGCGATCGCAGGAGGCGCGTCGTACCTCCCCGAGGAGGCCCCCGGCACCGGCCGCGCCGGTCGCAACGTCCACTGGGGCGTGCGCGAGGGGGCGATGGCCTCGGCCATGAACGGCATCGCCCTGATCGAGGGCTCGCGGTTCTTCGCCGGGACGTTCCTCGTGTTCAGCGACTACCAGCGCCCGGCGATCCGGCTGGCGGCGCTCATGCAGCTGCCGGTCACCTACCTTTGGTCGCACGACTCGGTCGCCCTCGGCGCCGACGGACCGACCCACCAGCCGATCGAACACCTGGCGAGCCTGCGGGCGATGCCCGGGTTCTCGGTGGTGCGCCCGGCCGACGGCGCCGAGACCGCCGCGGCGTGGCTGGCGATCCTCGAGAAGGACGGCCCGGCCGGCCTCGTGCTGGCCCGCCAGCCGCTGCCGGTCGCGGCGACGCCCGCCGACGTGGTGCTCGCGGGCGTGCGCCGCGGGGCCTACGTCGTGCAGGACGGCGCTGACGGCGGCACGCCCGACGTGGTCGTCGTCGCCACGGGCAGCGAGGTCGCCCTCGTGTTGGAGGCCGTCGCGCAGATCGACGACCTCGCCGTGCGCGTCGTGTCGATGCCCTGCCGCGAATGGTTCGACGCCGAACCCGCCGAGTACCGCGAGCAGGTGCTGCCCCGCGCGGTGTCGGCCCGGGTCGTCGTCGAGGCCGCCGCGAGCTTCGGCTGGGAGGGCGTCGCCGGTCCCGACGGCGTCGTCGTCGGCATCGACGAGTTCGGCCTCTCGGCCCCCGCGGCCGACGCGCTGCGCGAGCGCGGCATGACGACCGACCGCGTCGTCGCCGCGGTGCGCACTGCGGCCGCGCGGGCCGGGGTCGGCGGCGCCGCGACCTCCGTCGCTTCCTGACCCGCGCCTCCTCGTCCTGGCCCGCGAGTGGGCAGGAGGTGCTGCTCGGCTCGCGCCGACGCGCATCTCCTGCCCACTCGGCGGAGCGGCAGGGGCCGCGGCCGAGCCCCGGGTCGGCCCGGCCTACGGCTGGCTGGGTGAGGTGACCGTGACGGCGCCGCTGGCGATCTGGTCGCGCAGGGTGTCGAGCTCGGCCGACAGCTCGGGGCTGACCGACGACGCCAGGTCGTGGAACGGTGCGAGGTCGACCCCGCCGTTGTCGAGCGTGCCGACGTAGGGGTCGTTGCTGAACGAGCCGTCGGTCGACGAGACCGCGATCTGCTGGACGGCCTTCTCGGTGTCCTTGATGACGCTGGTCAGCACGATCGGGCGGTACTCGGCCGGCAACGTGTCGTAGCCGTCGTTGTCGACCCAGATCACGTCGACGTCGCCCGTGGCGAGTGCGGCCGACGCCGCTCCCTCGCCGACCTGCCCGGCGACCGGCATGATCACGTCGGCGCCCTGGTCGATCAACGCCTGGGCGAGCTGTTTGCCCTTGTTGACGTCCTCGAAGTCGCCGGTGAACGAGCCGTCCTGCGCCTCCTTCGACCAGCCGAGCAGCTGCACGCTCGTGCCGTGCGCGGCGTTGTAGGCGTCGACGCCGTCCGCGAAACCGTCCATGAACAGGGTGACCGGGGGCTGGTTGCCGCCGCCGAAGGTCGCGACCTTGCCCGTCTTGCTCACGCCCGCCGCGAGGTAGCCGGCGAGGTACGAGGCCTGTGCCGTGTCGAACAGGATCGGCTTGACGTTCGGGGCCTCGACGGTCTCGTCGACGATGGCGAAGTCGATGTCGGGGTTGGCCTTCGCCTGCTCCTCGGTGGCGGGGGCGAGCTCGTAGCCGACCGTCAGCACGAAACCGCAGCCCGAGTCGACGGCTTGCGCGACGTTCGGGGCCAGGTCGTTCTCGGTCGTCGAGACGAGCACGCGGGCCTGGATGCCGTCGTCCTTCTCGGCCTTCTGCAGGCCGGCCCAGCTCGACTGGTTGAACGAGCGGTCGTCGAGCCCGCCGGAGTTCGTCACCATGCGGGCGCAGTTCTCTCCCGCGCCGGCGCTGCCCGAGGCGGCCGTGTCGGACGGGGCGCTGGCACAGCCGGCCAGCAGCGCGAGACCGGCGAGGCCGCCGGCGACCCCGAGGAGGCGCGGGTGGCGGAGGCGGGACGACGAGCGGTCCCCGGCGCGGGCGGCCCCGAGGCGGGTGCTGCCGCGGCGGGTGCTGCCGAGGAGGGTGCTCGGGCGGGGTGCGGGTGCTGCGGGGTGCGCGGAGTCGGCGAGACGGGCGGGTGTGGCGGGGTGGACGGACATGAGGCGGGACCTCCGGGAACGGGTGTGCTGTGGGGGTGCCGGCGGTGCGGGCCGGGCGGGTGGACACAGTCAACTGCCTGCGGGGCTCCGTGCCAAGCGTGTGACGGGGGCGGGCTCCGTCGGCGGCCCGCGCCGCGCCTCCTGCGTTCGCCCGTCCGGCCCGCGCCGCGCCTCCTGCTCTCGCCGCCACGAAGTAAACATGCCGCCACTTTTTCTCGTGGCGGGGTGTTTAGTTCGTGGCGGGCTGGCGGCGACGGCGGACTGGCGGGCTCCGTCGGCGGCCCGACCTGCGCCTCCTGCGTTCCCCCGTCCGGCTCGCGCCGCGCCCCCTGCGTTCCTCGCCAGGGGATGGACACAGCGCCAGGACTAGTCGTGGCGTCGTGACCACTTCCTGGCGTCGTACTACGGGGGCGGGCTGCGTCGGCGGCTCGCGCCACACCTCCCTGCCCTCGCCGCCACGAAGTAAACAGGCCGCCACTTTTTCTCGTGGCGGGGTGTTTAGTTCGTGGCGGGTTCGCGCGTTGGCGGCGACGGCGGAGGCCCGGTCCGGCCGCGGCAGGACGGCCTCAGCGGACCTCGACCCGGGCGTCGAGCTCGAGCCGCTCGAGGAAGGCCTCGTCGTGGCTGACGATCACGAGCGCCCCGCGGTAGCCGCGCAACGCCTGGAGCAGGTGGTCGGTGCTCGCCATGTCGAGGTCGTTCGTCGGCTCGTCGAGCACCAGCAGCTCGGGCGGCGGGTCGGCGAGCAGCAGTCCGGCCAGCGCGACCCGGAACCGTTCGCCGCCCGAGAGGGTCCCGGCGAGCCGGTCCACAATGTCTCCCCTGATGAGGAACCGCGCGAGGCGGTTACGCACCTCGCGCGGAGGAACGTCCGGTGCAGCCCGCCGGACGTTCTCGAGCACCGTGAGTCCGTCGTCGAGCGAGTCCTTCTTCTGCCCGAGGTGGGCTACCCGACCGGTCAGCGCGACGGCGTGCGTGTCGGGCAGCGGATGCGGCCGCGCGTCCGGCGCACCGACGAGCTGCTCGAGCAGCGTCGTCTTGCCCGACCCGTTGTCGCCGACGACGGCGACGCGCTCCACCCCCTGGACGACGATGGTGCGTCCCCGCACGGTCAGCTCGGCGAGGCGCCGGGACGCCGGGACCGCCGGGTCCGGCAGGTCGACCACGATCGTGTCGTCACGACGCAGGCGTCGCTCGGCGGTGTCGACCGCTACCCGCGCCTCCTGCTCGGACGACGCGTGCGCCTTGCGCAGCGAGCCCGCCGTCGCCTCGGCCTGGCCACGCAGCTGGTTCGCCATGATCTTCGGCATCGACTCGCCGGCCTTGGCTCCGGCCTTGGCCCGTCGCGCGATGGTCGTCTCGGCCTCGATGCGCTGCCTCCGCTCGGCCTTGAACACCTGCTCGGCGGCCCGGACGTCGCGCTCGGCCGCGGCCTGAAGCACCGCGAGCTGCTGCTCGTAGGCCGACCAGGTGCCGCCGAACACGGTCATCGAGCCGTCGCGCAGCTCGGCGATCTCGTCGACGTGCTCGAGCAGCTCGCGGTCGTGGCTGACGACGACGAGCGTCCCCCGCCAGCGGTCGACCACGTCGAGCAGCAGGCCGCGTGATCGTCGGTCGAGGTCGTTCGAGGGCTCGTCGAACACGGCGATCGGCCGACCCCGCAACCGCACGCCGGCGATGGCGACGAGCACGGCCTGCCCTCCGGACAGCGTCGACACCGGGCGGTCGAGGACGGTGCCGGTGCCGGTGCCGGTGCCGGTGCGGCTGCCGCTGGTGCTGGTGCCGGCACCGCCGTCGAGGTGGCCCAGCCCGACGTCGGCGAGGGCCGCGGCGGCGCGCGACTCGACGTCCCAGTCGTCGGCGAGCAGCTCGAACTGCCGTTCGGTCGCGTCGCCGGCGAGGATCGCCCGCAAGGCGAGGAGGCGCGGGCCGACCCCCAGCAGGTCGGCCACGGTGTCGTCGGCGCGGGACCGCAGCCGTTGCGGCAGCAGGTCGACCTCGCCGGTGGTCGTGAGACGCCCGCCGGTGGGGACGAGGTCGCCGGTGACGAGCCCGACGAGCGTGGACTTGCCCGCGCCGTTCGCGCCGACGAGGCCGGTGCGGCCACGACCGAACGCGGTCGACAGGTGGTCGATCACCCCCGAGCCGTCGGGCCAGGAGAACGAGAGGTCGGACAGGACGATGGAGGGTGTGGTGATGGTGGGCACGAGGGCTCCCGGTGGGTGGTGTCGGAGCACGACGACCACCCGTCCCTCGCCGGCGACGGAGGTCGGCTGCGGCGGGGGAGCGACCCGGCAGGAGGCGCGGCGCCTCGAGCGAGGCGGCGCCCGGTTCACGGGGCGGGCGGGAGTGGCGTCAGTGCGAGGGCGACTGCTGCGCGAGGGGCGCAGTACCGGTGATGAGACGCAACGCTCTGCCTTCTGTGCGGCGGGCCCCCGTGCCCGCGAGGGCGGTTGACCGGCCGGTGTGTCGGCCGCACCGGTGCCTGCTCTCGCGACGGGGTACCCCGCCACGGTAGGTCGTGCCCACGCCGGTCCGCAAGGGGCGGGTGCCGGCCGACCCGCGCCTCCTGCTCTCGCCGCCACGAAGTAAACATGCCGCCACCTTTTTGCGTGGCGGCATGTTTACTTCGTGGCGGGCTGGCGGCGACGCCGGCGACGGCGGCGACGGCGGGTGCGGGGGCCGACGGGTGCGGCGGCGTCCAGGCGGGCGGGGCACACTGTCGGCATGTACCGAGGCCTGCCGACCATCTCGTTGCCCGAACCCGAGCGTCCGCCGTTCGTCGATCGGCTGCGACGGGCGCTCGACCTGGCCGCCGCGGAGGAGAGCGGGCGCCTGCGGGTCGTCCACTCGTGGGTCGGCGACGAGGTGCCCGGCACGACCCTGCGCCGCGTCGGCTGGCAGACGCGCGTCCTGACGGTCACGGGCCCGCGGCGTGCACCCGTCGACGTCTGGTTCGACGCCGACGACGGTGACGTCAGCGTGATCGGCGACGTCTCGGTGCCCGACTGGTCCCTGCACGACGCCGAGGCCGAGTCGGCCTGCCTCGCGGCGTCCGGCCAGTTGCTGCACGACCTCGCCGCCGGCCGTCTGCCCCGCGGTCGCCGCTCGGACTTCGTCCGCTCGAGCACTGTGCTCGCCCTGCTCGGTGCCGGGGCCGTCGTCGGCGCGGTCGTCGTCGACGTGCTGCGCGCCCGGGGTCGGGGCCGCTCGGTCTGACGACCCGCGCCTCCTGACCTGACGACCCGCGCCTCCTGACCCGGCGACTCGCGCCTCCCGGCCTGGCGACCCGCGCCTCCCCGGGGCGTCCCGCAGCGCGGGCGCAGCGAGCGGGCGCGGCGGCCGAGCGTCTAGCGGGTGTGCCGCTCGAAGAACGCCGTCGACGAGGGCAACAGCATCAGCAGGCTGGCGATCAGCGCGCAGATCACGGACGCCCACTCGAGCACCCCGCCGCCGCTCGCCCCGCTCACACCGCCCAGCACCTGCAGGATGGTCAGCACGAGCAACACGGTGCGCGCCCAGCGGCGCCCGTCGCGCATCGACCGGACGACCGCGAGCTGCACCAGGGCGACCACGATCGCGAACACCCCGCCGGCGATGTCGGCCCCGCGGGGATCAGCCAGGGCCCCACCGGACGTCGACACCCGCGCCGGCCCGCCGAACAGCATCAGCAGGACGGCGCCGACGACGCCCAGGCCGACGACGACGATCCACAGGACGTACGCCGCCGAGATCGTGCGGGGAGCGGGTGGGGCGGCGTCGCGCATCGGGCCTCCTCGAGCGGCGGGCAGGGCCTCCAGGGTAGGCCCGGCCACCGTCGGTGGTGCGGCGTACCCTCGATGCCACGAAGCCACAGAGCCCGGACGAGCCGTGCACGATCGAGCAGAGTGCGAACGAGCTGAGCACGGACGAGCAGGGGCGACGGTCGGGCACCGCCCGCCGTCCGACGACGAGCGCAGGAGGCGCGGCGCATGGACCGAGAACCCGAACGACGACCGCAGGGTCGCGACCACCGCGTCGACGCGGCCCGCTACCGGGTCGACGGCGACGTGCCGAGCGACGACGCGCCCCGCGACACCCGCACGGCCGCCGAGATGCGGGCCTGGGCCCGCACCGCCATCGACCTGGCGATCGCCCGCGGCGAGTTCGACGACCTGCCGCTCGCCGGCAAGCCGCTGCCCGGCCTGGCCGGGGGCACGGTCGACCCCGACTGGTGGCTGCGTGGTCTGATCGAGCGCGAGGGGCTCACCGGGCTCGCGCCTCCGGCCCTGTCGTTGCGGGCCGAGAGCACCGGGCTGCACGCCGAGCTCGACCGGTTGCGATCCGAGGCCGCCGTGCGCTCGCACCTCGACGACTTCAACGCGCGCATCGTCGAGGCGAGGCGCCAGCTGTCCGGGGGCCCGCCGGTCGTGACGCCCACGCGGGACGTCGACGGCGAGGTGCTGCTCTGGCACGAGCGGCGTCAGGCGCGACGAGCCGCCGAGGCCGCCGCCGTGCCGCCTCCGCCCCCGAGCTGGCGCGAGCGGCGGGCGCTGCGGCGCGAGCTCAGGCGGCGTCGCGGGGTGCCAGGCCCGTCGTCCGGGCAGGGTGACCCGCACTCACCCGACGAGGGATCACCCGCATGATCCCGTGACCGATTCGTGATCTTTTTCCGGCGACAACTACACCTCGAGGATGATGCGCGCTAGGGTCGAGTGTTCGCACCACCCCCAGACGAGAGGACCGTACGCGTGACGAAGCCCGCCTCCCCGACCTCTCCGGATCAGGGTGGCGCGACGGCTGGTCATGTCGAAAGTGCTGGTCAGAACCCCGCTGGTCACGACGGTGCTCGTCCGCTCGGTGAGCGTTCGGCCCGCCTCGCCCTCGAGCGTCGCGAACGCCGCGCCCGTCGCGACGTGCTGCCGACCTCGCACCGCGAGTCCTTCGTCGAGTGCGCCGCCCTCGTCGGTGCCGCCGAGGCCGCGGTCGCCCCGCGCGTCCGTCCCCGCCGCGCCGAGGCTCCGGTCCAGACCAGCCCGCTGCTCGGTCTCGAGGAGTCCGCCGCGACCGAGGCCGCCCGTCCTGCGGTCGCCGCCCGCGCCTCCTCGGTCGCCGCTCACCCCGCACCTGTCCGTCCCTCGCGTCGCGCTCGCCGTGCCGCAGTCGTGGCCGCTCGTCCCGTGTCGCCGGCCCGTGCTGCCGCCGGTCGTGCCGGTGCGGCGCGCAGCGTCGGCACCGCCGTGAAGAAGCTCTCCATCGTCACCGCGATCGTCGGCTTCGCCGCCAGCGGCGTGCTGCCGCTGCTCGCGACCACCGGTGACGAGGCCCAGGCCGTCGCCGCGGGTGAGTCGTCGCGGTCGTCGCTCGGTTCGCAGACGCTGTCGGTCGACACGGCGTCGCTGACCGACGAGTCCGACGAGACCGCCCGCGACGCCTACTCGGCCACGTCGATGATCGACGTCGCGACGCAGAACCTGCAGAACCGCAAGGCCGCGGCGAACACGACCTACGAGGGGCCGACCACGGCCGACTACCTCGCGAATCCGCTCTACCCCGAACTCGACCGCGACCAGGTGCTCGCCGTGGCGCTGCAGTACATCGGCACGCCGTACGTGCACGGCGGCGAAGACCCCTCGAAGTTCGACTGCTCGGGCCTGATCACCTTCGTCTACGCGCAGTTCGGCATCGAGCTGACCCACTACGTGCCGACGCAGAACACCGAGGGGCGCACGATCCCCGAGTCCGAGGCCGTGCCCGGCGACCTCGTCGTGTTCGACAACCTGGCCCACGACGGCATCTACGCCGGCAACGGAATGATCCTCGACGCCCCGAAGCCCGGCGGCTTCGTCGACGTCCGCCCGATCTGGAACCAGGCGCACCACTTCGTCCGCATCGACGGCTGAGCCGGGCCCTCCGGGTTCGGCCGCGTCAGGACGCCGCGCGCCCAGAGCTGACGACCCGCGCCTCCGCGGGGCGTCGTTCTGCGTTGACGATCCTCACCTCAGGGGTCGTCGTCCTCGGGTGGTGACCCGCGCCTCCGGGGCGCGGTCATCCCGCGGTGGTGATCCGCGCCTCCGGGTGTCGTCGTCCTGATGTGGTGCCCCTCGCCTCCGAGGTGTCGTCGTCCTCGGGTGGTGACCCGCGCCTCCCGGGGTCCGCCTTCCGGCAGGTCCGCCTCCGGCACGTCACCAGCGTGCCGCGTGTGCAATTCGCGACCTGTGACGAGCCATCTCGCGTGCCGAACCCGACAACCGGCCGGAGCCGCGCCGCTCATGTTCGTCCGGGGCCGTTCGTCCGGCCCCGGTTGTCGCGATTTGCACACCGGGGCGGGGGCGGGGCGGGGACGGCAGGCAGGCGGGCGGCGGGCGGGGGCAGGACCAGGAGGCGCGGGTCGCGCCTCCGGGACGACGCTCTACCCGAGGCGGCCGGTGAGACGGCCGTGGAACGCCTCGCTGCGGTCGTCCAGCCCGACGAACGTCGCCGTCACGCCGTGCGCCCGGAACTTCTCGTCGACCGAGTCGAGGGCCGCGACGCTCGACGCGTCCCACACCTGGGCGCGGGACAGGTCGACGGTGACCGCCTCGGGGTCGTCTCCGTAGGAGAAGTGCTCGACGAGGTCGTTGCTGCTGCCGAAGAAGAGGGGGCCGATGACGTCGTACCGCACCGTCTCGGGGGCCGGGGCAGACCCGACGACCGCACCCGCGCCTTCTGCGTTCGAGGCGGCCGTGGCCTCGCCGAGGGTGCCGGTGTCGGCCACGGCGCCCGGCGTCACGTGCCGCTCGACCGTGATCACGTGGGCCACCCGCCGGGCGAACAGCACCATCGCGAGCAGCACGCCGACCGCGACGCCGAGGGCGAGGTTGTTCGTCGCGACGACCACGGCCACCGTGACCACCATGACGAGCGTCTCGGGCACCGGCATGCGCCGCAGGGTCGACGGCTTCAGCGAGTGCCAGTCGACCGTGGTGATCGCGACGATCATCATGACCGCCGCCAGCGCCACCATCGGGATCGCCGACATCACGGCGCTCAGCCCGGTGACCAGCAGCAACAGGAAGAGCCCGGCCGCGATCGTCGACACCCGGGTGCGGGCCCGCCCGATCTTCACGTTGACGACCGTCTGGCCGATCATGGCGCAGCCGGCGATGCCGCCGTAGAAGCCGGCTGCGATGTTCGCGACGCCGAGCGCCCAGGACTCCTTGCCCTTGTGCGACGGGGTCTCGGTGAGGTCGTCGACGAGCTTGGCGGTCAGCAGGGTCTCCATCAGGCCGACGAAGGCGACGCTGAGGGCGGTGGGCCAGATGATCTGCAGCGTCTCGAGCGTGAACGGAGCGAGCCACGGGGTCAGGCCGGGCAGGCCGCCGCCCATCGGTCCCTCGTCGCCGACGGTGTGCACGTCGAGGCGGGCGGCCACGGCGATGACCGTCACGACGACGATGGCGACCAGCGGTGCCGGCACGGCCTTCGTCACCTTCGGCAACAGCACGACGATCGCGATGGTCAGGGCGAACAGCGGGTAGACGACCCACGGCTGGTCGATGATGTGCGGCACCTGCGCCACGAAGATCAGCACGCCGAGTGCGTTGACGAAGCCGATCATGACCGAGCGGGGGATGAACCGCATCAGCCGGGCGAGACCGGCGAGCCCGAACGCGAGTTGCACGAGCCCGGCCAGGACGACCGTCGGCAGCACGTAGTCGGTGCCGTGCTCGCGCACCAGCGGCGCGATCACGAGGGCGACCGACCCCGCGGCGGCGGTGACCATCGCCGGGCGGCCGCCGAGCACCGACATGACGAGCGCCAGCACGATCGACGCGACGAGGCTGACCATCGGGTCGACCCCGGCGATCACCGAGAACGAGATGACCTCGGGCACGAGGGCGAGCGTCGTGACGACGCCGGCCAGGGCCTCGCGGGTCAGGAGGCGCGGGTTGCGCAACACGGACAGCACCGTGTCGGCGGGGCGGGTGGGGCGGACCGACCGCGCGGCGGGTTCAGGGCGCGCGCGGTCGGAGTCGGGGGCAGTGGTCACGGGGGACTCCTGGGGGTGTGCGGAAGAATGGGGGAGCCGGCGACACTGCCGTACGATGCAACCCTACCCTTACGTGAGGGTAGAGATGAAACGAGACCCCATGCCCGACGAGACCGCCACGATGCAGATCGGCGAGCTCGCCGACCGCACCGAGATGTCGCTGCGCACGATCCGCCACTACGACGAGGTCGGTCTGCTGACGCCGTCGGGCCGCAGTGAGGGCGGGTTCCGGCTGTACACGCACGACGACTACCTGCGACTCATGGTGATCCGGCGCATGAAGCCGCTGGGGTTCAGCCTCGACGAGATGGCCGAGCTGCTGCGGGTCGTCGACGCGCTCGACGGCGGGGCGGGCGACGACGGCGGGGCTGCGGGCGAGCCCGGGGCGGGCGACGAGGGCGACGGGCGCGACCAGGCGACCCGCGCCTCCTTGGCGGCGTTCGTCGACGAGACCGTCGAGCGTCGCGCGAAGCTCGAGCGTCAGCTCGCGATGGCCGACGAGTTCCTCGAGCTGTTGCGCGCCCGACTGCGCTAGGCGTCGCCGGTCAGCTGCGCGCCCACTCGGGGCGGCGGTCGACGAGCATCTCGGCGTACGACGGGTACCACTCGCCGGCCGGGGGTCCGTCGTTGCAGGTGCCGTCGCTGATTCCCGGCGTCTTGACCCAGAGCAGGGCGTCGAGGCGGCCGTCGTCGGACACGACGCGGGGGTCCTGGCCGAGGCCGACGTCCTCCGGGTTGCACCAGGTCCCCTTCCAGCCGCGGCCGTTGCGCGACACGTCGATCACGTAGCGGCTGCCGCCCGTCATCGCGGCCACCTCCTCGGCGTACGGTTGCTCGTCGCCCACGGGGTAGAAGCCGGCGACGTTGGTGAAGAAGCCGCGTGCCTGGTCGACGCCCGCCGCCTCCAGTCGTTCGGCCATCACCTCGGGCTGCACCCAGTGCGAGTTGCCGCCGTCGAGGTAGGCGGGCACACCGGCCGCCGCGAAGTCGGCGACGGCCTGCCTCAAGAGCGGGAGGCGCGTGTCGGCCAGCTGCGGACACCGGCTCAGCATGCCGAGCGAATCGGGCTCGACGATGACGACGGCCCGGTGCCCGGCGAGGGTGGCCGCGACGGTCGCGTTCCAGGCGGGGTAGCGCTCGACGGACAGGCCGCCGGCCGAGTAGTTGCCGCAGTCCCGGTCGGGGATCGCGTACGTGACGAAGACCGGCGTCGCACCCTGCTCCTCGGCGGCGGCGAGGTAGTCGGTGATGACCTTCACGAGCTGCGCGTCGTCGTAGCCGTCGCCGATCCACATCGCGACCGGGCGCTTCGCGATCATGGCCGCGGCCCGGGCGGCGTCCGTCTCCCCGTCGGCGCTGAGCGTCGCCTCCGCCCGCACCGCCAGCGAGTTCGGCTCGAGGGCGATGCCGCCGTGGAAGACCGTGCCGGACGGAGCCGTGCGGATCGTCTCGGGCGTCACCCGGGTCGCCTGCGACGTCGGGGTCGGGCTCGCCGACCCGTCGGTCGGCGTCGGGCGGGTGGTGTCACCCGACGAGCACGCGGTCAGCAGGACGACGGCGGCCGCGGCGAGCAGGCCGAGGGTGGTCCGGGCCGGTCGGGACGATGCCATCTGCGCCTCTCTCGGCGCAGTCGGGGATGCTGCTGCCCCGACGGTGGTGGAAGGGACAAGTCGACCACGGATGCACCCTCGCGCACAGGGGCCGAAAGGGGGACACGGCCGTACCTCGGGGGCGCCGGCATCGCCGCCGGGACCGCCGCCGGGACCGCCGCCGGGGTCGGCGCTGGGATCACCGCCGCGTCGACGTCTCCTCCCCAGGGCGTCGGTCACCCCGAGGAGGCGCGGTGCCGGGTGGCCGCGCTGGTTCCGACCCGGCGCATCTCGCTAGGCTGGGTGGTCCGCGAGGCCCGAGCGCGGACGCCCTTGCACCGCGCACCCCCGGCCTCACCGGACGGGTCGTGCGCACCAGACAGACAGAGAGCCATGCCCCACTCCGTCCGCCCCGTTCCCGCCTCGAGCTCACTCCACCGACGGACGTCGGCGTCGACCCTCGTCCTCGCGCTGGTGGTGGCGCTGCTCGCCGTCCTCGTCGTCCCCGACCGGGCGAGCGCCGCCGCCCCGACCTGGCAGGCCGTCCTCGCCGCTCGCGACGACGAGTCCGCCAAGAGAAAGGCGCTGGCCGACCTGCAGACGGCGCTCGACGCCGCCTTGGCCCGTGCCGAAGCCGCCCGCACCTCGGCCGACGAGGCCGGACGCGTGCTGGGCGAGGCCCAGGCGGCCGTCGACGAGGCGACCGCGCGGCACGAGCAGCTCGAGACGCGTCGGGCCGAGGCCCGCGAGACCGCCGACTCCGCACGACAGGTCGTCGGCCAGGCCGCTGCCCTGATGGCCCGCCCCGGCAGCGGGGGCATGGTTGGTGACCTCCTCGCGGCCGGCGACGGCGCCCAAGAGGTCCTCAAAGGCCTGAGCCTGTCGAGCAAGCTCGGTGAGAACGTCGGCCGTCTCCGCGAGCGGGCCCAGGCCGCCGACAACCTCGCGACCTCGTTGGCCGACCAAGCCGCCATGGCGCTCGCCGAACGGGACCGGCTCGCAGCGGACGCGCAGACCGCACTGGACGAGGCGTCCGCCGCCAGCCTGACGGCCGAGGCCGACCTCGCCGCCGTCGACGACGAGAAGGCCACCCTCGCGGCCCAGGTCGCCCTGCTCGAAGACGACCGCATGACGCTCGAGCAGGCCTACGCCCAGGCCCAGGCGGCCGCCGCGGCCGCGGCAGCCGCGGCGGCGCGTCCCGCCCCGGCCGCCGGGGGCGGCACGGGCCCCGTGGCACCAGGTACGGGCGGCCCGGGCCCGGGCGTCACCGTGCCCGACCCGGGCACGGGGTGGGTCGCGGCCATCCGCTCGTACAGCTCGTACCAGGCCTACGGCTACCGCATCCACCCGATTACGGGCGAGTACAAGCTGCACGCGGGCGCCGACTTCGGTGCGGCCTGCGGCACGCCCATCTACTCGGTCTCGGCCGGCCGTGTCAGCTACGCCGGGTCGTCGAGCGGCTACGGCAACCTGATCGTCGTGGACCACGGCGGCGGGGTCAGCAGCGCGTACGCCCACATGGAGCGCAACGGCATCTACGTCTCGGTCGGCCAGCAGGTCCGGGCCGGCCAGAACATCGCCGGCGTCGGCACCTCGGGCGGCTCGACCGGCTGCCACCTGCACCTCGAGGTGCGCCAGGGCGGCGTCGCGACCGACCCCGTCGCCTTCCTCGCGACGAAGGGCGTCCGCTGACCACGCGAGTTCAGCCCGAGTAGTGGTAGCGGCACTGCGCGATCAAGACGTCCGTCTCGGTGACCTTGTAGACGAGCCTGTGCTCGTCGGTGATGCGGCGAGACCAGAAGCCGTGGAATCCGTGCTTGAGGGCCTCGGGCTTCCCGATGCCCTCGTTCCCGTTGCGTTCGATGTCACGGATCAGGGTGTTGATGCGCTTATGCACCTTTCGGTCCTGCGTCTGCCAGTACACGTAGTCGTCCCACGCGTCGTCGTCGAAGACGATCCTCATCCGTGCAGCTCGCGCTCGCTCCCGCCGCCGTCGCTCAAGCGCTCGATGGCCCCCAGGAGTCGCCGGGCGTTCGCCGGGCTGCGCAACAGGTAGGCCGCCTCCTTCAGCGACTCGTAGTCGTCGAGGGCGACGAGCACGACGGGGTCGTGGCCGGCACGGGTGATGACGACCTCTTCGCGATCGTCGGTGACCGAGTCGAGCGTCGCCGCGTAGTTCGCACGGGATTCGGAATAGGTGAGTGTCTTCATGATGCCTCCTGAGTACAGAAAATTGTACGTCCGAGAGCTCGGTGTCACAAGGTGGCGACGAGACTTCGCGCGCCTCACCCATCGGTTCGTCAGATCGACGCGGCCTCGGCCCGGATCTCGTCGACCACGGTGCGGACGGCCGGGCGGGCCGCCCGGTCGGGTCGCAGCAGGGCCTCGAGGTGCCGCCCGGCCCGCACGTTCTCGAGTGTCGCCAGGTGGAACCGGCCGGGCGCCCGCGAGGCCGACGTGTGCCGCGGCACCAGGGCGACCCCGTGACCTGCCGCGACCAGGTTCTCGATCAACGGCAGGTGCACGGTGCGGTGGACGACCTCGGGTGCGACTCCCGACTGCAGGGCCATCGACACCAGCACACGGTCGATCGGGTAGCCCTCGGGGACGCCGATCCACGGTTCGCGGATGACGTCGTCGACGGCCACGCGTCCGCGGTCGGCCAGCCGGTGACCGAGGGGCAGAGCGACCTCGAGCGGTTCGCGCAGCAGTGACACGACGGTCGTCGCCCCCCGGCCCGGCGGCAGCACGCCGTCCGAACGGTGGGCGAGCACCACGTCGAAGTCGGCCGTCAGGGGTGCGAACTCGTCCTCCGAGACGTCCCGGTCGGCCACGTCGAGCTCGACGCCGGGGTGCGACCTCATGCGGTGCAGCAGTCCGGGCAGCAACAACTCGGCCGCCGAGGCGAACATCGACACCCGCACCACGCCGCCCGTGCCTCCGCGGACGGCATCGAACGCCGCCTCGGCCTCGGCGACCGCGGTCGCGACCCCGACCGAGGCCCGGGCCAGCGCGTCACCCTCGTCGGTCAGCACGACGCCCCGGCCGACGCGACGGACGAGCTCGACCCCGAGCTGACGCTGGAGCGTCTTCAGCTGCTGCGACACGGCGCTGGGCGACCGGTGCGTCGCGGCCGCGACGGCGGTGACGCTGCCGCGGTCGGCGAGTTCTCGCAGCAGGTCGAGGTGGGCGAGGTCCATGAAGGCAGCCTACAAAGACCTCGCGGAGATCTGCGCTGGTCCTGAACGGTCCGGCACGCCACGATGGACGGGTGACCGTCCGCGACCGCCTCCTCGCCCTCGTCGTCGCCGTCTGCTGGGGCATCAACTTCCCCGTGACGGCGATCGCCCTCGAACACTTCCCGCCGTTCCTGCTCGTGGCGCTGCGCTTCACCCTGTTGGCGGTGCCGACCGTGCTGTTGGTGCCGCGTCCCGCGATCCCGTGGTCGCGCCTCCTGCTGGTGGGGGCGACGCTCGGCATGCTGCAGTTCGCGTTCCTCTACCTCGGGATCGCGGCGGGCATGCCCTCGGGTCTCGCCTCGCTCGTGCTGCAGGCCTCGGCCCCGTTCACTGTGGTCATCGCGGGCTTCTGGCTCCGTGAACGCATCACGCGTCGGCAGGCGATCGGCATCGGCATCGCCGTGGTCGGGCTCGTCGTCATCGCGGGCCACCGGTCGCAGGTCGCGGCGCTGCTGCCCGTCGTCCTGACGCTGTGCGGCGCGCTCGGCTGGGCGATCGGCAACGTGGCCGTCCGACGGGCCGCGCCGCCGAACCCGATGCGCCTGACGCTGTGGATGTCGATCGTCGCGCCGGTGCCCATGCTCGCGCTGTCGTTCGTCGTCGAGGGGCCGGCCCGCATCGGCGAGAGCCTCGGCACGGTCTTCACGCTCGAGGCGCTGCCGTCGGTGCTCTGCCTGCTCTACCTCGTGCTGATCGCCTCGGTCGTCGGCTACGGCATCTGGACGCGCCTGCTCTCGGTCTACCCCTCGGCGACCGTCGCACCGTTCTCGATGCTGGTGCCCGTGGTCGGCGTGCTGGCCTCGTGGCTGGCGTTCGGCGAGGTGCCCGACCTGGTCGAGCTCGTCGCCGGCGTCGCGGTGGTCGGCGGTGTGCTCTACGCCAGCCGCGTGCCGAGGGCCCGCGCCGGGGACGGCGACCCCGAGGAGGCGCGGGTCGCCTCGCCCGAGCCGGTGCCCGTCCCCGAGTCCGGCACCGCGCCTCCCGGGTCGCCCCTCAGGCGGTGACGGGCTTCTTCATCTGCACGGCGGTCGTCTCGTAGCCGAGCGACTCGTAGAGGTGGCGGGCGACCTCGTTGTAGCCGAACACGTTCAGGCCGAGGGTCTCGGCGCCGTGACGGGCGGCGGCCTGTTCGGCGAGCAGCATCGTTGCCCGCCCGAGTCCGGCGCCGCGGTGGGCCTCGTCGATCTCGACGTCGAAGACCCACCAGTCCGACGAACCGGGCACGCGGGGTGCGATCCAGAGGATGCCGACGGGCTCACCGGGTCGGGCGTCGTCGATGACGTCGTAGACGAGGTGCCCGTCGGCCGGCGACCCGTCGGGGAAGGCCTCGCCGAACGAGCGTCGGGCGGCTTCGGCAGCCTGCTCGGGGGTCTCGCCGGCGAGCACGCGGGATTTCTCGTACTCGTCGCTCGAGCGTCGCATCCAGGGCACGAGACGGGAGGTGGGCATGGGCACGAGGCTGAGCGTCATGCTCGCACGCTAGCCCGCCGACAGCACGAGCGGCTCGAGACGTCACGACGTGCCGCTCGCCCATGACGGTGAGCGGCACGACGTGTCGTCTCGGCGCACGCGAGGCGGCAGGCGGACCGGTCGGTCGTACCCCGAAACGCTTCGCCACGCGTACCCCGGCAGCTGTCGGAGGGCGCAGGTGGCCCCGGTAACGTGTGCAGCGGTCGACGGGGGACGGCCGTGCGGTGCCTCGCAGGGCACCGTCTCGACCCGCAGGAGAGACCCACCCGATGCCCCAGCAGAAACGCGCCCAGGCGACCCGCGCCGCCATCATCCGAGGGGCCGCCGTCGTCTTCGACGAGCACGGCTACAGCGACGCCTCGCTCGACCTCGTCGCCGAGACCGCCAAGGTGACCAAGGGTGCGCTCTACTTCCACTTCCGCTCGAAGGCCGACCTCGCGAACGCGGTCATCGCCGAGCAGCACGCCCTCTCGCGGGCCTACGCCGACCAGGTGTCCGAGACCGCGGGAAGCGGTGCCGAGGCGCTGATGCTCTCGTGCGCGTCGCTCGCGACTCAGCTGACCACCGAGGTGCTCGTGACGGCGGGCATCCGCCTGACCACCCAGTCGCCGAGCCGCGACCTCCGGGTCGAGCATCCGTACCTCGACTGGCAGGCCCAGATCTCGGGACTCGTCGAGCGGGCGGTCGCCGACGGGGACTTCCGTGACGACACCGACGTCGAGAGCGTCGCCCGGTTCGTCGTCGGGTCGTACGCCGGCGTGCACATCGTGTCGCAGGCCCTGACCGGCCGCTCCGACCTCTTCGACCGGCTGCGCGACATGTGGGCGTTCGTGCTGCCCACCGTCGTGGCCCCCGGGCACGAAGGCCTGACCAGCTCGTTGCCCCCGCTGATCAGGCCGTCGGATGTGCCCCCGTCCCCCGACGTGTCCTCTGTGCACCCAGGTTAGATACTGCACGACCGGTTTTCCAGTCCCCTCAAGGAGGGGGCCCCGCGGTCAGGAGGGCGGACGAGGCGGCGTGAGTTCGGTCAGCACCTGCCGGATCGTGGCGTTGTCGGCCGCGAGGGCCGCGGTGTCGATCTGGGCCAAGAGCTCACCGTCGTCGTGCGGCACGGTGAGCTGGCGCTGCCACTCGGCCTCGTAGAGGGCGTCGCGGTAGCCGGAGGACTCGCGGCAGCGGGCGTCAGCCGTCGCGATCTCGATCTCGTCGGCGGTCGGCGACGTGCTCGAGTCGAGCGTCTCGAACCGGTCGGCCATCTCGCGGGTCGGCATGCCCGACGGGTCGGAGGCCACGTCGCCGACCCGGGCGTCCTGCATGCACCCGCGCCAGTCGTCCCAGGTCGCGGTCACCGTAGGGTCGTCGCGAGCCCCCTCGAACGCCGCGTTGTTGAGGCGTACGAGTGACTGGGTCCGGTTGTAGTAGTCGTCCAACGACGGCACGGTCTTGCGGGCCCGCTGCACGCAGGTGTCGAACCGGTCGGATCTGCCGGTGGTCCAGGGCTGCGCCGAGAACTCCGACCAGGCCGCGGCCCCCGCGTCGATCACCGAGGCGGCGTGGTAGCCCCGGGTCTCGGCCGTCGCCAGGTCGAAGGCCCGCAGGCGGAGCGAACCGTTCGTCGACAGCTCGCCCGCCCGGTCGCCCGCCGCCACGTCCCGCCAGGGCACCACGTAGTCGTCGTAGCCCGCCCCCACCATGCACTGCTGGGCCACGAGGAGCAAGGCGTAGGCCGACGAGGTCTCGCCGACCGGCACGTACCGGTCGAGCGGCATCGTCCACGCGTCGATGTCCTTCGCCGGCAGGTCGGGCAACGCGTAGGCCGCGTTCGCGGGGATGCCGTAGGCGACGACGCCGGCGACCACCGCGACCACGGCGGCGAGCGTCACCCGTTTCGCTCGTCGTCGAGGCGGAACGCTGCCGGACGGAACGCTGCCGGGTGGAACGCTCTTCTCGTCGGTCATCGCGTTCCCCCCTCGTCGTCACGCGCCGGGCCCACCAGGTCGTTCTCGTAGGCGAAGACGACGATCTGCACGCGGTTGCGCATGCCGAGCTTCTGCAGCACCGCCCGGACGTGGCTCTTGACCGTCGCCTCGCTCAGCCACGCGCTCTCGGCGATCTCGGCGTTGCTCAGGCCCCTCGCCACGAGCAGGAAGATCTCGCGCTCGCGAGGTGAGAGCACCTCGAGCGGCTCGCTCCGCCGTTTCGGCGACGGCGTCGGTACGGCGAACGCGTGCACGACGTCGAGCGCGGCGGCCGTGGTCGGCACGGGCTCGCCGGCCGCGGCGGCGCGGATCGTGGTCAACACCTCGTCGGGCGTCGCGTCCTTCGTCAGGAACGCGTAGGCCCCGGCCTTCAAGGCGCTGAACACGGCCTCGTCGCGCTGGATCGTGGTCAGGGCCACGACGCGCGGGGTCGAGTCGGGGTCGGTGTTCGCCGCCGCGACGATGCGCGTGGTGGCCTCGAGGCCGTTCATCACGGGCATGCGCAGGTCCATCAGCACGACGTCGGGCCGCTCACGCTCGACCAGGGCCACGCCGGCGGCCCCGTCGACGGCCGTGCCCACGCAGATCAGGTCGGACTGCGCCTCGATCAGCATCTGCAGCCCCGAGGCGAACAACGGCTGGTCGTCGACGACGACCACCCTCACGAGGGCAGGAGGCGCGGTGCCCGTCGTCACGGTCGTCACGTCGGTCATGCGGGTTGCTCCGTCCAGGACTGCAGGAGTCCGATCGGTTCGGGTGTCGGCAGGAAGGCGGTGACGACGAAGACGCCGTCGTCGCCGAGCTCGGCCGTCAGCCAGCCACCGGCGAGCCGGGCCCGTTCGGTCATGCTGGCGATGCCGGTGCCCCGGCCCGTGCCGCGGCGGGCGGCGACCAGCGGGTCGTCGCCCGACGACGTCACGAGCAGGGCGAGACCGGGACCACGCCAGTCGAGCGCGACGTCGACGGTGCTCGACGAGCCCGAGTGCTTGAGGGCGTTGGTCAGGCACTCCTGCACGATGCGGAAGACTGCGAGCTCTTGCGAGGGCAACAGCTCGGCGGAGTCGCCGAGATGACGCAGGGTCACGGTCATGCCCACGTCGCGCATCGTCGTCGCCAGCCGGTCGAGGTCGACGATGGTCTCCCGGGGCGTCGCGTCGTCGGCGTCCTGCTGGATGCGCTCGACCAGGTGTCGCACGTCGACCAGCGAGGTGCGGCCGACGTCGGCGATCGTGCGCAGCGCCTGCTCGACGACCTCGGGACGGGTCGCCGACAGGGCGAGGGCGCCCTGCGCCTGCGACACGACCACCGCGAGCGAGTGGGCGAGGGCGTCGTGCACGTCCCGCGAGATGCGGGCTCGGTCGTGGGCGAGGCGCAGCTCGAAGTCCGTCTCGTGGAAGCGCGTCTCGGTCAGCTCGAGCACCTGCCCGATGCGGCGCACGCGCAGCACGCTCGACAGGAAGATGCCGACCGCCCAGGCCGCGGCCGCGGCACCGAAGAGCGAGGCCGCCAGGGTGATGACGTCGGTCTTCGTGCCCTGGCCGCCGCCCACCCACGACGACCAGACGTACGGCCGCGCGAGGGTGGGCACGGCCATGGCGATCGCGGCCAGCCCCGAGGCGAGGCCGGCGGCGGCCAGTGCGACCAACCGCACGGCGACCGACCGGGCGAAGGCCGCGAAGAACGCCACGAACGCGATGGCGAGGTACGTCGGCCACGTCGTCGCCCCTGGCGCCTCGACCCAGCCGGCCAGCTGCAGGGCCGGCACGACCGTCAGCACCCCGACGGAGGTCCACGGCATCCAGACCGAGAGGCCGATGGCGATGCCGAACAGGCCGAACACGACGACGTTCTCGACGAGATCGCCCCGGCCGGCCTCGGCGATCGTCCAGAGCATCACGAAGACCGCGGCGGATACGGGGGCCGCGAGGCGCGGCACCCAGGTGCGCAGGTCGTCGGGGATGGTGTCCATGTCGACGACCGTAAGGCGTCGTCGTCGGGCCGCGCGCGCCTCCTGCGGGTTTTCATCCTTCAGGACGAACGGGCCGGCGGAGGGGACGAGTCGTCGCGGGCCGAGGGGACGCGGCGACGGCGCGCCCCCGGGTGGGGACGCGCCGTCGGCGTGGTGCAGGTGGAGCGACTAGAGCGTGATCAGACCGTCGGTCTTGGTCGTCGCGGCGGCGAGGCGGGCCTCGACGTTGCTCCAGTTGACGATGTTCCAGAAGGCCTTGACGTAGTCGGCGCGCACGTTCTGGTAGTCGAGGTAGTAGGCGTGCTCCCAGACGTCGAGCATCAGCAGGGGGACGAGGCCGAACGGCACGTTGCCCTGCTGGTCGAAGAGCTGGAAGACGCTGAGGCGCTGGCCGAGCACGTCGTAGGCGAGCACCGACCAACCCGAGCCCTGCACGCCGAGCGCGGTGGCGGTGAAGTGGGCCTTGAACTTCTCGAGGTCGCCGAAGTCGCGGCCGATGGCCTCGAGCAGGTCGCCGGTGGGCTCGCTGGTCTCGGGGGTGAGGTTCGTCCAGAAGATCGAGTGGTTGACGTGGCCGCCGAGGTTGAAGGCGAGGTCCTTCTCGAGCTTGTTGACGTTCGCCAGGTCACCCGTCGAGCGGGCCTCGGCGAGGGCGGCGTTGGCCGTGTTCGCGCCGGTGACGTACGTGTTGTGGTGCTTCGAGTGGTGCAGCTCCATGATCTTCGCGCTGATGTGCGGCGCCAGAGCGGAGTAGTCGTAGGGCAGATCGGGCAGGGTGTACTCAGCCATGTGGGGTCCTTTCGAATTGACCTGCATCCACCGTACGACCTCCACCCATGCCGGGGTCAACGTTCTCCCAGCGCGGACGCAGCCTCGGGGCCCTGCGACGTCGGGGGTCGTGCGTAGGCTGACGGGCGCGGGACGCGCCCGCGAACGACCCCGCTCCACCCCGAGGAGGCGCACCATGGCAGGATTCACCGGCTTCGGCAGGCGGCGCGCGGCCGACCCGCGACTGCCCCCGGGGCAGTACCTCGAGAGCGGGTTCCCGGTCCTCTCGGCCGGCCCCACGCCGAACATCAAGCGGTGGGAGCTCCAGGTCGCGACCGAGACCGGGCAGCGCTCGCTGAGCTGGGCCGACTTCCAGGCACTTCCGCACGAGGCGATCGAGACCGACATCCACTGCGTCACGAGCTGGTCGAAGCTCGGCACGCACTGGCGGGGCGTCTCGCTCGACACGCTCTTCGACGGCCTCGAGACGACGCACGAGTTCGCGATGGCGACCAGCCACGGCGGGTACACGACCAACCTGCCGCTCGACGAGCTGCTGGGGGGCAAGGCCTGGGTGGTCGACACCTACGAGGGGCAGCCGTTGCACGCCGAGCACGGCGGGCCCGCGCGCCTCTTCGTGCCCGGGCTCTACTTCTGGAAGAGCGCGAAGTGGTTGCAGGGCATCCAGACCATGGCCACCGACCGCCGCGGCTTCTGGGAGAGCATGGGCTACCACCCGCACGGCGACCCGTGGAAGGAAGAACGGTACGCGTGAGCGAGCCCGTCGCCGGGGCCGGGGCCGGGGCCGGTGGGGCTGGCGGGACCGACCCCGTGGGTGACCCGTACGACTGGCTGCCCGCCACGATCATCTCGTCGGTCGCGCAGACGCCGCGAGCCCGCTCCCTGACCCTCGCGGTGCCCGGCCTCCGTCCCGCGCGAGCCGGCCAGCACGTCGACCTGCGCCTGACCGCCGACGACGGTTACACGGCCGTGCGGTCGTACTCGCTGAGCGACGTCCGGGCCTCCGACGGCGCGCGAGGCGCAGGAGGCGCGGGTCCGGTCCCGCAGATCGAGGTCACCGTCGAGCGCCTCGACGACGGCGAGGTCTCGCCCTACCTGGTCGACGCGGCCGAACCCGGCGACCCGATCGAGGTGCGCGGCCCGATCGGCGGGTGGTTCGTCTGGCCGCCGACCGAGTTCGAACCCGAGTCGGCCGTGCACGCGGTGCTGCCCGAGCCCGAGGGGGCCACCCCGCCGACGTCGGCCCCCGTGCAGTTGATCGGCGGGGGGTCGGGCGTCGCACCCCTGATGGCGATGGTGCGGGCACGAGGCCGGGACGCACCCCCGATGCGGCTGCTCGCCTCGGTGCGCGACCCGGGTTCACGGTGGTACGTGGCGGAGCTCGACGAGGCCGCACGCGCCTCCTCGGATCACGACGCGACCGGGCCTCGGGTGCCCCTCGTCGTCGACTGGGTCTTCAGTCGCACCGCTCCCGAGGGGCACGGCAGGCAGGCAGGCCGACTCACCCGCGACGAGCTCAAGCGTCTCGTGCTGCCCGCCTCCGAGCACCCGCTGGTCTACGTCTGCGGGGCCAACTCGTTCGTGGCGGTCGTCGCCGGGTGGCTGGTCGAGCTCGGGCACGCGCCGACCCGCGTCCGCACCGAGCGCTTCGGCGGCGTCTGAGCCTGCCCGCTACGATTCCGGGCCCGGGCCCGGGCCCGGGCCCGGGCCCGCACCCGCGCTGTGCTGACCCGGGTCCGCGCCGTGCTGACCCGGGCCCGAGCCGTGCCGATCCGGTACGAACCGGATCAGCGAAGAACCCCGTTCCGAACGATGAACCCAGAAGAAAACGGGTGCATCGTTCGAAACGGGGTTCATGGCCGGCCGGCGGAGGGATCAGCCCTCCGCCCGCGCTCTCGACGTCAGGCGGGCGTGCCCTTCTCGGGCGCCGTGGTGCGGAAGTCGCCGCGAGTGACGTGCTGCTGCCAGAGCAGCTCGGCCAGCGCCTCCGGGCTCTTGTCGCTGCTCTCGGGCTCGATGCCGCCGGGGATGATCAGCTGACCGACGTGGATGCCCTCGCCGGCGAGCTCGTCGTGGAGCAGCTGCGCGTAGGCGGTCAACCCCGCGAAGGCGATGGACGTGCCGGTGACCTTCGCCCCGGGCGTGACGGCCGAGCCGCCGTTGACGAAGAGGATGGTGCCGCCACCGTCGGGCAGGAACCGCATGCCGGGCAGCACCTGGTGCACCGCCGCGACCGGCCCGTAGATCGAGAACTCGACCGGACCGACCAGGTCGGCGGGCATGGTCTCGAGCACCGGGCGCATGAAGTCCTTCTGCGGCAGCGGGCTGTACTGCATCACCTGGATCGGCCCGAGCTGCTCGGTGGCCTGCTCGAGCGCAGCCGCGATGCTCGCCGGGTCGCGCACGTCGGCGGTGAAGCCCTGCGCGGTGACGCCGTCGGCCTCGAGCTCGGCCGCGAGGGCGTCGAGCCGGCCCTGGTGCCGTGAGATGAGTGCGACGCTGAAGCCCTCCGCGCCGAATCGTCGGGCCACGGCAGCGCCGAGCCCCTTGCCTGCTCCGATGATCGCGAGTGTCGTCATGCACCCCATCCAACCGAGGAGGCGCGGGTCGGCACCCAGCCAGAGGGGTACGCACGTTGCGTGGTCGCCTCGCCCCGCGCCTCCTGCACGCTCGCACCCGTCCGCCCCCGGGGCCGTCGTGACGTCTCGCCGAGCCCGAGCCCGAGCCCGAGCCCGAGCCCGAGCCCGAGCCCGAGCCCGAGCGCGAGCAGGAGCCCGAGCCCGAGCCCGAGCCCGGGCAGGGGCAGGGGCGGTGCCCAGGCGGGGGCTGCGAGCATGGGTGGGTCCCCGTCGGCCCCTCACCAGGAGCAGCTCGTGTCGCCTCGCACCCTCTTCCGTTCGTTCGCCGTCGCCGAGGTGGTGACCTGGTCGCTGCTGATTGCGGGCATGGTCCTGAAGTACGGGGTGGGGGTGGGCGACTGGCCGGTCAGCGTGGCCGGGCCGATCCACGGCTTCGTGTTCCTCGCCTACCTCGTGGCAGGGGTCGTCGTCGCGGTGAACCAGCGCTGGTCGGGCGGCGTGACCCTGGCCGCCCTCGCCAGCGCCGTGGTGCCGTTCGCCTCCCTGCCCGTCGAGCGCTGGATCGACCGCCGCGGCCTCCTCGCCGGTGCCTGGCGCCGCACGGCGACCGACGACCCGCGCGACCGACGTCCGCTCGACCGCCTGTTGCGCTGGATGCTCGGGCACCTCGTCCTCGCCCTCGTGCTGCTGGTCGTCGCGGTGGTCGTCGTCTTCGTGGTGCTGCTGATCGCGGGGCCGCCCGTCCAGGTGGGCTGACCGCCCGCCGGCACCGCGCCTCCTCGGGTGTGCGGACCGCCTTCCCTGGCAATCCTCTTAGCAACTAAGAGATCGGCGGGCGGGCGCGACTAGCGTCCACGGCATGACCACCGACACGAGCACCCGAGCCCCTGCCGACCCCGCGACGTCGCGCGACGTCGTCCGCCAGATCGTCGTGGTCGTCACTGCCGTGCTCGCGATCGTGCTGGCCGCCTACGGTTCGGGCGCCTTCGGCGGCGTCTCGGTCTCCGACGCGGCGGGCGGCGCCCTCAGTGCGACCGCCACCACCGTCGCTCCCGCGACCACGGCCTTCAGCATCTGGAGCGTCATCTACCTCGGCCTCGTCGCCTACGCGATCTACCAGGCCCTCCCTGGTCAGCGCGCCGTCACCCGGCACCGCCGCCTGGGTTACTGGGTCGCGGCCTCGCTGCTGCTCAACGCGGCCTGGCTGTTCGCCGCCGTGCAGCTCGGCAGCGTGTGGCTCGGTGCCGCCGTGATCGTCGCGCTGCTGCTCGTGCTCGCACGCATCTTCGTCATCCTGTTCCACACCGCGTCGAGCGGATGGGTCGACGCGATCGTCACCGACGGCACGCTCGGCCTCTACCTCGGGTGGGTCAGCGTCGCGACCGTGGCCAACATCGCCGCCGGCCTGGTCGACGCGGGCTTCGACGGCTTCGGTTTCGCGGCCGGGTTCTGGTCGTCGGTGGTCCTCGGCGTGGCCGCTCTCGTCGGCGTCGTGCTGGCCTTCGCCGGCCGCGGCCGCATCGCTCCGGCCCTGTCGCTGTCGTGGGGACTCGCCTGGATCGCCGTCGGCCGCCTGACCGGCGAACCCGAGAACGTCGTCGCCGGTGTGGCCGCGATCGTCGCCGCCGTCGTCGTGCTGGTCGTCACGATCGCCGTGCGGGCAGCCCGCGGCCGCGTCGGCGCCACCGCGTCGCTGCAGCGCTGAGCCCCCGCCCGCTGAACCCCCGTCCACCGGGCCGCCTTGCTCGGGGAGGGCACGCCGCCACGAAGTAAACATCCCGCCACACGATTGCGTGGCGGGATGTTTACTTCGTGGCGGGATGCTCGGTCACGCGTGCCGCCGCACCACGCTGCACCCCACAGCACCGCGAGATGGTCACCGCGCCAG
>NZ_MJGS01000006.1:39150-46665 GCF_001864945.1 Frigoribacterium sp. MCBA15_019 | reverse complement strand
CTGGCGCGGTGACCATCTCGAGGTGTCGTGCGGAGGCGCAGCGCGTGCGGAGGCGCGGTGCCCGCAGGAGGCGCGGTGCCCGCAGGAGGCGCGCCGCGCCTCCTGGTCAGCGGCCGCCGGTGATCTTCCGGTCGCGCTGGGCGACGCCTGCCGTGCCGTAGGGGTAGTCGTCGACCCGGGGTGCGCTCGCCGCGGTGAGGCGGGCGACCTCGTCGTCGGTCAGGACCGCGGCCAGCGCCGACGAACCCAGGTTGTCGTCGAGCTGCTCGACCGTGCGCGCACCGAGGATCACCGAGGTGACCGCGGGCTGACGCAGCAGCCAGGCCAGCGCGACCTGCGAGGCCGAGGCGTCGTGCGCCGAGGCGATGGAGGTGACCGCGTCGAGGACGGTCCAGGTGCGCTCGTCCGCGTTGCGCGCCTCCCAGGCCTCCATGCCCCGCTTCGGGTCCTCGCCGAGGCGGGTGGCACCGGTGGGTGCCTGGTCGCGGACGTACTTGCCGCTCAACCAGCCGCCGGCCAGCGGCGACCAGGGCAGCAGCCCGATGCCGGCGTCGAGCGAGGCCGGCACGACCTCGTGCTCGATGTCGCGCACGAGCAGGTTGTACTGCGGCTGCAGCGTGACGGGCGGTGCGAACCCGAGGGCCTCGGCTCGTCCGACGGCCTTCGTCACCTGCCAGCCGAGGTAGTTCGAGAAGCCGTAGTAGCCGATCTTGCCCGCGCTGATTGCGTCGTCGAGGAACCGCAGGGTCTCGTCGATCGGGGTGAGGTGGTCCCAGGCGTGCATCTGGTAGAGGTCGACGTGCTCGACGCCGAGCCGGGTCAGCGACGCGTCGAGGGACTTCGCGAGGTGACGACGCGAGAGGCCGACGTCGTTCGGGCCGTCGCCCATGGGGAAGCGTCCCTTGGTCGCGAGCACCACCTGATCGGCGTCGGTGGGGTGGCTCGCCAGCCAGCGGCCGATGATGGTCTCGCTGGTGCCGGCGCTGTAGACGTCGGCGGTGTCGACGAGCGTGCCGCCGCCCGCCACGAAGGCGTCGAGGATGTCGTGTGAGGTCGGTTCGTCGGCTTCGGCGCCGAAGGTCATGGTGCCGAGTGTCAGCTCCGACACCGAGGCACCGCTGTTCCCGAGGGTTCTGTAGTCCATGACCTGACGCTACGCCCGGCCCGAACACACCGACGGGGCCTTGACAAGCCCCCCCGTTCGTGGGGTGCCTCGCATGCAGCTGGTGGATAATCTCGGAATGGTCGTCCGACGCCGACGTCGGGCCCGACCGAACCGGGACCAACCACCCCGGGTCACCGTCCCACCCGAGGGGAACGACCGTGTCATCAGTCTCACCCGAGGCGGCGGCAGCCACCGCCGGATCAGCCTCGACCAACCTGCCCGATTCGTCGTCGGTGCCGCTCTCGGCGCACGTCGACCCGCGGGTCCGCAGCGTCACCACCACCGACCGGGACGTCGCGCACGCCCTGATCCGCAAGAACTACAAGATCACCCGGCTCGAGGGCAGCGGTCCCGAGCCGTTCGTCTACAGCCGGGCCGTCTCGGGCGAGACGCGGTTCGCGCTGTGCCGCTTCGAGTACCGGCGCGGTCGACTGCTGACCGAGAGCGAGCCCGCGGGGTTCCTCGTCGCCGGTGGGGTGATGGCGGGCCGCTTGTCGTTGCGGACGCGGGACCACGAGATCCGGGTCGATCCCGGTGCTCCGTTCGCGTTCCCCTCGCGCGAGGCGAAGACCATGGACTCGCTCGACCTCGTGCTCGGTCAGGTGCTCCTCGACCGCGCCGCCGTCGAGCGTGAGCTGGGCGCCATGCGGCTGGCGGCCCCGGGGGGACTCCGCTCGACGGCCACCGAGGCGGTGTCCGCCGCCATGGCCCGTTACTGGTCCGACCTCGTGACCCACGTCCACGCGAACGTCATCCGCAACGACGCGGCCATGGCGAGCGCCCTCGTGCGGGGTTCGGCGTTCCGGTCGCTCGTCGCGGCCTACCTCGAGACGTTCGAGACGAACGTCGTCGGTGTGGGCGGGGACGACGGCCTCACCCCCCTGCCCTCGACGGTGCGGCGGGCGCGCGAGTTCATCGAGCAGCACGCGCACGACGACATCGGCGTCGTCGAGATGGCCGAGGCGGCTCGGGTGACGCCGCGGGCCCTGCAGCTGGCGTTCCGTCGCCACCTCGACTCGACGCCCATGGCCGAGCTGCGGCGGGCCCGACTGCGCGGGGCGCACGGCGACCTCGTCATGGCCGACCCCACCCTCGGCCACACGGTCGCGGGTGTGGCGCTCAGCTGGGGTTTCGCCCACGCGGGCCGCTTCGCGGCTCAGTACACGGCCGAGTTCGGACGGTCACCCCGGGACACCCTCGAGGGCTGATGGATGAGATTTTCACCTACGCTTCGCAAGCTGAGCATCCGTTTCGTTTTCCGGACAGGCCCGGGTTTGCCCGGCGCGCACAGGGTCGCAGAATGAAAAAGCCTCGCGGTGACAGGTTCAGGACCGCGAGTCACAGCGCACGAGATCGACGTCGGGTTTCTCTCGTGTCGCCGGGGTGCGGAGGGAGTCGGGTTCCTCCCGCACCCCCTTCTCGTTCCTGGGGGGCGTCGAGCGTCGAGGACGCGACCCGCGCCTTCTGGACTCCCGCGACCGCGGCACGAGCCTGCGGCGGTCAGTCGCGGGCGGAGACGTCCGTGTGCACGAAGCCCCGGAACGACCGGCTGGCGGTCGGGCCGCGCTGGCCCTGGTAGCGCGAGCCGTACTCGGACGAACCGTAGGGGTGCTCGGCCGGCGAGCTGAGCTTGAAGAAGCAGAGCTGGCCGATCTTCATGCCGGGCCAGAGCTTGATCGGCAGGGTCGCGACGTTCGACAGCTCGAGCGTGACGTGCCCGCCGAAGCCGGGGTCGATGAAGCCGGCGGTCGAGTGCGTCAGCAGACCGAGGCGCCCGAGCGAGCTCTTGCCCTCGAGGCGGGCCGCGACGTCGTCGGGCAGGGTGACGAACTCGTAGGTGCTGCCCAGCACGAACTCGCCCGGGTGCAGGATGAACGGCTCGTCGGCCTTCGCCTCGACCAGGCGGGTCAGCTCGGGCTGCTCGTCGGCCGGGTCGATGAACGGGTACTTGTGGTTGTCGAAGAGGCGGAAGAACCTGTCGAGCCGCACGTCGATGCTCGACGGCTGGATCAGCGTCGGGTCGTAGGGGTCGAGGCCGATTCGCCCGGCGTCGAGTTCGAGCTTGATGTCGCGGTCGGAGAGCAGCACGCGACAAGCCTAGTCAGCGCGTGCCGGGCCGCGGGGGGAGGATGGAAGCATGCGTGCCATCACCGTCCCCGTGCCCGGAGGGCCCTCCGCCCTCGTCGTCTCCGAGGTGGCCGAGCCGGTGCCCGGCCCGCGCGAGGTCGTGATCGACGTCGCCGCCGCGGGCGTCAACCGCGCCGACGTCAACCAGCGTGAGGGGCACTACCCGTCGCCCGCCGGGGCACCGTCCTGGCCCGGGCTCGAGGTCAGCGGCACCGTCGTCGCGACCGGCGAGCACGTCACCGCCGCGGCCGTCGGCGACTACGTCGTGGCCCTGCTGCCGGGCGGTGGCTACGCCGACCGCGTCCAGGTCGACGAGGGGCTCGTGCTGCCCCTGCCCCGAGGCGTCGACCTCGTCGAGGCGGCCGGCCTGCCCGAAGCCGTCGCCACCGTCTGGTCGAACGTGTTCATGAGCGCCGGGCTGAAGCCGGGTGAGACCCTGCTCGTGCACGGCGGCGCCAGCGGCGTCGGCTCGATCGCCATCCAGGTGGCCGTGGCGCTCGGCTCGACCGTCTACGCCACCGCCGGTTCCGCCGACAAGACGTCGTTCTGCGAACAGCTCGGCGCCACCCGCGGCATCGACTACAAGACCGAGGACTTCGTCGCGGTCGTCGACGAGCTCACCGAGGGCCGCGGCGTCGACGTCGTGCTCGACCTGGTCGGCGGCGACTACATCGCCCGCGACGTCGAGGCGCTCGCCGTGAACGGCCGCGTCATGGTGATCGCGGTGCAGGGCGGTGCGTCGGCCACGATCGACCTGTCGCGCCTGATGGCGAAGCGCGGACGGGTCTGGGCGACCACGCTGCGCGCCCGCCCGCTCGACGAACGTCGCGCCATCATGGCCGAGGTGCGCGAGCACGTCTGGCCGCTGGTCGAGGCCGGATCGGTGCGACCGGTGCTCGACAGCGTCTACCCGCTCGAGTTCGTCGCCACGGCCCACAAGCGCATGGAGTCCGGCGGGCACAGCGGCAAGATCCTGCTCGCCGTCCGCTGAGGCCGAGCCGAACCGAGGAGGTGCGGGTCGCAGAGCCGAGGAGGCGCGGGTCGTCAGGCCACGCGGCTGTCGGACCCCTTGCGCACCGCCGAGGCTCCGGTGATCTCGACGAGCACGGGCACGGTCTCGCCCAGCACGCGGTCGAGTCCGCGGGCGACGTCGGACGCCGCCGCGACCACGGGGGCCGGGGACGACCCCGCCGTCAGGCGCACGCGCACCTTGAGGGCCGGTCGGCCCGTGACCGTCCACGCCGAGACGCCGACCGAGGCCACGTCGCGTCGGTCGCGAAGTGCGTCGGTGATGGCGGTGTCGGCGAACGAGCTCGACACGGCGATCGAGCCGGCCGGGTCGTCGTGGACGACGACGCTGTCGGTGCGACCGTGCCCGTGGGCGAAGATCGCGACGACGAAGACGATCACCAGCAGCAGGCAGAGCAGGGCGAGGGCCAGCGGCAGCCAGCTGCCGCCCGTCCCGCCGGTCGGGTCGATCGGCGTCGTCGCCACCGCGTCGTCGACGGCCGACGACGCGGGCGACAGCAGGTCGCGCAGCGCACCGCCGCCGGGCAGGGCGACGACCACGAGGAACACGCCCACGGCCAGGGTGACGAGCCCGACGACGAACAGGAAGAGGCGGTTCGCGAACCGATTGCTGGAGGTCATGCGCCGAGCCGTCCCTGATCGGTGGTGCGGACCCGGGCCGACAGGGCCGGGCGGTAGGCGACGGACTCGAGCTCGGCACGGGCCGCGGCATCGACCGCGGCGTCGTCGACCGCGAGGCCCGAGGACGGCGTGAGGTCGATCTGCGCCCGTCGTCTCGAGACCCAGGCCGAGACCTGCTGCTCGGACAGGCGACCCGACGTGCGGGCGGTCCGGGCGAGCGACGAGGCGATGACGCGGTCGTCGACCACGACCGCCACGCGGGCGTCGTCGATGGTGTGGCGTCCGCGACGGCCGGCCGTTATGGCGAGGGCGACGAGGACGAGACCGACGAGCGCTGCGACGACACCCGCGCCGAGCACGAGGCCCGAGGTGCCGCCGCCGTCGACGGACGAGGTCAGCGTCGCGAGGACGTCGACCGGCGAGAAGAGCAGAGCCGGTCGCCCGAGTGCGGCGTAGACGGCCTCGACGCCGACGTACCCGACGACGAGCGTCAGCAGGACGAGCACGACGATGGTGCTGCCCGAGCGGGAGGAGTGCAGCTCACGCCGCAGGACGCGGCGGTACAGGCCGGGGTCGATCTCGCTCACGAGGTGTGCCCCGTCCGCTCGAGGCGGCTGCCGCTGACCGTCACGTCGACGCGGGACACGGTCCGCCCCGCGAGGTCGGAGACCCGGCGGGTCAGGGTGGACTGCAGGTCGCGCACGACGGCGACGACCCCGCCCTCGGGCATCGTCATGGCCTCGGAGAGCATCGGTACGCGCACCGGCGTCGAGACGCGCAGGGCGAGGTGCCCGGCATCGTCCGCCGCCTCGACGCGGACGTCGGCCCGACGGACGCGCAGGGTCTCGGCGACGACGGCCGTGGCCACCTTCTGCAGCACCTTGCCGGGGATGCTGACGTGCCCGGCGACGACGGTACCCGTGCCGCGGACGTCGGCGGAGTCCGCAGGCGTGCGCTCGACGGCGGGGGAGGAGGCGGTGGCGGCAGCGGTCATGACGACGAACGCCGTCCGCGCAGGGCGTCGAGCAGGCCCTTCACGTCGGTCTCACCCGAGACGACGCGTCCGACGAGCGCCCCGACCGCGATGAAGACCGCGACGAGGACGAGGCCCCAGAAGCCGAAGGCGAGGGCCGAGATAGCGAGCACGGCGCCGACGGCCATGCCCGTGGTGGTGGCGGTCACGAGACGCGGCTCTCGCGGGTGGAGTCGTCGTCGGCGTCGTCGTCACCGGGGATGTGGACGTCGTTGATCGCGACGTTCACCTCGGCGACCTCCATGCCCACGAGCTGCTCGATCGTCCGGGCCACGGCGGCGCGCACCTGCTCGGCGACCGTGTGCATGGGGGCCGGGTACTCGACGACGATCGTGACGTCGGCGGCGACCTGGGTCTCGCCCACCTCGACGCGCACGCCCTGACCGAGGTCGGTCGTGCCGATGACGTCGCGCAGGGCGCCGAACGCGCGAGCGGTGCCGCCGCCGAGGGCGAAGACGCCGGGCACCTCGCGGGCGGCGATGCCGGCGACCTTGGCGACGACGCCGTCGGCCACGACCGTCTTGCCCGGCGTGGTGGTCGTGCTCGGGACCGTGCTGCTCGGGACCGTGCCGCTCGGGACCGTGGTGCTCGGGACGGTGCTGCGGGGGGCCGTGTCGGCGGGTGCCATGGGTGACTCCTTCTCGTCGTTCGAGGTGTTCGATGCGGGCAATGTCGATGCCACCCTTCGGTCCTACCCGATGGGGGGTGCCGAGGGTGGACACCGACGCGCCGGAGAACCGGTACCGGTTCAGGTGGTTCCGGTGTATCCAGGAATGAGACGCGTTCCGGGGCCCGAACGTCACGGAATGCGTCGGTACTCATCCACGGGTCGCGACTCGCGCCTCCTCGTCCCGGGGAGACCGGGCGGACGCAGCAGCAGAAGGGGGCGGACATGGCGGCAGACCTGGCCGAGGCCTCCGACGCGGTGCTCGCGTCGCGCGCCGCCGAGGGCGACGAGCGGGCCTTCGAGGTCCTGCTGCGGAGGCACCTCGGGCTGATGACGGCGTACGCCACCCGGCTGACCGGCTCCCGGGCCGACGCGACCGACGCGGTGCAAGAGGCGTCCATCACGATCTGGCGTGAACTGCCCACGCTGCAGACGCCCGCCGCGGCCAAGGGCTGGATGATGCGCATCGTGTCGCGCAAGGCCTTCGACCTGATCCGGTCGCGACGACTCACCGACGACGTCGACGACCTCGAGCTGGCCTCGGCGACGCCGACGACCGATCCGGAACGCCTGGCGTCGTCGAACGACGCCATGGAGGCGCTGCGTGCGGCGCTCGCGCGACTGCCGGCCAGCCAGCGGCAGGTGTGGGCGCTGCGCGAGGTCGGCGGCGAGTCGTACACCGAGATCGCCGAACGGACCGGCACCACCGTGACCGCGGTCCGGGGGCAGCTCGCCCGGGCCCGAGAGACCCTGACCCGCGAGATGGAGGCCTGGCGATGAGTGACCGTCCCCACGGCACCGACCATGCCCACGAAGACCCGACCCCGCCCGACGTTCCCGTCGACCTGGGCGTTCCCGTCGAGGCGGGCGCTC
>NZ_MJGS01000006.1:0-38470 GCF_001864945.1 Frigoribacterium sp. MCBA15_019 | reverse complement strand
GGCGGGCGCTCCCGTCGAGGTCGAACCGGCGCCCGACGGGCCCGTCGAGGCCGACCCGGAGTCCGACGAGCCCGTCGAGGGTGCCGACGACGGCGTCTCGCCCGAACGCCTCGTCGACTACCTCGACGCCGGTCGGCAGCCGTACGACCCCGAGATCGAGGAGTCGCCCGAGGCCCGGGCCCAGCTCGCGGCCCTCGAGCGCCTGCGGGCGATGGGGGCTCGACTGCTCGAGTCCGACGCCGCAGCGACCCCCGCCCCCGACCCGAGCTGGATCTCGGGCGTGATGGACCGCGTGCGCCTCGAGTCGCGGGCCGGACGGCAGATCCCGCTCGCCTCGATCGACGAGCGTTCCACCCTGCACATCACCGAGGGTGCCGTGCGGGCACTCATCCGCGAGGCCGGCGACGGCGTCGAGGGCGCCATGGTCATCTCGTGCACGATCCACGGGGACGTCAGCGTGCCCGGGGCCCTCGTCCGGGTCGAGGTCGTCGTCAGCGGCCTGTTCGGCGAACCCCTGCCGGCCCTCGCCGAGGCGGTGAAGGCGGCCGTGTCGTCGAGCCTCTCCCGTCAGACCGAACTGACCCTCGAGAGCGTGGACGTCGTCGTGGACGACGTCCACCTGCAGAGCGAAGGAGGCGCGGCATGAGCGACGAGGACGGCCTGCGGGCCCCCATCAGCCCGGCCGACCTGTCCCTGCTCGCCGCGGAGCTCGGCGAGATCGCCGCATCGGTCGACGGCGTCGTGCACGTCCGGGCACGGCCCGGCTTCGGCAGCGTCGTGCGGTCGGCCCTGCAGGGGCTGAGCACCGTCGTGGGGGGCGGAGGGGTCGTGGGCTCCACCGTGCAGAGCGACGACTCGGTCGCGGCCGAGGCGGGTGCGTCGGCGGCGTCCGACGTCCCCGACGCCGAGCGCGCCGACCCGGCCTCCGCCGAGGCCGCCGCCCCCGGGCGACCCGTGCCGCTCGTCGGCATCGCCGTGGCCGACCTCGAGACCCGCATCACCCTCGACATCGCGGTCGACGAGAGCGGCTCCGGGCCGCTCGTGGCCCGTGCGGTCGCCCAGGCGTTGCTCGACCGGGTGAGCGGGGAGCCCGTTCCGCCGGCCTCGGTCGACCTGCGCATCGTCTCGGTCGCGACCGGGGCCTGAGCGCGCCTCCTGGCGGTGCTGCGTGGAGTCGTACCGCCTGCTGAACGTCGCACCGTCGACTTCGGCGGTGCGACGTCCGTCCGGCGGTGCCACACGCTCGGCAGGGCACAGGGAGCACCGGAGGCGCGGGCCGCTATAGTGGTCTGACGCGCCCTCGAGGCGCCGCGCGAGTGTAGTTCAATGGTAGAACTTCAGCTTCCCAAGCTGATAGCGCGGGTTCGATTCCCGTCACTCGCTCCGACTGTGGCTTCGGCACCTACTTCGGTAGGGTCGCCGCATGATTGACTTTTCCTCAAGCTCAGTTTTCAAACTGAGCCACATCGACCCCGCCGAGATCCAGCCGCAGATCGCAGGGCTGCTGCTCGAGGGGGAGGCCTTGCTCGTCGCCGCCAAGACGGTCCGAGATTTCGTCGTCTTTACGGACAAGCGCATCATCGCGGTCAATGTCCAGGGCATCACCGGCAAGAAGCGGGACTTCAGCTCTCTTCCTTACTCGAAGGTGCAGGCCTTCTCTGTCGAGACGGCAGGAACGCTGGACCTCGACGCCGAACTCGAGTTGTGGTTCAGCGGTCTGGGCAAGGTCCGATTCGAGTTCCGGGGGTCGTTCGACGTCACCTATCTCGGACGCCTCATCGCCAGCAAGATCCTCTGACGAAGTGACGGGCAGCTCGGTTCGCGAACGCTTCGACCCCGCAATGATCCAGGCTGAACTCACCTGGGGCGACAGGCACATGATGCGCGGACCCATTGCCCCCGCTGTCGGTCAATCGGGGGGTGGGGTGCAGATCCTGCTTCCCACCAGCGTGCAGGAACTCTCGAACATCGGCCTTTTCGTCGAGGTCACAAGGAATGGGGCGTCCGCGAAGAGAACGAACTCGCCTTCACGGAGCGCCGGCACAAGGGTGACTCACCCCATGCGGCGACGACCGCCGAGGGGCCCAGGGCATGACGACGCTCGAGGCCACGCTCGCCACGATCGAGGCCGAAGGGCTCGACAGGTTCGCCTACGTGATCGGAGACGATCACGCCAGTTCGGCGGACGCCCTGGTCCTGACCCGACGAGACGGCGTTTGGACCTCGTTCTCGACCAACGAACGTGCCGGTGTCGAGAAGACCAGCGTTCGCACGTACGAGGAACTCTCCGACGCTCTGGACGACTTCCTGCGTCTCATGAGGCTGAGGGCTGACGAGGACGCACTCATGTCGCGCATCAGGGAGAAGAACAGGCTCGCCCACGAGACGTGGCGCGCGTCACAAGACGACCGACCGGGGAGGGCATGACATGGCCACGATCGAGTCGGTGCACGCCGTCATGGCGGCAGAGGGACTCCACGACCTGGGACACGTCATCGACGGTGACCACGCGAACAGGACGGACTGCCTCGTCGTCACAAGACGCGACGATGCCTGGGTGACCTTCTCCGCCGACGAGCGCGCGGCTGTCGTCGACGGGAGCGTGCGGACCTACCCGAGCGAGTCCGAGGCCCTGGAGGACTTCCTCGTCCTGCTCCGGCTGAAGAAGCTCCTCCGCGACCTGCAACGGGAGCGCGACCTCGAGCGCGTCGAACGTGCGTCGATGACCGACCTCGAGTCGCTGCCTGCGCAGATGGAGGCGGAGGGCTTGGTCCGCGTCCGTGTCGCTCTCGGTGACGTGTACCTCAGGCGCCCGGACTGTCTCGCCGTGGCGCGACGAGACGGTGTGTGGAGCACTTTCTACATCGACGAACGAGCGGCCGTGGAGAAACGGAGCCTGCATGCGTTCCCCGACGAGGTCTCGGCCGTGGCCGACTTCCTCGACCGCCTGAGGTCCCAGCATCGCAAGCTCGAGATCCAGGACGAACTCCGAGACCGACGCCGCCGATCAGGAGAACCGTCATGACGATGGTCGCGCGCACCCTGGCCGCCCTCCGAACCCAGGTCGACGCCGGCGGACTCGGCCACCTGAACGCCGTCATCGGGGACGCGACGACGGGGAAGCCCTTCGCGCTCGTCCTCGCTCGACGGGACGAGGTGTGGAGCACCTACTTCCTCGACGAGCGAGGTCTCGTCGAGGAACAGAGCGTCCGCACCTACGACGACGTCGAAGCAGCCGCAGCCGACTTCCTCCGGTTGCTGCGCAACCTGGCCCGCATCGAGGAGATCGACGCCCAACTGGCCGCCCGCCGGCAGGCGCAGCGTCCTCAGTGATCTCTCGGCAGCGTTCAAGCTGCGTTTGAGGTACGAAACGCTGGTCAGAGGTACATTCGTGTCGTCAACGAGCCGGGGCCACCTGGTCCCGGGTCACACCGATCAACCGAAAGGGGACTCTTCATCATGGCCATGTCTTTCGATCCTTTCACCGAGCTCGACCGTCTCACCGGCGCCCTCACGGGCATGCGACAGGGGCCCAGGGTCATGCCGGTCGACCTCTACCGCGACGGCGACCGCTACGTGCTCAACGCCGACATGCCGGGCATCGATCCGGGGTCGGTCGACGTCGACGTCGACGGTCAGTTGCTGACCATCCGGGCCAACCGCACTCCCGACACCCGCGACGGCGTCAAGTGGCTCGCGCAAGAGCGGCCGCACGGCTCGTACCTCCGCCAGTTCAGCGTGGGTGAGGGCATCGACTCGAGTCGCATCACGGCCCACTACGACAACGGCGTGTTGTCACTCGTCATCCCGGTCAGCGAGAGGGCGAAGCCGCGCAAGATCGAGGTCGTCTCGGGCCAGGCGCACGAGACCGTCGACGCGATCGACGCATCACCGGCCCGCGACACGGCGAGCTGACCCTCTCGGCGCTTACGCCGTCGACCCCGACCACGCGGTCGAGCCCAGCCACGCCGTCGACCCCGACCACCCCGTCACGATCCGTCGTGGCGGGGTGGTCCCGTTCCGGCGACACCACCGCTGGACCGCTCCACCCCTCCGCGGCCGGCACGCGAGTACTGTGCGGTCCCGCGGTGGGCGGCGTCACCCGTCACCTGACCGTTGCCTCCGCACGTGGGCGAAGCCGACCCGCGCCTCCTACCGTTCACCGCAGGGCACGACGCCGACTCGGCGCCGCCCACGATTCCTGAACACCGTCAGCAAGGAGTGCACAATGGCACAGGCCATCGAGACCATCGACGTCAACGTTCCCGTCAGCGTCGCCTACAACCAGTGGACCCAGTTCGAGGAGTTCCCGAAGTTCCTCGACGAGGTCGAGTCGATCACCCAGACCACGCCCACCCTCACGGTGTGGAAGGTCAAGGTCGGGCCGGTCGAGAAGACCTTCGAAGCCGAGATCACCGAGCAGCACCCCGACGAGCGCGTCGCCTGGAACAGCACGGGCGGCGAGGTCGACCACGCCGGCGTCATCACGTTCCACAAGCTGAGCGACGACGTGACGCGCCTCACGGTGCAGATCGACTGGACCCCCGAGGGCTTCCTCGAGAAGATCGGCAACACGCTCGGCGCGGACAACCACGCCATCAAGAAGGACCTCAAGAACTTCAAGGAGTTCATCGAGCGCGAGGGCAACGTCGACGGCGCCTGGCGCGGAGACGTCCAGGCCTGAGCCCGGGCTCGTACCCGTCGAGGCCCCCGGTCGGCTCCTGTTCCCAGGATGCCCACCGGGGGCCTCGACCGTGTCAGCCGCGGAAGCCGAACGAGTGCAGGTCGTGTTCCTCGCTCAACCGGCGGCTCAGCTCGGCACCACGAACGCTCGTCCCCTGTTCGTCGATCGGCGGGCTGAACACGGCCGCCCCGAGCCTGTTCGGCGCCGACAGGACGATCGCGCCCGAGACGCTCGACTTCGCCGGCACCCCGACGCCACGCATCCAACGGCCCGACCCGTCGTAGACGCCGCAGGTCGCCATGACCGACACCACGTCGCGGGCGACGCGGGCGTCGACGACCTGCACGCCCGTCACCGGGTTGCGGCCGCCGAACGCGAGCGTCGCGCCCATGACGGCCAGGGCCTCGGTGTCGACGAGCACCGAGCAGGCCCGGGCGTAGAGCGCGACCGCGTCGTCGGCCGAGCGGTCGAGCGTGCCCTCCGACCGCATCAGGTGCGCCAGCGCGTGGTTGCGGTCGCCGTGCAGCTGTTCGGACTCGCTGACCTCGCGGTCGTAGTCGAGCTCGCGCCCCGCGAAGCCTCCGAGACCCGCCAGGATGCGCGCCGTGCGCTCGTCGCAGGTGTCGCCGTCGACCAGGTTGGCCGTGAGCAGGGCTCCGGCGTTGACCATCGGGTTCGGCGGTCGCCCGGTGCCGCCCTCGAGCTTGATCGCGTCGAACGCCTCGCCGGTCGGCTCGATGCCGACCGCGTCGAGCGCCGCTCCGCCGGTGTCGGCGAGGGCGAGCGCGAAGAGGAACGGCTTGACCGCCGACTGGATCGAGAACGCGTGACCCGAGTCGCCGGCCGCGACCACCTCGCCGGTGGGCCGCACCACGGCCACCCCGAACAGCTCCGGGTCGGCCTCGGCGAGCTGGGGGATGCTGTCGTCCACCGCGCCTCCTCGGGTCGACAGGACGGAGGCGCGCAGGGCCTCGAGGGACGCGGCGTCGGACGACGGGGTGGGGGACGGCATCGCTCCACCCTGACAGGCGGGGGGCCGTGCGTCCGGGCTCGTGCCGGGTCGCCCACGAAAGGACGGGGTACGGGACGGGGTACGCGCCGGGGGACGGGAAGCACGCGATGTTCTCGGCGTCAACCCCGCGCGTTGTCAGGTCGCGTGTCTAGCGTGCACCTCGTCGGACCGCATCGGGGCGGGCCGCGAGAGAGGCGACGATGCTCATCGAGGGTGGCAGTGGCCGGTCGGGGACGACCTGGCCCGGGCGGGGCCCCCTGGCGAGCGCGCTCGACCTGAGGCTCGACGTGGTCGGGCGCGGCCGGTGGCGCGTCGTCGACGTGCGCCGGTCGGAGCGAGGTGCCCTCGTGGTCCTCGGAACGGTCGCCCAGACGGAGGCGGGCTACGAGCTCACCCTCGTCGCAGCCCCCGGGCGTCGCTGGTGGTGCACCGACCTCTCGAGTGCTCTCGACACCGTCGTGCGCGCCTCGTGGAGCCTCCGCTAGTCGTCTCGGTGGCCGAGTGGTCCCGAGGAGGCGCGGGTCGCGTCGGTCAGGACGCCCGGCGCACCAGCGCGGCCGGCCGCCACCAGGTGACGCTCCGCCAGGCCCACTCGACCGGTCCGTAGACGAACCGGGCGAGCCAGAGGCGACTGAGCACGGACTGCACGGCGATCAGGGCGACGCTGATGGCCAGCCCCGGCACGACGCTGGCCATGTGCCCGAAGTCGACCACGAGCGCGAGGCCGGCCACGACGATCGCCGCGACGACGTAGTTGGTCAGCGCCATGCGCCCGAGCGGCTCGAACACGGCCGCGATGGCACGGCGGGCGGGGGTGCGCCAGAGCAGCGCGAGAGCGGTGGCGTAGGCGACGGCCATGACCAGCCCGGCGATGCTGCCCGGCGTCGAGAAACGCGGGTCGCCCGGGGCCGTGGCCTGCCACAGCAGGGCCGGCACCGTGAGCACCGCGGCCCCGGCGAAGACCAGGGCGACGCCGCGCCCGGCCGACTCGAGCACGCGGGGCAGGCCGGAGGCCGCGGCGCCCGCACCGAGCAGCATGAGGCCGGGGGTCGAGGCCAGACCGCCACCGGTCAGGGCGTAGGCCGCGACGGTCAGTGCGGCACCGAGGGCCAGGGTCGCCCAGCGCGGTGCGAAGACGACGATCGGCAGCATGACGAGGCCGACGACGCCGTACTCGAGGAGCACGTTGCCGGGGTAGACGAGCATGAGCAGCCCGCCGATCGCGACGAGCCCGACCAGGCGGCGCACCATGACGAGCCCGGGGCGGGGCGAGCGCGACCGGGCGCCGGCGAGCACGAACCAGAGGCTCATGCCGAAGAGGAACACGAAGATCGGCACGAACCGGGTCTGCACCGTGACGGTCAGCAGATCGCGCACCGGGTCGTCGACCGGGCGAGCGGACTCGATCGCCAGGTCGATGCCGAGGCGGGTGATGTCGAGCGTGTTGACCAGCAGGATGCCGAACAGTGCGAAGCCGCGCAGCGAGTCGACGAACCTCCAGCGGGTGCCGGGGGTGGGTGGGGAGTCGACGGCGGGCGCAGCGGAAGTCATGTGCCCAGTCAAGACGACCCGCGCCTCCTGGTCATCCCTCGCGGTGATGGCCCGCATCCACCTGAAGTATCAGATGTGGGTCAGGAGGCGCGGGTCGTCACGGCCACGCGGGCGGGCGTGAACGAGACGCGCACCGACGACCCCGGCTCGCGTCGTTCGTCGGCCCGGTGGTCGAGCACCAGCAGGGTCTCGCGGTCCACGCGCACGCGGGTGCGGCACACGGCCCCCAGGAACGACACCGACTCGACGACGCCCGCGAGTCCGCCCTGCTCGACGAACGACACGTCCTCGGGGCGCACGTAGGCCCAGACCGGTCCCTCGGCCGGCGTGCCCACGACCGGCACCTCGGGGCAGCCCGCGAGTCGCACGAGAGCGCCGATGACCTCGCCGGACACCCGGTTGCTCGTCCCGACGAACTCGGCGACGAACGCCGTCGCGGGGGCCGAGTAGAGCTCTTCCGGGGTGCCCACCTGCTCGATCGACCCGGCGCGCATGACGGCGACGCGGTCGGCCACGGCCAGGGCCTCCTCCTGGTCGTGGGTGACGAACAGGGTCGTGATCGACAGCTCGCGCTGGATGCGGCGGATCTCGTCCCGCAGTTGCACCCGCACCTTCGCGTCGAGGGCGCTGAGCGGCTCGTCGAGCAGCAGCACCCGCGGTCGCGTGACCAGCGCCCGGGCCAGGGCGACGCGCTGCTGCTGGCCGCCCGAGAGCTGGTGCGCGTAGCGCTCGCCGAGGTCGCCGAGCCCGACCAGGTCGAGCATCTCGCCCGCCCGGGCGGCCCGGGCGGCCTTGTCGACGCGACGCATGCGCAGCCCGAACTCGACGTTCTGCCGCACGGTCAGGTGGGGGAACAGCGAGTACGCCTGGAACACCATGCCGACGTCGCGACGGTGCGTCGGGACGCCGACCACGTCGCGGCCGTCGATCGTGATGCGGCCGCCCGTGACGTCCTCGAGCCCGGCGAGGCTGCGCAGTGCGGTGGTCTTGCCACAGCCCGACGGGCCCAGCACGGCGACGAGCTCGCCGGGCTGCAGCTCGAGGTCGAGCCCGGTCAGGGCCCGGTGCCCGGCGAACTGCTTCGTGACGTCGTGGAACGCCACGGCGGCACCCGCACCGGCGACGGTCGGACTCGTGACGGAGGGGCGGGGGAGCGTGGCGGTCACGAGAGGGCCTTTCGGGTGGGGATCGGACGGGCGGCCCCGAGGGCTCCGACCCGGCCGATCACGAGCAGCAGCACGAAGGCGAAGGCCAGCGAGATCAGAGCGAGGATCACGGCGGCGTAGGGGTCGGAACGCGACACCTGCACCAGGGCGGTCTGCAGGTTCACGCGGTTGAGCAGCGAGGCGATGGTGAACTCTCCGAGCACGACGGCCACGGTGATGAACGCCGCCGCGAGCAGGCCCCGGCGCAGGCTCGGCACGACCACGAGGGCCATCGTGCGCGGCCAGCTCGAGCCGAGCGTGCGCGCGGCCTCGGTCAGCGTGCGGAGGTCGGTGGCCGCCAGGTCGGACTGCACCGCCCGGTAGGCGTAGGGCAGCACCGTGACGCCGTACGCGAGCGCGAGCGTCCAGGCGCCCGAGCCGACCACCCGCGAGACGACCGAGTAGACCGGCGCGAGGCCGACCACGAGCACGATCGCCGGCACCGTGATCGGCACGAGGCAGACGAACTCCAGCGGCCGCACGAGGCGCGGGTAGCGGAGGTGCACGAGCACCATCGCCGGCACCAGCAGCACGAGCACGAGCAGTGCCGCGACGACGGCGAGCAGCAGCGAGTTCGTGACTCCTTCGACGAGGTTGCGGTACATCCGCTCGTTCTCGGGGTCGACGATCGCCAGCCAGTGGTTCAGGTCGTGGCCCGTGCCGTCGGCGCTGCGCAGCGAGAACGCGACCATCGCCGCGATCGGCACCGCGAAGAGGGCTCCCACGACGACCAGGGCGGTGCGGCGCGCGACCGTGCCCGCGCCTCCTGCGCTCGTCGACCGCGGAGCGCTCGTCGCCCGCGTCAGGTCCGTCGTCCGGGCGCTCATCGCTGCCACCGCTCGGTGCGGCGCTGCAGCAGCGAATAGCCGGTCATCAGCACGGCCATGACGACGACCATGCCGAGCGCGAGCGCGCCGGCGACGTTCTCGCGGCCGAGCACGGTCTCGCTGATCAGGGCGGCGCGGATCTGCAGCGGCACGATCTGTGCGCCCTGGCTGATCAGGGCGGCGGCGGTCGCGTACGACGAGAAGGCGTTGGCGAAGAGCAGCAGCAGGCTGCCGACGAACGCCGGGGTGAGCACCGGGACGACCACGCGGACGAGGTGCTGCCACCGGGTGCCGCCGAGCGTGGCGACGGCCTCGCTCCACTGCGGGCGGAGGCCGCTGACGGCGGGCATGAAGGTGATCACCATGAGGGGCACCTGGAAGTACAGGTAGGGCAGCAGCAGCCCGGGCACCTGGTAGAACCACACCCCGTCGGCGTAGAGGTCGACGCCGGCGACGTCGATCAGCAGCCGCGTGACGACGCCCTGGATGCCGATCGTCGCGATGAACGCGAACGCCAGCATGACGCCGCCGAACTGGGCGAGCACGCTCGACGCGGCGTCGATCGCGTTGCGGACGGCTCCGTCGGGGCGGAGAGAGGTGAGGCCCCAGCAGACGACGGCTCCGACGACGGCCCCGGCCACCGCCGTGACGGCCGAGACGGCCGCCGAGCTGGCGAAGGCCCGCACGATCAGCGGGTCGCCGAGTGCGGCGAGGTTGTCGAGCGTGGGGGCGCCGTCACCGTCGACGAAGCCCGTTCCGAGCGCGAGCAGGCACGGCACGATCAGGAAGAGGAGCACCCAGACGGCGAACGGGGTCAGCCCCCACCACGCCGCCGGACGGCGCCGACCCTGCGAGGGGCCGACGCCGTCGGAGGACGAGGAGGCGCGGGTCGACGGGTCGCCGCCGTCCCCCTCGTGTGCCGACCGCACGTCGGCGGTCGTGTCCGCCGCGCGGGTCGACGTGGTCACCATCAGCCGATCGCCGTGGCCCAGGTGTCGGCCAGGACCTTCGAGGCGGCCTCGGTCTGCTCGGCCGTGAACTGCACGGTGTCGGCGGGCTGCTCGCCGACCTTCTCGAGGGCGTCCTGGTCGACGGTGCCGGCCTCGGTCATCGCCGCGAGGCGCACGGGGTAGGCGCCGGCCGCGAGGTACAGGTTCTGCGCGTCGTCGCTCATGACGTACTCCTGCCACAGGCGGGCCGCGGCGGGGTGCGGTGCGTCGACGTTGATCGCCTGGTTGTAGTAGCTGCCGAGGGCGGTGCCGGGCAGCACGGCCGTCTTCCAGTCGCGTCCGCCGGCGTCGGCCGCGGCGGCCAGGTTGTTGTAGCTCCAGTCGAAGACGACCGGGGTCTCGCCCGAGGCGATGGTCGCCGGGGTCGGGTCGGTGGGCAGGAAGTTGCCCGCGTCGGCCAGCTTCGAGAAGTAGTCCACGCCCGTGCTGACGTCGTCGGCGCTGCCGCCGGACTGCAGCGCGGCCCACTCGACGGCCGCGGCGGCGGCACCGGCCTGGGTCGGGTCGCCGTTGATCGCGACCTTGCCCTTGTAGTCGCCGCCGAGCAGGTCGTCGAGGCTCTCGGGGGCGGGCACGGCGTCGGCGTCGTAGCCGACCGACATCAGGCCGGTGTAGTCGTAGACCCACTTGCCGTCGGCGTCCTTGTGGTCGTCGGCGATGTCGTCCCAGGTCGAGACCTTGTACGGCGCGAACTGGTCGAGGTTGTCGAGTGTCACGGCCGAGCCGAGGTCGAAGACGTCGGGGGCGGTGTCCTGCCCCTTCAGGTTCTGGGCGGCGGTGATCTCCTCGGCGCTCGAGATGTCGGGGCTGTCCGAGTTGACGGTGATGTCGTACTTCTTCTCGAACCCGTCGATGATCTTCCCGTAGTTCGCCCAGGTGTCGGGCAGGGCGATGACGTTGAGCTCGCCCTCGGCCTGGGCGGCGCTGACAAGGGCGTCCATGCCGCCGAAGGCCTCGGCGCTGGTGGCGGTGGCGGCGTCGGTGCCGTTCGCCGCGCCTCCTGCACTGTCGGCGTCGGCGCTCGCCGAGCAGCCGGTCAGGGCGAGGGCGGCGATGCTGAGGGTCGCTGCCGAGACGAGCAGGCGCTTGTCGATCATGCGGTGTGGGTCCTTCGGGGTGCGGGGCCGGGGTTCGCCTCGATGAGGTGAGGGCGACGGGGGACCGGGCGGCCCGCTGGGCACGCTAAGGAGGCGCGGCGACGTCCCGGGGGAGGCCGCGTGAACGCGGGGCGAACAGGTGGTGGCGGGGTGTGCGGCCGGGGTCGTCACCGCGCTGATGGTCGGCGACGAGTGGGCAGAAGATGCTGCTCGTCACCGCGGGAAGAGCATCTTCTGCCCACTCGACGGGGAAGGAGGGGGCGGGGCTGGCCGGGTCAGCGGGCGGCGGCCACGGTGGTGAGGGCGATGCGGGCGGCTTCGGCGACGAGGGCGTCGTCGTACTTCGCGGCGGGGTCGTTGCGCGTGGTGAGCACCGAGATCACCACCGGGTCGCCCGACGGGGGGACCACGATCGCGACGTCGTTGCGGATGCCGCCCGCGCCTCCTGACTTGTCGGCGACCTGCCAGCCGTCGGGAGCGCCGGCGCGGATCAGGGTGTCGCCGGTCGCGTTGCCCGACATCCACTCGAGCAGGGTGGCGCGGTCGTCGGCGGCGAGCCAGTTGCCGTCCGAGATGCGGGCGAGGGTGGCGGTGAAGGCGGCGGGCGTGGTCGTGTCGGCCGTGCTGCCCGGGGTGAGGGTGTTGAGCTCGGGCTCGCTGTGGACGACGTCGGACACGTCGTCGCCCTGCGCGGCGAGGGCGGCGTCGAGCCCGGTCGGGCCGCCGAGCTCGGCGAGCACGAGGTTCAGCGCCGTGTTGTCGCTCTGCCGCACGGCCGCCTCGGCGAGCTGCCGCAGGGGGAGCCCGTCGGCGACGTGCTGACCGGTCAGCGGCGAGTAGCCGGCGACGTCGACCTCGGACTGGGTCCAGGTGACCACGCGGTCGAGGTCGGCGTCGTCGGTCGCGTCGAGCAGGGCCGCCGCGGCGAAGGCCTTGAGGCTCGACGCGTAGCCGAAGCGCTCGTCGGCGCGGTGGTCGAGGGTCGCGCCCGAGCCGGTGTCGAGCACGCTCAGCCCGATCCGTGCGTCGTACCGGGTCTCGAGGTCGGCCAGTGCGGCCTCGACCTCGGGGGTCCCGAGGTCGGGCGCGGCGATCGGGCTGGGCAGGGGGACCGGGGTGGCGGTCGTGCTCGGGGCGGGGGTCGACGCCCCGGGGGTCGAGCAGGCGGCCAGGCCGAGGCCCAGCGTGGCGGCGATCGCGAGGGAGGCCGAGAGGGCGCGGGAGGGCATGCGGCTCGTTTCGTCGTCGGGCGGAGGAGCGGTCACCACGATAGGCGAGACCTCCGTCGGCCCCGCGGGCGTCACGACACGACGGGGTGTCCCTCCACACCTTCCGAGCGGTGGTGCTTCCAGTGCCGGTGCAGCCGGAGCAGCGCCCTGGTCGGCTCGGCCGACACCAGCGGCGCGAACGGCCCCGACACCCAGAACGCCGTCAGGGGAGTGGCGCGCCAGGGTAGACGAGGGCTCGTCCAGGCGATCCAGGGCAGGGTGCCCACCGATTCCGGCCCGGGCATCCGGCGGATGGCGTCGAGCGGGATGCGTCGGTTGCGGAAGAGTCCTCGGACCACGAACGCTCGTGGCTCACACAGGACGCCGAGCGAGAGCGCACGCACGACGAGGACCGCACCCCCGACGAGGCCGCCTGAGACGATGCCGACCACGATGCCGATGTCCGCCGGGCCCTCGTATCCCCCCGGGCCCGCGACGATCCCGAGGGCGGCGACGAGGGCTCCGAGGAGGGTGCTGCTGTAGCGGACGAAACGCGAGGCGGGGACGAGCACCGCTGAATGCTCTCCGATCGACCGTCTTTTCCGGAAGCCCCGCTCCGGGGGTATCAGGAGGCGCGGGTCGGCTCGACGTCGAGAGGCCGGGTTGCGGCACCGGGGTGAGGTTAGGCTAACCTAAGCGCGTGACCACCGACCTGCCCCTCGCGGCCACCGCATCCTCCTCGGCCGCCCTTCGCGCCGACGACGTCTCGGTCGCCTACGACGGCGTCGACGTCGTCCGCGGGGCCCGCCTCGAGCTGCGGCCCGGCTGCGTCACCGCCCTCGTCGGCCCGAACGGCAGCGGCAAGTCGACCCTGCTGCGCACCCTGGCCCGACTGCAGAAGCCGCGCACGGGCTCGCTGACCCTCGCCGCGCCTCCTCGTGGCGACGACCGGGCCGGCGAGTGGGCGGAAGATGCTGCTCCCGGTCCGGCGAAGGACACTTTCCGCCCACTCGACCCGGCAAGCGGCGGCCCGAGCCACGGCCACGGCCACGGCCACGACCAGAGCCAGGGCGAGGGCGTCGACGGGTTCGAGCTGTCGCTGCGACAGTTCGCTCGGCGCGTCGCGCTGCTGACGCAGGGGCGCCCGACCCCCGGCGGCCTCAGCGTGCGCGACGTCGTCGAGTTCGGCCGCTACCCGCACCGCGGCCGTTGGGGGCGTTCCGACCCCGACGGCCCCGCCGCCGTCGACCGGGCACTCGAGCTCACCGGCGTGGCCGACCTCGCCGACCGCGGCGTCGATCAGCTCTCGGGCGGCCAGCTGCAGCGGGTCTGGCTCGCCAGCTGCCTCGCGCAGGACACCGGGGTGCTGCTGCTCGACGAACCCACCACGTACCTCGACCTGCGCTACCAGGTCGAACTGCTCGACCTGGTGCGCGACCTGGCCGACTCGGGCCGCATCGCGGTCGGAGTCGTCCTGCACGACCTCGACCAGGCCGCCGCGCTCGCCGACCGCATCGTCGTGCTCAGCGAGGGCCGCATCGTCGCCGAGGGCGACCCCGGGGACGTGCTGACACCGCGCCTCCTGACCGACGTCTGGGGCATCCGCATCGACGTCGACACCGACCCCACCACCGGCCACCTGCGCACCCGCGCGATCGGCCGACACCACACCCGGGCCGACACGCCCGTCCGATGAGAGAGACACCACCCGTGACCCAGCGCCTTCTGACGACGCCCCGCCACACCCCGACCTCCGGCGGGTCCGCCCGCCGCCCCGCGCGACGACTGCTGACGGTCACCGCCGTCGCCGCCGCCGCGGCCCTGACCCTCGCCGGCTGCGGCACCACCGAGTCGGCCGACGCCGGCTCGACCTCGGGCAGCGGCGAGCAGATCACCCTGACCGACGGCACCGGGGCCGAGATCACCCTCGACGGCCCGGCGACCAAGGTCGTCGGCACCGAGTGGAACGTCGTCGAGGACCTCGTCGCCCTCGGCGTCGAGCCCGTGGGCGTCGCCGACGTCAAGGGTTACAACGAGTGGGACGCGGCCGTGCCGCTGACCAACGAGCCGAAGGACATCGGCACCCGCGGCGAACCGAGCCTCGACACGGTCGCGTCGCTCGCGCCCGACCTGATCGTCGCGACCGACGGGCTGAGCGCCGAGGCCGTGGAGCAGCTGAAGGAGATCGCTCCCGTGCTGCAGGTCACCTCGGCCGACGCCTCGCGCCAGATCGAGCACAGCATGGACAACCTCGACCTCATCGCCAAGGCGACCGGCACCGAGGACAAGGCGACCGAGGTGAAGAAGGAGTTCACCGACGCCGTCGAGTCGGGCAAGCAGGCCCTCGCCGACGCCGGACTCGCCGGCACGCCGTTCGCCTTCGCCGACGGGTACGTCGACGCCGGCCAGGTCAGCATCCGGCCCTACGCCAAGGGCTCGCTCGTCGCCGACGTCACCGAAGAGCTGGGCCTGACGAACGCCTGGACCGTCGAGGGCGACGAGGCGTACGGCCTCGCCACGACCGACGTCGAGGGCCTCACGCAGCTGCCCGCCGACGTGCAGTTCCTCTACATCGACAACACGGCCGCCGGCGCCGACGACCCGTTCGCGGTGTCGCTCGCCTCGAACGCCGTCTGGACGTCGCTGCCGTTCGTGCAGTCCGGTGACGTGCACCGCCTCGACGACGGCATCTGGATGTTCGGTGGCCCCGCCGCGATGACCGCCTACGTCGACTCGCTGGTGTCGACCCTGACGAAGTAACCGGCACCATGAGCACGACCGTCACGCCCACCGACCCCGCGCCGTCCCGGCTCGACGAGCCCGCCCCCGGGCCCGACGAGCGGGCGCTCCGCGCGGCACGAGCCCGGGAGGCGCGGCTCGCCGCCCCCCGTCGGCTCACGCTCGGGTCGGTGGGCGTGACGGTCGCGCTGGTCGCCGTCGTCGTGGTGCTCGCCCTCGTGGACGTCACGCAGGGCACCGCCGACGTCGGCGCCCGTCAGGTCTGGCAGGCATTGACCGGCACCGCGACGGCCGGCGACGCGTCCGTGGTCGTGGCCTCGCGCCTCCCGCGGATGGTCGCCGGCCTGCTGGTCGGCGTCGCCCTCGGCGCCGCCGGTGCGGCCCTGCAGCAGATGAGCCGCAACGTGCTCGCCTCGCCCGACACCCTCGCCGTGAACGCCGGGGCCTACGTCGCGCTCGCGCTCGCCGCCGTCACCGGGCTGAGCCTGCCCCTGCTCGCGTCGTCCGGCGTCGCCTTCGTCGGTGGGCTGCTCGCCGCGGGGCTCGTGCTCGCCGTGTCCGGGCTGGGAGCGGGCACCGTGCGGCTCGTGCTCGCCGGCAGCGCCCTCGCCCTCGGCCTCGCCTCGGTGACGAGTGCCCTCCTGCTGCTCTTCCCGCAGCAGACCGCCGGGCTGTACGCCTGGGGCCAGGGCAGCATCTCGCAGAACGGCTTCGACGGCGTCGTGCAGCTCGCCCCCGTCATCGTCGTCGGGCTGCTGGTGCTCGTCGCGATGAACCTCCGCGTGGACGCCCTCGCCCTCGGGGACGACACCGCCCGCAGCGTCGGCGTCGACGTCCGCACCACCCGCGTGGTGACCGTCCTCGCGGCCGTGCTGCTCTCGGCCGCCGCCGTCACCCTCGCGGGGCCGATCGGCTTCGTCGGCCTCTGCGCCCCCGCCCTCGTCCGACTGCTGCGTCGGGCCGTGCCCGCCGTCCGTCGCTTCCTCGTCTTCCTGCCCCTCGCGGCCCTGGCCGGTGCCGCCCTCGTGCTCGGCGCCGACGTGCTGCTGCGCGCCCTGGTCGGTGCCGAGACGTCGGTCCAGGTGCCCACCGGCGTGGTGACCTCGCTGCTCGGGGCGGTCGTGCTCGTCGTGCTGGCCTTCCGGGCCCGCGACCACGGCGGCGTCACCCCGACCGACCGGCACCCCGTGGTCTCGCGCCTGCGCTTCGTGGTGGTCGTCGCGGTCGTGCTCGTCGCCCTCGTCGCCGTCGTCCTCGGCTCGGTGCTGCTGGGCGACGCCAAGCTGCTGCTCGGCGACGTCGCCAACTGGGTGGCCGGCCGGTCCGGCCGCGTCGTCACCTACGTCCTCGACACGCGCGTGCCGCGGGTCGCGGCCGCCCTCGCGGCGGGCGCGGCGTTGGCGCTCGCCGGCACGCTCGTGCAGGCCGTCACCCGCAACCCGCTCGCCGAGCCGGGCATCCTCGGCGTGACGGGCGGAGCCGGCCTCGGGGCCGTGCTGCTCGTCACCACCGTGCCGCTCGCGACGGGTTGGGGCATCGCGGGTGGGGCGTTCGCGGGAGCCGTCGCGGCGGCCGTGGTCGTGTTCGGCCTCGCCTCACGCGGCGGGTTCCCCCAGAACCGTCTCGTGCTGATCGGCATCGGCGTCTCGACGGCGACGGCGGCCGCGATCAGCCTGCTGATCGTCCTGACCGACCCGTTCAACGGCGCGAAGGCGCTGACCTGGTTGTCCGGTTCGACCTACGGCCGCACGACGGACGACACGCTGCCGGTGTCGCTGGTGCTCGTGGCCGCTCTCGTCGTGGTCGTGCTGCTGCGTCGTCGCCTCGACCTGCTCGGGGTGGACGACGACACCCCGCGCCTCCTCGGGGTCTCCCTCTCGCAGTCGCGACTGGTCTTCCTGTCGCTGGCGGTGCTGCTCACGGCGACGGCCGTGGCCGCCGTCGGCGTGGTCGGATTCGTCGGGCTCGTCGCCCCGCACGCCGCGCGTTCGCTGGTCGGACGGCGGCACGCGCGGGTGCTGCCCGTGGCCGTGCTCCTCGGCGCGGTGCTGGTCTGCGCCGCCGACGTGCTCGGCCGCACCCTGATCGCCCCGGCGCAGCTCGGCGCCGGCCTGCTGACCGCCGTCATCGGCACGCCGTACTTCGTCTGGCTGCTCTGGCACGGGCGGGCCTCCGCGAGCTGACGCCCCGGCGCCGGCTCTCGCGCCGGTCGAGTGGGCAGAAGACGTCCCTCGCGTCTCGACGAAGGACCCTTCTCGCCCACTCGACCCGCGCCTCCCGGGGGTGCGGAGGTCAGGAGGCGCGGCGCAGGACCCCGAGCAGCACCAGTCCCGAGACGCCCCCGGCCAGGTACCCGAGCAGGTCGGTCGCCGCGAACGTCGAGCCGAGCACCCACGCCGCGGGCGGGAACGCGGCCGAGGCGGCGGCGGGCAGCCCGGTCAGCTGCAGCAGCTCGACCCCGACCGAGGCGACCGTGGCGACACCGGCCACGACGAGGGTGGGCAGGCGCGGGGCGACGAGCGCGAGCAGCAGGGCGAGCAGCACGGTGTAGAGCGCCGAGCCGAACAGGTCGCCGGTCAGCCCGGGCGCGAGCAGTTTCGCGGCGACGCCGAGCACGACCGTGAGCGTGACGGCCAGCAGCAGCGTCCGCCGCCCTGCAGCGTGGTCCACTCCGCGTGCGACTGACATGTCACATAGGCTAGTGGGCGGGGCCGGGCACCGCCGGGTCACGGCCCCGGGCAAGAGTGAAGCCCACGACCGCGGGAACGATCGTGGGCTTCGTTTGTCCTCCGAGTGGAAGACCAGGGATGCAAGCGATCCCGAGTTCACTACTCGGATGATTGTAATCCAGGTCCGCCTGGACTGCATCCCTGGCACCTTCCGCTCCTCGTGTTATCCGGCGCGCACACCAGGAGGTGATCCTCATGTCGAAAGACGCCGAGGGCCAGCCCAGGAAGACCGTGCCGTGGCTGCAGATCGCGACGATGTTCGTGACTGTGACGCGGCTCGCGCTCGACCTGTGGCGTAAGGGCTAGGAGAGGGCGCCCCCGTGGCCCTGCGTCACGGGGGCGTTCCTCACCGACGCGACCCGCGCCTCCTGGGCTCGGGGCTCAGGAGGCGCGGGTCGGGCCGGGGGGGGCTCAGGCCGCGTCGACGACGCGCGAGACGTCCGCGCCGACGCGCTCGCCGGCGACCGTGCCCGACAGCCCGGCGCTCGCCAGGAAACGGTCGGCGGTGCGCAGGCCGAGAGCCATGATCGTCAGCGCGGGGTTGGCGACGACGGCGCTCGGGAAGACCGAGTTGTCGGCGATCCAGAGGTTCGGCACGTCGAAGCTGCGTCCGTCGGGGTCGACCACGGCCGTCGCGGGGTCGGTGCCCATGCGGCAGGTGCCGATCGTGTGCGCCGTGCGAGCCAGAACGCGGATGTCGCGCCCGCCGGCCGCCTCGACGATGGCGGTCATCGTCTCGACGGCGTGGTCATCGATCGCCTTCTCGTTCTCGCCGGGCGTGAACGTGACGACGACCTTGGGCATGCCGAACTCGTCGACCTCGTCGGACAGCGTCAGCCGGTTCTGCTCGCTCGGCAAGCACTCGGCGTTGATGCCGACGCCCGCCATGAAGCGGTAGTCGTCGAGCGCCTTCACGAGGTCGGGGCCCCACAGGCCGGCGCCGCGGGCGAGCGTCGTGGCCAGCGTCAACGGCATCGCGCCGAGGCTCTGGATCAGGTAGCCGCCGACGAAGTCGACGCCCTCGGGCCGCATCGTGTCTTCGGTGATGATCGACGACGGGTAACCGCGGTAGCCGCGCATCTCGGTGTCGAAGGTGCCCCAGACCTGCGTGGCGCCGTGGGCCATGAAGTTGCGGCCGACCTGGTCGCTGCTGTTGGCGATGCCGGCGTGGAGCAGCAGGCGCGGGGTCTCGACACCGCCCGCGCAGAGGAAGAGCGCCGCGGTGCGCTGACGGTGCTCGACACCGTCGCGGACGTAGACGACGGCCGACACCTCGCCGGCCTCGTCGAGCTCGATGCCCGTGACCATCGACTCGGGGCGGATCTCGGCCCCGTTCGCGACGGCCATCGGCAGGTAGCTCGTGTCCATGCTGACCTTGGCGCCGCTGCGGCACCCCTGGTGGCAGCTGCCGCAGCCGACGCACGCCGGGCGGGTGCCGACGTGCTCCTGGCGCCAGTCACGGCTGACCAGGGCGGCCGGTGCGTCGGTCGCCCGGATGCCCAGGGCCTCGCAGCCGCGGATCATCATGTCGCTCGACGCGTTGCGCGCGGGCGGCGGCATCAGGTACGAACGCGACGGGTCCCACGGGTAGTCGGCCGGGCCGGAGACGCCGACGAAGTGCTCGACCTCTTCGATGTACTCGATCAGCTCGGCGTGGTCGACCGGCCAGTCCTCGCCCTTGCCGGTCAGCGACTTGAGCTTGAGGTCGCGCTCGTCGGGGCGGGGCGTGAACGCACCCCAGTGCAGGGTGGAACCGCCGACGCCCTTGCCGCTGTTGTTCTGGCCGAACGCGGTCGGGGTCTCGCCGCCGCTGAGGCGCTCGTCCATCCAGTTGATCTGGACGGCCTCGATCTCGTCCTGCGTGTACTCGTCGGGCTCGAAGTTGCGGCCCGCCTCGAGGGCGACGACCTTCAAGCCCTGCAGGGCGAGCTTCGCCAGGATCGGGGCGCCACCGGCGCCGGTGCCGATCACGACCGCGTCGACGACCTCGGACTCGTCGTAGGTGCGTTGCGCGTCGAGCTTCATCGGGTGACCTCCATGGCTGGTTCCCAGCCCTCTCGTTGGCCGGCGCCGAGCCGGCTGAATCCTTGCAGGGCGCGACCGGCACGGCCGTTCGCGAAACCGTCGAAGCCGATGCGTTCCATCGTCGCGGGGTGGGCGAGCCAGAGCTTGACCAGGTCGACGCGGCAGTCCTCGAACCACGCGGTCAGCTGCTCGGCCGAGAAGGCGTCCGTCGCGGGTGCCTCGCCCGCGACGATCGCCGTGATGCGCGCGTCCTGCTGCTCGGGCGTCAGGTCGCCGAGGTCGGCGAGGGCGTCGAGGCCCAGCGCGTAGGCCTCGGGGTCGCTCGGCAGGTCGGCGTTGCGCCAGCCGTCGCCGTAGCCGGCGGCGAGCTGCGCGTCGACGCGTGCGGCGAGGTCGATCGAGTGCGCGGGGTCGTCTTGCGGCACGACGCGGGCGGCGACGGCGCGCAGCGTCGTCAGCTGTGCCTCGGTCAGCACGTGCGGGGCATAGCGCGGGTCGTCGGCCACGGCGCGCTTCGCGAGGATGCCGCGCGTGTTCGACGCGGTGCGGCTCGACGCGACGACGCGCGCGAAGTCGTCCGACATCACCGGCGCCCGCCCGGCGTCGTCGCGCCAGAAGTCGACGATGGCCGAAGCGACCTCGGCCGGACGCTCGAGCGGCAGCAGGTGGCCGGCCCCGTCGAGGGTGAGATGCGTGGCGCGCGGGTAGACGGAGCCGTTGAGGCGACGCTGGGCGTCCTCGCCGAGCGGGCCGTCGGCCCCGCCGGCCACGATCAGGGCGGGCAGGTCGAGGCTGCCCACCTCGGCCGACCAGTCCTCGCGGCTGCCGCGGTCGAACCAGGCGGTCCACGCCTCGGGGGAGGTGCGGTGCAGGTCGGCGAGGGCCTGGTCGTCGAGCACCGCGGGCAACGGGGCGCCCACGTTGTCGTCGACGAAGGCGCGGGTCGTGTCGGTGTCGAGCGGGCCGTCGGCCGCCGCGGCGATCATCTGCTCGCGGTTCGCCTCGCTCATCGGCTCGGGCGACGGCGGGGACGCCGCGAGCAGCACGACCCCGGCGAGGCCGAAGAGCCCGCCCTGGCCGGCGAGCGTGCGTGCGGCGACGATCGAGGCGATCTTGCCGCCCATGCTGTGGCCGACGAGCAGCCAGCGGGTGGCGCCGTGTCGGCGGATCTGCCGGGTGACCTGGCGGACCATGTCGTCGACGGTCACGCCGTCGGCCGTGGTGGCGTCACCGAAGCCGGGCAGATCGAGGGCGACCACCTCGAAGTCGCCGCCGAGTGCGTCGGTGACGGGGCCGTACTCGAGGCGGCTCATGCCGAGGGCGTGCAGGCAGAACAGGGTCGGGCGGGTGGTGGTCGTGTCGCTGGTCACTCGGACTCCTCGGAGAAGACGTGGTGCCGGGCGACGTCCCCCGTCGTACCGGCGATCTCGACGCTACGTCCGGCCGCCGACATCGGGCCGAAAGAGGGCGTGCGGTCCGTGCCGGTGGTACGACTGTCTGCCCGCGGGCGGTGGTCGTGACGCTGGGAGGCGTACCCCGAGGAGGCGCGGGCGGCGGATGCTCAGGAGTCGCGCCTTGTGCGCGCCCCGCCCGCCCGGGAGGATGGGCGGATGGAAACCGTCATCATCGCCCTCATGGTCATCGGGTCGATCGTCGTCATCTTCGGCATCGTCTTCTTCCTGGTCGCGGCGGTGTTGCCCTCCCGTGCGCCGCGTGCCGACCGCCGCGGTCGCGGCGGACGCCCCGCCGCCCGCACCCGCTAGTCGGGGCCCGGGGCACGACGATGGACACGGGACTCGTCGTCCACCTCCAGCGCTGCGCGGCCCAGCTGGTGACCCGCCACGAGCTCCGCGACCGGTTCGACCTCGCACGGACGGTCACGCACTCCGCAGACTTCCCGCGCCGCGCGGCTGCCGAACGGGCGGCCGACGAACTACGCAGCTCGGGTTACGACGCCACGGTCACCCGGCACGGTCTGCTGGGGGCCGATCTGCGGGCCAGCCGTGAGGACGCGCTCGACGACGACCGCGCCGTGACCTTCACCCGCGAGGTGTTCGACGTCGTGCAGCGAGCCGGCGGTCGCTACGACGGCTGGAGTGCCGAGGTCATCGCCGAAGCCCAGGCCTGAGCCGGGTGCCCGGCCTGTGCCCCCGGGTCGAACCGCCGATGTGGTGTCGAACCGCCGATGTACGTGGTTCGACACCACATCGGTGGTTCGACATCGGCTCCCGCCCTACGGCACGATCGCGTCGACGTAGCCGCCGTCGACCCGCAGCGCCCCGCCCGTCGTCGCCGAGGCGAAGCGCGAGCTGAGGTAGACCACCATGTTGGCGATCTCCTCCGGCTCGATCAGTCGCTGGAGGAGCGACTGCGGCCGGTGCTTCAGCATGAACTCGTGCTGGGCCTCGTCCCAGGGCAGGTCGTCGCCGACCAGCTCGCGTACGAACTCCTCGACGCCACCCGTGTGCGTCGGCCCGGCGATGACGCTGTTGACCGTCACGCCCGAACCCGCCGCCGCCTTCGCGAACCCCCGCGACACCCCGAGCAGGGCCGTCTTCGACACCCCGTAGTGGATCATCTCGACCGGCGTCACGATCGCCGAGTCGCTCGCGATGTACTGCACCCGGCCCCAGCCGCGCTCCATCATGCCGGGCAGGTAGGCCCGCGTCAGCCGCACGGCCGAGAGCACGTTCGTCTCGAAGTAGCGGCGCCACTCGTCGTCGTCGATGCTCAGGGCGTCGGCCGAGCCGAAGACGCCGAGGTTGTTCACCAGCACGTCGACCTCGGGGAAGGCCCCGACCGCCGCCTGCGCGCCCGCCTCGGTGGCCAGGTCGGCGGCGAGCGTGACGACCCGCGCCTCCTGGGTGTCGGCGTCGAGGGCGGCGAAGTCGGCGTCGCTCGCCAACGATTCGAGGAGGCGCGCCCGGGCCGCCGCCGTGGTCTCGGTCGAGCGTCCGTTCACGATGACGCGGGCCCCGGCGGCGGCGAGCCCGCGGGCGATCGCGAAGCCGATGCCCTGGGTCGATCCGGTGACGAGTGCGGTGGTGCCGTCGAGTTCGATCTTCATGGGACCATCCTGCTCGCCGGCACCCCGGGTGCCTACCCGACCTCAGCGGCGGCGCGGCACGACCATGGGCGACCCGGTCACGGGGTCGGGCACGACGACGCAGGGCAGGTCGAACACGTCGGTCACGAGCTCTTCGGTCAGCACCTCGGCCGGGGTGCCCGTCGCCACCACGTCGCCGTCGGCCATCACGATCAGGTCGGTCGCGTACCGCGCGGCCTGGTTCAGGTCGTGCAGCACCGCGACCACGGTCGTGCCCTGCCCGTGCAGCCGGGCGAAGAGGTCGAGCAGATCGTACTGGTGGGCGATGTCGAGGTAGGTCGTCGGCTCGTCGAGCAGCAGCACCGGGGTCTGCTGCGCGAGCGCCATCGCCACCCACACGCGCTGGCGCTGTCCGCCCGACAGTTCGTCGACCGGCACGTCGACCAGCGCGGTGAGGTCGGTCTCGGCCAGGGCCGCGTCGACGGCCTCGCGGTCGGTGCCGGTCCACTGCCGGAAGAGCCCCTGGTGCGGGTAGCGGCCGCGCGCGACGAGTTCGGCGACCGTGATGCCGTCGGGTGCGGTCGAGGTCTGCGGCAGGAGGCCGACGATGCGGGCCACCTCTTTCGCCGGCACGCCCGCGAGCTCGCGTCCGTCGAGCAGGACCGACCCCGACCGGGGCTTCAGGAGGCGCGCGAAGGCCCTCAGCAGGGTCGACTTCCCGCAGGCGTTCGGCCCGACGATGACCGTGAACGAGCCGTCGCGCACGTCGGCGTCGACGGCCTCGCTCACCGTGCGACGGTCGTAGGCGAGGTGCGCTCCGCGGGCGACGAGGCGGGAGGAGCGGGTCCCGTCGGAGGCGCGGGCGGCGTCGGTCGCACCGGTCACGTCGGTCGCGTCGGTCGCACCGGTCACGTCGGGGGCGGGCGGGCGTGTGGCGTCGGCGTTCACGCGGACCTCCGGGATTCCGAGACGAGCAGCGTGATCAGGTAGACCCCGCCGATCACGAGGGTGACGAGGCCGACCGGCACGGGGTTGGCGGCCACGTGCTGGGCGACCAGGTCGGCGACGAGCAGCAGCACCCCGCCGACGAGCCCGCCCGCGACGAGCGGCACCCCGGCCGACCGCACCAGGCGGCGGGCGAGCTGCGGCGCGGCCAGTGCCACGAACGCGATCGGCCCGGTGCTGGCGGTCACCACGGCGGTGAGGGCGACGCCCACCACGACCAGCGCCAGGCAGGAGCGCTCGGCGCGCAGGCCGTGCGACCGGGCGGCGTCGTCGCCGAGCTCGAGCTGACGTAGCGGCCGGGACAGCCCCATGACGAGCGGGGTCAGCACGACGAGCAGCATCAGCGCCGGGACGAGCTGCTGCCAGCCGACCAGCGCCAACGAACCCGCCCCCCAGAACGACGCGGTCAGGGCGACCTCGTTCTGGGCGCGCAGCAGCAGCCAGCTGTTGACCGAGTGCAGCAGGGCCGTGACGCCGATGCCCACGATGATCAGCCGCAGTCCGTGCACGCCGCGGCGGTAGGCGAGCAGGTAGACGACGAGGGCGGTGACGAGCCCGCCGATCAGGGCGCCGGCGGCCGTGCCGATCGTCGAGGCCGCACCCGACACGATGACGACGATCGCCCCGGTGTAGGCGCCGGTCGAGAAGCCGATCACGTCGGGCGACCCCAGCGGGTTGCGGGTCAGCGACTGGAAGATCGCGCCCGAGACGCCGAGTGCGGCGCCGAAGACGAGGGCCGCGAGGACGCGCGGCAACCGCCAGTTCAGCACGATGGTCGACGCGAAACCGTCGCCGCCGAACAGGGCCCGCACGACCTCGGGCGGGCTGAGCGGGTAGTCGCCGATGCCGAGGGCGACGACCGCGACGACGACGGCCACCACGACCAGCACCAGCGTCGCCGTGCGTCGACGTCCGCCGGTCGAGCGCCACGAGCGCAGGAGGCGCGGGCCGACCCCCGGGGACGCCGGCGTCGTCGCCGTGCCCGGGTTCGCCCGCGTGCCCTCGTTCGCCCGCGTCATGCGCCGCCCACCCGTCGGCGTCGGGCGATCGCGATGAGCACCGGTGCCCCGATCGCAGCCGTGACGAGCCCGGCGGCCAGCTCGCCCGGGGGAGCGACGACGCGGCCGAGCACGTCCGCGAGCAGCAGCAGCACGGGCCCGAGCACGGCCGAGAGCGCGGTGATCCACGGTTGGCTGGGGCCGACGACGCCGCGGGCGGCGTGCGCGACCATGAGTCCCACGAACGCGACGGGCCCGACCACGGCGGTCGCGCCTCCGGCCAGCAGGGTGACGACGACCAACGAGACGACGCGGACGGCGGGCACCGAGACGCCGACCGAGGCGGCGTGCTCGTCGCCGAGCGCGACGGCGTCGAGCGGGCGCGAAGCGATCAGGGCGACGACGACCCCGGCCGCGACGAAGGGCAGCACGGTGACCACGGGCTCCCAGCCGCGGTCGGCGAGCGAGCCGACCTCCCACGCGCGGACGGCGTCGAAGCGGCGGGGGTCGGCCAGCACGATCGACGAGGTGATGCCCGCGAGCACCGACCCGAGCGCGAGGCCGGCGAGGGTCAGGCGGGCGGGACCACCGCCTCCTCGTCCGGCGCCGCCGATCAGCGCGACGGCGACCGTGGCGACACCGGCGCCGACGAACGAGAACCAGACCCAGCCGCTCGCCGAGGTGACCCCGGCGAAGCCGACCGCGAGGGCGACGGCGAAGGCGCTGCCCGAGGTGACGCCGAGGATGCCCGGGTCGGCCAGCGGGTTGCGCGTCACGGCCTGCACGACGGCACCGGCGACCCCGAGCCCGGCCCCGGCCACGATCGCGGCGACCGTACGCGGCAGGCGGAGGTCGAGCACGGCGGTGGCGTCGGCCGTGTCGCGGCTCGCGGCGCCGGTGAGGATGCGCAGCACCTCGTCGAGGGCGACCGGCCGCGCGCCGACGGCGAGGCCCAGCACGACGGCGAGGGCCAACAGGGCCAGGGCGGCCACGAGGGCGAGGAGGCGCGTGCGGGTTCGCCGGGAGCCTCGCGTCGGTCGCGGGGCACGGCCGACCGTGAGCGCTCGGGGCATCGCCATGGTGATTAGCTTAGGCTACCCTCACTTGGAGTCCTGTCGGGCGGCGCCCGCCGCGACACCCGGCACCCGACCTCCTGCCCGACACCACGTCACAGCACCGACGTCACAGCCCTGAGGAACACATGCGCAAGACACTCTCGATCGCCGCCGCCGTCGCGGTCGCCACCCTCGCCCTGGCCGGCTGCTCGGCCGACACCGACTCCGATGACGCCGCCGGCGGTGCCTCGGGCGGGTCGGGCGCGTTCCCGGTCTCGATCGACACGAAGTTCGGCGAGGTCACCGTCGAGAAGAAGCCGACGCGCGTCGTCGCGCTGGGCTGGGGCGACGCCGAGGCGGCGCTAGCGCTGGGCGTGCAGCCCGTCGGGGCGTCGGACTGGCTGGCCTTCGGTGACGAGGCCGACGGCGTCGGCCCCTGGGCGCAGGGTCTCTACGACCAGGCCCCCGAGATCATCGGCACCCTGGAGCCCTCGTACGAGGCCATCGCGGCCCTCGAGCCCGACGTGATCCTCGACACCAAGAGCTCGGGCGACCAGGAGCGTTACGACCGACTGTCGAGCATCGCCCCGACCGTCGGCGTGCCCGAGGGCGGCGACAGCTACCTGACCGACTTCGACGACCAGATGGAGCTCGTGTCGAAGGCGCTCGGTGAAGAAGCCAAGGGCGAGCAGCTCGTCGACGAGAACGAGAAGGCCGTCGAGGCCGTCGCCGCCGCCCACCCCGAGTGGAAGGGCAAGACGATCACCGCCGCCACGAAGACCAGCGAGGGCTGGGGTGCCTACGTCGAGGACAGCGAGCGGGTCGACCAGCTCGAGGCGCTCGGCTTCGAGCAGAACCCCGCGATCTCGGCGCTGAAGCCGAACGCCGGCGGCTTCTCGGTGTCGATCTCGAGCGAGCAGCTCGACCAGATCGACGCCGACGTCATCGTGGCGTTCCCGATCTACATCGACACGACCGAGATCACCGACGACCCGCAGTGGAAGGCCCTGTCGGCCGTGCAGGACGGCCACGCCGTCGTCATCGACGGTGACGTCGCCGCCGCGTACTCGCTCGGCTCGGCCCTGTCGCGGCAGTACGCGCTCGACCAGCTGGTGCCGCTGCTCGAGGGCGCCACGAAGTAGTCGCCGCGCCCGCAGTCGGCATCGCGGGAAGCAGGACGGGCGGGTTCGTCCGATGCGGGCGTCGTCGGACGCCCGCATCGCCCGGACCCGCCCGTTTCTGCGTGTTCGGCAGTGCCCGGGTGTGCCGGATCGCTGCAGAGGGTGAAAGATGTTCTGGTGACCCACGAGCTGCACGACCTGATGACCCCCGAGAAGAACGTCCAACGCATCATGTGGACCGGCACGATCTGGTTCGTCGCCGCGGTCGGCAGCGTGGCGGTGGCCCTGGGGTTGCTGCTCTCGTCCGGCTGGCGTCCGGCTTTGCTCTCGGCCGGTGTGGCGACCCTGTTCTGGGTCGGTGCCGCGCTCGTCGCCCTGAGCGTCGGCCTGATCGGCTGGTCGGGCTGCCCGATCCTCGAGGTCGACGTCCCCACGGCCGACCGCAACAAGACCCGCACGATGCAGGCCGGCACGATGCTCTTCATCGTCGGCGGTGCCGCCGCGCTGCTCGCCGTCCTGCTCGGCCCCGCGAGCTGAGCCCCGCGAGCCGAGCGGGGGACACCTCACGACCGCCCGTCACTAGGGTGGCGCGAATGAGCGAACACGAGCCCACGACGACGGCCACCGCCGTGCCGGGCCCCGACTGGACCGAGCACGTCGTGTGGTGGCACGTGTACCCCCTGGGATTCGTCGGGGCGGACACGACGGGAGCGGACCGCTCGCCGGCACCGCGCCTCCTCGATCTCGTGCCGTGGCTCGACCACCTGCTGGCGCTCGGCGCCAACGGGCTCGCCCTCGGGCCGGTCTTCGCGTCGTCGACCCACGGCTACGACACGATCGACTGGTTCACGGTCGACCCGCGCCTCGGCACCGAGGCCGACCTCGCCACCCTGATCGAGGCCGCCCACGCGAAGGGCGTCAAGGTCATGCTCGACGGCGTCTTCAACCACGTCGGCCCCGAGTTCCCCGCGCTGGTCGAGTCTCGTCGTGACCCCGACTCCCGCGAGGCCTCGCTGTTCCGACGCGAGGCCGACGGCAGCCTGGGCACCTTCGAGGGGCACGGCGGGCTGATCGCCCTCGACCACTCGTCCCCCGAGGTGGCCCCCACGGTGACCGACGTCCTGATCCACTGGGCCGACCGCGGAGCCGACGCCTGGCGCCTCGACGCCGCCTACTCGGTGCCCTCGGAGTTCTGGGCGACCGTGCTGCCCCCGCTGCGCGAGCGGCACCCCGACGTGTACGTCGTCGGCGAGGTGCTGCACGGCGACTACGCCGCGGCCGTCCGTGACGGAGGCCTCGACTCGGTCACCCAGTACGAACTGTGGCAGGGCGTCTGGCACGCCCTGGCCGAGGTCAACCTGTTCGAGCTCGAGTGGGCGCTGCAGCGTCACGACGGGTTCCTCGACGACTTCGTGCCGCTGACCTTCGTCGGCAACCACGACGTCACGCGCATCGCCAGCCAGATCGACGACGAGCGCCACCACGACCACGCGATCGTGCTGCTCTTCACGCTCGGCGGCACCCCCTCGGTCTACTACGGCGACGAGTTCGGCCTGCGGGCCGTCAAGGAGGCGCGGGTCGGCGGCGACGACGCCGTGCGTCCCGCGTTCCCCTCGACGCCTGCCGAGACCCCGGGTGCCGGCGTGCCCGACGCCCTCCCCGAGGTCCTCGCCCTGCACCAGGAACTGATCGGCGTGCGACGTCGGCACCCGTGGCTGCACACCGCCCGCAGCCGCACCGTGTCGGTCGCGAACGAGTCGCTCGTGCTCGAGGTGCGGGGGGCCTCGCCCGACCAGGCGCTCGTGGTCGCGCTCAACCTCGGCGACGACGAGCTGCGCGTGGCGGACCCCGCCCCGGGCGAGTGGCTGGCCGGTCGGGACGCCGGCCTCGACGGCGACGTGCTGTCGGTGGGGCCGCACGGCTGGGCGGTCGTCGCGCGCGCCTGACCCGGCCCGCGCCTCCCGGGGTCGCTGTTCGTGACCCGGCGCTCGAGTGCGAATGCGAGTGGGCAGGAGGTGCTCGTCGTTCCGACGCGAGCAGCATCTCCTGCCCGCTCGCGGACACCCGGCGCTCGTGGGCATCCCCTGGGAGTCGCGACGAGCCCGCCCCGGGCCTCGCTACCGTGCCACGCATGGCAAAGACACGAGAGCTACTCATGACCTCGACCCTCGCCGTCGGTGCGCTGGTCGCCGCCACCGGGTGCACCTCCGACCCCGCCGTCACGGCCCCGACCGCAGCGGGCCCGGGCTCGCCGAGTGCCAGCGCGACCGCCACCGTCCCGGCCGACGCGCAGCAGGCCTCGGCCGAGCAGGCGATCGTTGTCCGCTACCTCGACGCGATCGCGGACGACGACACGGCCGCCGCCTGGGCTCTGCTCAGCCCCGAGGCGCAGCAGTTCTACGGCACTGAGCAGACGTTCGCGTCGTCCTCGCCGAGCGACGGGACGGTCACGCCCGACGAGGCGGCCGTCCTGGCCGACGCCGACCTCGCCTCCGCCGAGGGCCCTGAGGGCGCCTTCACTCTGGTGAGCGCCACGACCGACGACCTCGCCGACGCCTGGGTCGTGCGCGAGACCTCCGACGGCCTCCGCGTCGACGACGCGGGCGTGCCGCCGACCGGCGACTCCCTCTACGAGTGGACCAACCCGGCGACAGGCGCCGAGGACCAGACCGCAGGAGGCGCGGCGTACGACACCACGGCCCCCGCGTCGATCTCGTTCGCCAGCCCGCTGAGCCAGGACCAGACCGAGCCGAGCGTCGTCGGCTACCCCGACACGCTCCGGGTCTTCCTCGACGGGCAGCAGCTGCCGTCGATCGAAGCCGTCTCGGCGGGTTCGGGCAAGCGCTTCACGACCGAGGTCGGCGAGTCGAGCGGGCCCGGCCGCGGCCTCACCGTCGTGTGGCAGACGGGTGCCGACTCACTCGGCTGGCGCAGCAGCACCGTCCTGCTCTGAGGTCTGAGGTCTGAGGTCTGAGGTCTGAGTTCCGTGCTCGTGCCTCGTGCCTCGTGCCTCGTGCCTCGCGCCTCGTGACGGCTGGCCGCACTTCGTCCTCGCCGCCCCATGAACCCGGTTTCGAACGATGAACCCAGAAGCTTGTGGGTTCATCGTTCGAAACCGGGTTCATGGGCGTGCGGCGGCCGTGCCCGGCTCAGCGGCGGTGCAGCAGCGCCATCGCCTCGAGGTGCGGTGTCTGCGGGAACATGTCGAACACGCGCGTGGCGACCACGTCGAACGACGGCATGGCGTCGAGGTCGCTCGCCAGGGTGACGGGGTTGCAGCTCGAGTAGACGACGTGCTCGACGTCCGACTCCTCGAGCCAGCCGGCCAGCGTGGCGCCGATGCCGCGTCGCGGCGGGTTGACGATGACCAGCTCGGGAGGCGCGGTGCCGGTACCCGGGGACCCCGGCTCCGTGGACGCGGTCGCCGACGCGGTCGTCGCGAACCGGGTCGCGTCGTCCGCCGCGAAGCGCACGTGCTCGAGGCCTGCGCGACGTGCGCTGCCCCGGGCGCTGGCCACCGCCTCCTCGCTGGTCTCGATGCCGACGACCTCGCGGTGCCCGTGCCGACTCGTCCGGCCGGCGCCCGGGCGCGCGACGTGCAGGGCGAACCCTCCGACGCCGCAGTAGAGGTCCCACACCGTGGCCGGGTCGATCGCGTCGACCCACTCGGCGGCCTGCGCGTAGAGCCCGGCCGCGATCGCCGTGTTCGTCTGGAAGAAGCTCTGCGGGCGCAGCTCGAGGTCGACCCCGCCGAGCTGCATGGTGAGCGTCTCGCGGTCGGTCAGCACGATCTCGTCGGCGCCCTCGAGCACGGCCTTGTGCTCGGGCAGCAGGTTGACCGACACGACCGCCACCTGAGGCAGGGCCTCGAGCAGCCAGGGCAGCTCGGCCCGCAGCCGCGGCAGGGCCTGCTCGCTGCGCAGCACGAAGCGCACCATCAGCTCGCCCGAGGGCGACTCGGTCACGTGCACGTACTTCGCCTCGCCGCGGCGCTTCGGCACGTCGTAGGGCAGGAGGCGCGCGCGGGTCACGAACGCCGCCAGCGTCGGCAGCGCCTCCTGGATGCCCGCCGTGTGCAGCCCGCACCCGCGCAGGTCGACGCCCTGCCCGCGCCCGTCGAGGATGCCGAGCGTCGGCTCGTCGATCGTGCCGCCGACGACCATCTTCGCCTTGTTGCGGAACCCCGACTCGAGGCTGGTCAGCGTCGGCAGCCAGGCCGCGGGGGCGTGGCGCTCGCCGAGGAGGTCGCGGACGCGCACCTCCTTCTCGGCGACCTGCACCGGGTAGGGGCGGTCGAGGAGCGTGCACGAACGGCACAGTCCCGCGTCGAAGTAGTCGCACTGCATGGCGGGCCGAGTCTAGGCGAGGGGCGCCGGGTGGCGACCCGCGCCTCCTCGGCCGGGTGGGTCAGAGCTGGGTGATGCCGCGGACGAGGGCGAGGGCGCTGCCGACGGCGGCGAGCGTCAGGACGAGGATGCGGCCGACCCGGGCCGGCACGACCTTGCTGAGGTGGTGCCCGACGAACGCGCCGACGAACAGCAGGCCGAGGGCTCCCGCCCACACGGGGATCGGCTCGGAGGGGATGCCCTTCGTCAGCACCGAGGTCAGGTTGACCGCCAGCAGGAACACCTGGCCGGTGCCGACGAACACCTCGCGCGGCCAGCGGTCGCTCGTCGCGTGCACCGTGAGCGCCGGGCCGCCGACGCCGGCCGTCACGTTCATGAAGCCGCCCAGCGCCCCGGCGGCGACGGCGCCGACCCGGCCGGGCAGGAGGCGCGCGCGGCTCGAGAACGCCATCACCAGCACTCCGACCAAGGCCAGGGCGCCCACCGCGATGGTCAGCGGACCGGTCGGGGCGGTCTGCACGACCCACGCGCCGATCGGGATCGTCACGAGCGCGGGCAGGACGAGGAGGGCCGCCGTCCGCCACCGCACCGTGCGCCAAGTGCTCGCCAGCACGACCAGCGCGAGCACGGCGGCGAGGGCGTTGCCGACCGAGACGCCGGCCTCGGGGCCGAGCACCACCACGAGGAGGGGCGCGGCGGTGAGCGCGAAGCCGATGCCCGCCATGCGCTGCGTCAGGGCGCCGACCACGATGGCCGCGGCGGCGAGGGCGAGCGTCAGCGGGGTCACGCCGCCACGCTACCGGGCGGGCGTGGCGGGCGGGCAGGCGGGCGGGCGGGCGTGGCGGGGCAGCGCCGCCGTGTGCAACCGACGGGCACGACGCCTGGTGATGGGCACGACGCCAGGCGATGGGCACGGCGCCAGGACCAGTCGTGGTGCGGTGTCCATCTCGTGGTGCGGTGCGGCGTCAGTAGGGTGGCGGCATGACCGACTCGTCGAAGACCGTCCAGTTGCGCCGCTACGAGCTCGTCGAGGGGGTGCTCGACGACTTCGTCGCGTGGTTCACGTCGACGCTGATCCCCGCCCGGCTGTCGGAGGGCTTCGAGATCGAGTTCGCCTACGCCGACCGCGACGCGAACCAGTTCGTCTGGGCCGTCAGCACCCCGGGGGACGCCGCGCGGTTCGCCGAGGTCGAGGCCGCCTACCTGCAGTCCGAGGCGCGCGCCGCGGCATTCGCCGGCCAGCCCGTGCGGGTGGCGACGCAGCACGTCACGCTCGTCGAGCCGGTCGCCTAGCTCGCCCCCTGCACGGCGCCCCGGAGGGGCCGACCATCGCACCGCGGACTGAGCGTCGCACCGCCGAAACGGGCGGTGCGACGTTCAGTCCGCGGTGCGACCCGGGCCGATGACGGGAGGGCCTAGGGCAGCAGGCCCGAGCGGTAGGCCCAGACGACGGTCTGCAGTCGGTCGCGGGTGCCGAGCTTGGTCGTGATGCGCGTGAGGTGCGACTTGACCGTGCTCGTCTCGACCACCAGGCGCTCGCCGATCTCGTCGTTCGACAGCCCCTCGCCGAGCAGGCGGACGAGCTCGCGCTCGCGCTCCGTCAGGACGTCGGGCGACGGCTCGACCGCCGACGTCCGCCGGCGTCGCGTGAACTCGGCGATCACCCGCCGCGTGGTGGCACCGTCGATCGCGGCGCGACCCGAGGCCAGGGCCCGGACGGCACCGACGAACTCGTCGGGCTCGACGTCCTTGAGCACGAACCCGCTCGCGCCCGCCTCGAGGGCACCGAACACGTACTCGTCGAGGTCGAAGGTCGTGGCGACGAGGACCGCGGGGGCGCTCGCCGACCCGACCCGCGCCTCCTGCCCGTCGACGGAGGCCACCCCGGCCGTGGCTGCACCGGCAGCACCGGACCCGACCCGGGCGTCGACGATCGCCCGCGTCGCCTCGATGCCGTCTCCGCCGGGCATGCGCACGTCCATCACGACGACGTCGGGGCGGGTGCGTCGCACGACCTCGACCGCCTCGCGCCCGCCGGACGCCTCACCGACGACCTCGATGCCGCCCGCCGTCTCGAGCACGACCCGGAAGCCGGTGCGCACGATCGCCTGGTCGTCGACCAGCACGACCCGGATCACTCCGCACCCCCGCCGGCGAACCCCGCGCCGGGTCCGGGCGTCGCAGCGGGCGTCGCCGTGGGGGTCACGGCGGACGTCACGGCGGACGTCGCGGCAGGCGCCGACGGCCCGGCGTCGGTCTCGGCCTCGACCGGCAGCTCGAGCCGCACCCGCCACTGCCCCTCGGCGGTCGCCCCGGTGTCGAGCCGTCCGCCGACCAGATCGGCCCGCTCGCGCATGCCGACCAGCCCGAAGCCGCCGCCCTGCGACGTGTCGCGAGCGACGGGCAGGTCGTTCTCGACGACGATCACGAGCGACCCGGCCGTGGCACGCAGCCGCAGCTCGACCGTCGCCCCCGGCGCGTGCCGACGGGCGTTGACGAGGGCCTCCTGGACCGTGCGGTACGCCGTCACGTCGGCGAGCGGGGCCAGCGACGGCAGCGTGCCGTCGACGTGCGACTCGACGACGGCCCCGGAGGCGCGGGCCTGGTCGACGAGGTCGGCCACGTCACCGAGACCGGGAACCGGCACGGTGCCGCTCGGTCCGTCGCCGGTCTCGCGGAGGATGCCCACGATCGACCGCAGCGCGTCGAGGGTCTCGCGGCCCTGGGCTCGGACGCTGCGCAGGGAGTCCTTGGCGCGCTCGGGGTCGCCGTCGACGAGGCGTTCGGCGGCACCCGCCTGCACGACGAGCCCGGTGAGGTGGTGGGCGGCGACGTCGTGCAGTTCACGGGCCATGCGCGTGCGCTCGGCGGCGACCGCGGCCCGGGTGAGCGTCGCCTGGTGTTCGACGCTCTCGGCCGCGCGGGCCCGGGCGTCACGGTCGTGGGCGCGGCGCAGGGCCACCCACGAGCCGACGGCGGCGCTCACACCGTTGATCAGCACGGCGCTGGCCACGAGGGCGAGCGCCTCGACGACCGCGCCGAGCCCGGGCGCGGCCCCGAGTTGTCCGGGGGTGGCGCCGAGCTGGTCCTTCACGAGGGCCGAGACCCCCACGGCGGCCCCGACGGCTTCGATGCCGACGGCGGCGAGCACCGCCCCGACGACGGCCCGGGTCGGCCGCAGGGTGGCGACCGTGTACGCCGTGACGACGGGGGCGGCCGTCCACAGGGCGAGGCCGGTCGGCAGCACCGCGAGCAGGGCGGCCTGCAGGACGGCGACCGCGAGCATGGCCGTGACGGGGCGGACGCGCCGAAGAGCCAGGGGCACGTGCTGGACGAGTGCCAGCGCGATCACGGCGACGATCTGGGCGGTCGGGATGCTGCGGTTCGCGCCGTAGAACTCGCCCGCCGCGAGCAGCGTCGCGAGGAAGGCGATCGTGACGAGCGCCCAGACACCGGCGAGCACGACGTCGCGGCCGAGCATCGTGTGCACGCCCAGCCGGTCGAGGGCACGGCGCACCGTCGCGACGCCGGGCCCGGCCGAGCCGCCAGAGCCGCCAGACCCGCCCGAGCCGGCCGGGCCCCGGTCGGCGCCCGCGGCGGTCGGGGTGTCAGGGCTCGTGGTCACGGTCCGAGCATGCCAGGTGCCGCGGCCCTCCCGGCCCCGGGCCGACGACGGCTGTGCACCGTCGGCCCGGGTGTCGCGCTGGGGGCGGGGCATCAGAAGCTCACGCTCGGGGCGATGAGGCGGAAGCCGAAGGCGAAGCCGGCGAGCACCACGAGCGACACGAGGACGAGCACGCGTCCGGTCACCACGGCCCAGCCGCGACGGTCGCGCACGGCCCGCCAGGCGACCAGGGCGGCCGGCACGATCGCGACGACGCCGAGCAGCTGCAGCCCCTGCAGCACGCGGAGGGTCATGACCGACACCTCGGCGAACGACATGGCCTGCACCGCGACGACCGCCCAGCCGACGAGGGCCAGCAGCGTCGACGCCTGCCCCAGGCGGGAGAGCAGCAGGGTGCGGTCACGGCGACGCGGGGTGGTGGCGACCGACCCGGTCGACAGGCCGGCGCGGAGATCTCGACGTCGGCGTCCGACGCCGGCGAGGGCGGTGGCCGGCCAGACGATCACCGACGCGAGCAGCACCACGACCGCCAGGACCACGCTCGGCAGCACGGCCGACGCCGCCTGCCAGGGCTGCGCCCGCAGCATGGTGAAGGAGGCGCCCCACGAGATCGCCTGGACCGTCGAGTCCCCGTCGGTGTCGGCGGTCCGCGTCGCGAGCAGGGCGTCTCCGCCGACCTCGCGCCACAGGTCGGTCCCGACCTTCTCGTAGACGCCGGTGGTGACGCCGAGCGGCTTCGGGGTGACGGCGACCGTGCCGTCCGAGCGGGGCACGACCGTGGTCTGACCGCTCAGGGCGAGCAGGGCGCCGGGGTTGGTGACGGGGGAGCGCGACGAGAGGTACGTGCCGGCCAGGTCGGCGGCCACGGGCCCGTCGGCGGTGTCACCGGAGCCGGTGCCCGAGGCGACCGTCTCGGTGGCCGGCGCACCGTCGTCGACCGTGCCCGCGCCTCCTCGGCTGTCCGCGTCGGACGCGTCGGACGGGTCGGACGAGTCGGACGCGTCGGACGGGTCGGACGCGTCGGCGGTCGCCGCGTCACGCAGGTACCGGTCGGCGAACCCCTGCAGCACCGTGGTGCGCAGGTCGAGCGAGGCCGTGGCCGATCGACCGCTGCCGTTCATGCTGAGGAAGATGCCGGTGTCGTGCTCGGGGAACATCCGCATCGCCGAGTGGAAGACCTGCGTGTCGCCGTCGTGACCGAAGGCGGCCAGGCCGGGCGTGCTGTCGTCGAAGAACGCGAGGTCCATGCGCTGACCGGCGACGAGCGTGCCGAGGTCGTCGGCGTCGAGGGCGGGGCGGTGCATCTCGGCGAGCGTGTCGGGCTTCAGCAGCGCCTGGTCGTCGGGCAGATCACCGAGCTGCGCGAGCATGAAGCGGGCCATGTCGGTCGCGGTGGCGGACATCGCACCGGCCGGCGCCGCGTTGACGACCTCGGTCGCGACGGCGGGCTTCGAGTCGTCGGGGTAGCCGTGCGCGAGGCGGGCGTCGAGGTCGGCGGGCAACGGCTGGGCGAACGACGACGAGGTCATGCCGGCCCGGTCGAAGACGTCCTGCTGCAGCAACTCGGCGAACGGGACGCCGCTGACGCGCTCGGCGACGTAACCGGCCAAGGTGGCTCCGTAGTTGGAGTACGCCGGGGTCGTGCCGGGCACGAAGACCTGGGCAGGGGGCGCCTCGCTGACGGCCTCGCGTAGTGTCTTCTCGCTGCCGGGCGTGCCGATCAGCCCCGAGATGACCTCCTCGAAGCCGGCCGTGTGGGTGAGCAGGTGCCGCAGGGTGACGGCGCCCTTCGGGGTGTCGAGGTCGAAGTCGAGGTACTGCTGCACGTCGGCGTCGAGGTCGAGGTCGCCCCTCTCGACGAGCTGCATGATCGCCGTGGCCGACACCACCTTCGACACCGAGCCGACGCGGAACAGCGTGCGCTCGGGGTCGACGGCCTCGGCGGGAGTCTCGCCGGTGCCGGTGTCGGCCATGCCGTAGCCGCGGGCGGTCAGCAGCTTTCCGTCGGCGACGACCGAGACGGTCGCCCCCGGGATGCCGGTGGTCTGCAGCGCCGAGCCGACGGCACCGTCGAGCCACGAGTCGACGTCGTCCTGCGTCAGGGAGTGTCCGCCGGGCTGGTGTTGCGGCGGTGCCGGAGGCGCGGGGTCGGCGGTCGCGCCCGTCGCGCCGGACGCGCACCCGGCGAGCGTCACGCCCAGGGCGACGACGGCAGCGGCGGCGAGGGTCTTTCGGACGAGGAGGCGCGGATGGCGCCGTCGGGACGGAGGGGCTTCTCGGGTCGGTGTCGTGATCATGCCTCTACGCTCGCGGCTGCGCCGCCGCGACACCGGGTGCAGGAGTCGGGACCTCGCGTACGACTTTCGTCGTACGCCGTCCCCGCCCAGCCCCCCCCGGGCCGGGCGTCGGTGGTCGCGCCTACGGTCACCGACATGGGCGTGCAGACGAAGTTCGAGAACGCGCGGGCGGCACTGCGCAAGCCACCGGCCGAGCACCCGTGCGCGATCCCGCCGATCCCGGGTGGGCAGGGGCTCTGGCTGATCCGGCAGGGCGAGGCGGCTCCGCTCGGCTTCGTGCGCCAGCGGCCGGTCACGGGCGGCTTCGCGTTCGACGTCTACGCCCACTGCCGCGACGAGGGCGGGCGTCGCCCGTGGCTGCACACGGCGTCGTCGCTGAACTCGGCCGTCGCGTGGACGCTGCAGCACGACGCCGACGTCCGCGCGCTCATCGCCCGCAGCACGGCCGAGCCCGACCCGTGGCCGCCCACCGCGCCTCCCGAGCCTGCCTCCGGTCGCCGCCGCCGCACCCCCTGAGCGCGAGGTCCGACTGCACGCGAAAAACCCGGTTTCGAACGATGAACCCAGAAGAAACGGGGTGCATGGTTCGAAACCGGGTTCACGGCTGGTCGGGGAGTGCGGAGCGCGGCGCGGGGCGGGGGGCGGGGGCGCGGGGCGCGGGGGCAGGGAGCGCGGCGCGGGGCGCAGGGCGGGAACGGAAAAACCCCGCCCCGTGCGTGAGCACGAGACGGGGTCCACCGGGATCGCCGACCCCGTCGAGCAGGGCGGGGCCGGTGCGTCGTCACGGAGACGACCCGGATTCCGGGCCACACCTTGCGAAGCGGGGTGCGACCTCGAGCACTACTCCGTGGCGGCGGTGATCTTCGCGATGCCGACGAGCATCTCGTCCT
>NZ_MJGS01000005.1:117471-175104 GCF_001864945.1 Frigoribacterium sp. MCBA15_019 | reverse complement strand
GCCGACGAGCATCTCGTCCTGGACGGCGTCGGTCTTGAAGGTCTGGTTCAGCAGCGAGGCGGCGTCGGGGCTGATGTGGACGGTGGTGCCCTCGAGGACGGCGTTGGAGCCTTCCATCTGGATGGGCTTCAGGGTGCCGCCCCAGAGGTTGAAGAGGTAGGCGTCCTCGGCGGCGACGGCGCCGTTGGCGGTGACGGTGCCGTAGAGCTTGCTCTCGCCCGGGTCGATGCGGAAGTCGGTGAGTTCGACGACGGTGCCGTCGGCCGAGGTCAGCGACAGGCCGGAGCCGTCGTGGTCGATCTCGCCCTGGACGTAGGGTCGGACGTCGCTGTCGGGGCCGTAGTAGTCGACGTTGCCGCCGGTGATCGGGAACGAGAAGGTTCCGTCGGTGAAGGTCGCGGTGCCGACGACGCCGGGGGTCAGGCCGAGCGAGGTGATCGCGTCGACGAAGGACTGGTCGACGGCGACCTGGGTGTCGACACCGTTGCTGAGGTCGGCGATCGACGCGGCGGGCGTCGACGCGGCGCTGGGCTCGGAGGACGACGAGCTCGACGAGGACGACGTGTCGGACGACGAACCGGAGTCCATCGAGCAGGCGGCGAGCGAGAAGACGAGGGCGCCCGAGGCCACGAGGCCGAGCGTGGTCTTGGTGATGTTCTTGCGGGTGAAGGCGTTCATGGTGAAGCTCCTTGTCTGTTGGTCCCGGTGGGGATGTACAGGGTTCGCCACCGTCGCCGAAAAGGATTGGAACGCATCGACTTCGTTACTCCGCCGTGACCTCGACCGTCTCGGCGGACCCGTCGGCGGGGCTCGTCATGCCTCGTGCCCGAGCCACTGCGAGCCCGCGTTGCGAGGTCCAGAAGTCGCGGACCGTCTCGCGGAGTTCGGTCGCTCCGACGTCCGCACCGAAGGCCAGCGATCCCGGCTCGAGTGCGATGCCGTCGGCCAGGGTGGGCAGGGCGACGGGATCGAAACCGATGGCGTCCACGAGACCGGCGACGACGTCGAGCGCCTCGCGGTCGTCGGACGCGAGGGCGATCGCGCTGCGCCCGGGGTCTCCCGCCGGCAACGCTCCCTCGTCGAGGTCGTGGTACCCCATGTGGTTGAAGCCCTTGACGACGCGTGACTCGGGGAGGTGCTGCTGCACGAGCTCGCTCGTCGAGGTGCGGACGTCCGAGAGGTCGTCGCGCAGGCCGTCGGTCTCCCACCAGTAGTTCATGGCGTCGACGACGACCTTGCCGGCCAGGGCGTCCGCCGGCACGGAGCCGAGTTTGCCGAGGGGCAGGGCCAGGACGACGATGTCGGCCTCCCTCGCCGCCTCGGCCGACCAGACCGCTCGGGCTCCGGGGGCGATCACGTCGACGATCAGGCGGATGCGTGCGGGGTCTCCCGAGCCGGCGAGCAGGACGGGGTGGCCGGCGGCGTGCACGAGGCGGGCGAGGACGGTGCCGACCTTGCCTGCGCCGAGGATGCCGATCGTGGGTGCGGACGTCATGTGTCGTGCAACCCGCGAGGGCGCCCGTCGATTCCGGACGCGACGGTGCACCGCAGGCCCCTGAACCAGGTCTGCGGTGCACCGTCGGTGTGGAGTCGCTCAGAAGCGAGCGACGGGGGTGACCGTCAGGCGCGAGCCGTCCGGCGGCGGGCCGCCACGAGCAGGCCGAGCCCCGCGAGCAGAACCAGCAGGCCACCCGCCAGCGGGGCCGTCGCGTCGCCGCCGGTGAAGGCGAGCGACGAGTCGGCGGCGAATGCCGAGGAGGCGCTGGTCCCCGAGGCGAGGACGCTGCGGTCGGTCGACGCAGCGGTCACGAGCACGGTGCCGGTGGTGCCGGTGTTGCCGTCGAAGCCGTCGATGCCCGCGGTGCCCTCGGTGTCCGGCGTGGTGGTGCCGTCGTCATCCGGGGTGGTGGGCGTCGTCGGGTCGACCGGATCGGTCGGCTCGAACGGCTCCGCCGGGTCGACGGGGATCGTCGGGTCGACGGGGATCGTCGGGTCGGTCGGGTCGGTCGGGTCGGTCGGCGTGGTGGGGTCGGTCGGCGTGGTGCCGGTCGTCCCGTCCGTGACGTCGCTGTCGCCGATCACCGAGACGGCGTTGCCCGACAGGTCGATCGGCAGCGTGATCGAGGGGACGACCTGCGTGCCGCCGAGGATGCCGTCGTCACCGCTGGTGGTGCCACCGGTCGAGCCGGTGCCGGTGCCGGTTCCGGTGCCGGTGGTGCCGGTGCCGGTCGTGGTGCCCGTGCTCGCCGAGTCGCCGACCACCGAGATCGCGTTGCCGCCCACGGTCACGGGCAGGCCCGCCGACGGCACGACCTGCGTGCCGCCGAGGATGCCGTCGTCACCGCTCGTGGTGCCACCGGTCGAGCCGGTGCCGGTGCCGGTGCCGGTCGTGGTGCCGGTGCCGGCCGAGTCGCCGACCACCGAGATCGCGTTGCCGCCCACGGTCACGGGCAGCCCCACCGACGGCACGACCTGCGTGCCACCGAGGACGCCGTCGTCACCGCTCGTGGTGCCACCGGTCGAGCCGGTTCCGGTGCCGGTGGTGCCGGTGCCGGTCGTGGTTCCCGTGCTGGCCGAGTCGCCGACCACCGAGATCGCGTTGCCGCCCACCGTGACCGGAGCGGTCACAGCCGGGATCACCTGGGTGCCCCCGGCGATGCCGTCGTCACCGCTGGTGGCGGCTCCGTCCGTGGTCGACCCGGTGCCGGAACCGACGGCCGGAGCCGTGGACGAACCGGTGCTGCTGCTGTCGCCGATCACGGAGACGGCGTTGCCGCCGACCGTCACGGGCAGCTGCACCGACGGCACGACCTGCGTGCCACCGAGGATGCCGTCGTCACCGCTGGTGGTGCCGGTGGCCGAGTCGGCGGGAACGGCGTCAGCCGCGCCTCCTGCGGGGGCTTCGGTCGGGGTGCCGGTGCTGGCGGAGTCGCCCAGCACCGAGATCGCGTTGCCGCCGACCGTGACCGGCAGGGTCACGTCGACCAGGCCCTGGGTGCCCGAGCCGATCGAGTCGTCACCCGACGTGGTGGCCGGTGCGGGCGCCACAGGGGCGGCAGGGGCTGCCGGGGCTGCCGGGGCCGCGGCGGCCGAGTCGCCGAGCACCGAGATCGCGTTGCCACCGACGGTGACGGGCACGTCGACCGAGACGATGCCCTGGGTGCCCGAGAGCACTCCCGAGTCACCGCTCGTCGTGGTGACCGGCGCGGCAGGCGCGGCCGGTGCGGCAGGTGCCGCCGGTGCGGCAGGTGCCGCAGCCGGCGCGGCGGGAGCAGCAGCCGGGGCAGCAGGTGCCGCGGCCGTGCTGCTCGATTCGCCGAGGACGCTGACGGCGGTGCCGAGGGCCGAGACCGGGGCCTCGACGACGGCGCCGACCTGGGTGCCCGAGAGCAGCCCGTCGTCACCGGTGGTGGTCGCCGCGTTCGCGGCGGTCGTTCCGAGGGCCCAGATGCCCCCGACGAAGAGCGCTCCCATGAGCCCTCTCGAGACGTACTTGTTCATGGTCTTCTCCAAGAGATGAGGTGTGTGGTGCCGCGTGGTCGCGGCGGGGTCGCTGATGTCGCCGGCAGCCGGAACGCTGCAGGGGCGACGCGACCGGCCTCAGTCGGGGGAAGAGTCGGTGTCGTACGCAGGCGTCGACGGGAGGTCGTCGTCGCCGTCCGCGGACCCCGCCGAGACGGCGAGTCCGGGAAGCTGGGAGGCGCGGGTCGCGTCGAGCGCGACGGCACCGCCGGCCGCTCCACCGCCCGAGGCCTGACCGTTCGCGCCGCCGCCGGTGCTCGAGGGCAGGGCGGGCGTGCCGTGGTCGTCGCCGGCGGGACGCGGCGTGGGGCCCGGGGTGGGCGCCAGAGGCACGGTGGTCGTGTCGGAGGCCGAGGCCGAGGCCGCACCGGCGGCGATCTGCGCGCGCAGGGTGGTGACCGCGTCGGTCGCGTCCGTCGCCTCGGACGCCGCGTCGGCGAAGGAGGCAGCCGGGATGACGTCGGCTCCGGCAGCGCCGAGGGCGTCGATGCCGTCGGCGTCTGCGGCCGCACCGGTGAGCGCGTCGCTCGCGGGAAGCGTGACGCCGGGCCGGGGCGTGACGCCCTCGGGCACGACGGGCGGGAGGATCGGCGCGGCGGGGGCCGCCGCCGAGTCACCGACGGCGGCGAGGCCACCGTCGACGACGCCGGTCAGCGGGTCGGTCACGGTCGAGACGGGTGCCGGGCCGGTGACGGCGGACACCACCGGGACGGCCGCGACGACCTGGTCGACGGTCTGCGCGACGGGAGCCACGACGGACGAGACGGGCGCGACGGCCGTGACCTGCTGGACGGCCTGCGGCACCACGGGGGCGGCGGCCTGGACGACGTGCTGCACCGGCGGGGCGACGGCCGTGGCCTGGACGGCGACGTCCGTGACCTGCGACACCGCGCCTCCTGCGGTCTGGCCCACGGCGGCCACGGGGGCGTCGAGCGATCCGGCGACCTGGCCGACGGCCGAGGTGACACCGCCGAGGAGCGACGAGGGAGCCTCGTCGGCCGAGGCCGACGTCGACGAGAAGGCGAGTCCGAGACCGACCATGCCGATCGCGGCGAGACCGGAGAAGCCGAGGAGGCGCGCGAGACGGAGCGGGGCGGGTCGCCTCGTCGTCGTCTCGGCCGTCTGATCCACGGCGTACCTTCTTCGGTCGCAGTTCACGCCGGACTGGTGGGTTCCGGCGTCGGGGTCGTGCCCCTCATCACGCTGGTGAGTCGCGATGTGCCGTCTTTTCTACGCCGCCGGATCCGGAATGTCCATGAGTCTGCCTCAGATGTACCCCGATCGCCCCGGTCCTCCCCGCTCGAGGGGCGGGTCAGACCAGCTCGAGGTCCCAGGCCGGCGGCACGTAGGCGGAGCCCCACCCGGCGCGCAGACGGGTGACGGCGCGGTCGAACGACTCGAGCACGTCCATCTCGCGGCGGACCATCGACTGGAGCTGCAGCCCCTCGTACAGGGCGACCAGTTGCTCGGCGCCCCGGGCCGGCTGCATGGTCTCGGGCTCGCGCCCGAGCTCCACGTCCTGGGCGAGGGAGGTGTGGATCAGCCGGTAGAACTGCAACCACTGCTCGTACAGGGGCCTCGCGAGCGGGTGGCCGGGGGTGGCCGCGACGTTGACCGTGGCGCTCAGCAGGCGCATCAGCGCGGGCTCGGCGGCGTTGGCCTTGACGATGGCCCGCAACAAGGCGATCGTGCCGTGGGTCCGGGCGAGGGGCAGCAGGGGGCGGGTGCGGCGGCCGACCCAGAGGTCGACCGTCGCGAGCACGAGCCCGTTCCAGTGGGTGAACTCGTCGGTCACGACCTTCACGGGCAGGCCGGCGGCCCGGGCGACCAGCGCGAACGACGCCTCGTGGAAGGCGTGCTCGGTGAAGACGCGCATGGCCGCCTCGACGATGGCGATGCGTCGCTCGACGGCGGCGGAGGGGGCTCCGAACGGGATGACCCGGGCGGTGGTGGCTGCCGGGGCGTCCGCCGGCTCGGGGTGGGTCTCGTGGATCACGGATCGACGTTACGGACCGTGAGGGGTACCGGTCGACGCCCAGTCCGGGGCACAAGGCACCACTGCGCCGGCCGCGTCACCGAGGCGACGCGACCGACGGGGCCGGAGGGGGCGCGTACCCGAACGCCGCCGCCCTCCTTGCCGCACGACACCCGATGGGTCGTGGCCGGTCCTCACCCGAAGAGGACCGGTGTGGCGTGTCCAAGTAGTACGCCAGGCGTGCCCCGATCCCTATTCTCCCGGGCAGATTGTCAGGAACTAGATTAAACATTGTGTTATCAGCTTGAGCCGCGTATACCTCAGGTAACGGGGAACGCTCGCACGTACCGACACGTGTGTCCAGGTGGCTCCTCTTCTCAGTCAGGTGGCGCCATGCCCCGTTCGACGCCCACCTCCCTCCTCGCCCGCTCGGGGCTCGTCCTCGGCGTCGCCGCAGCCCTCACGGTGGCCTCGGCCCTGCCCGCCAGTGCCGCGAACGTCATCGACGGCCCCGTCGACCTCGGCTCGGCCTCGACCTACGCCGTGCTCGCCTCGTCCACGGTCACGAACACCGGGACCAGCGTCGTCAACGGCGACGTCGGCCTCAGCCCGGGCACCTCGGTCGTCGGATTCGACGCCGGCGGCCCCGGCGTGATCGTCGGCGGTGTGCAGCACGTGAACGACGAGCCGGCACAGCTCGCCCAGCAGGACCTCACGACGGCGTACGACGTGGCCACGGCCCTCACCCCGCAGGAGAGCAACGTCATCGACCTGGCCGGTCGGTCGCTGACCCCGGGCGTCTACTCGGGAGGCGCGGTGCAGGTCACCGACAACGGCGCCCTCGCGTTCGCCGGCAGCGCCGAGTCGGTCTGGGTCATCCAGGCCGCCAGCACCCTGACCATCGGCTCCAACACCACGATGACCTTCTCCGGTGGCGCGAGTGCCTGCAACGTCTTCTGGCAGGTCGGCAGCTCGGCCACCCTCGGCAGCGCGGCGCAGTTCCGCGGGACGATCCTCGCCCAGGAGTCGATCACGGCGACGACGGGCGCCACCGTCATCGGACGCCTCCTCGCCCGCACCGGCGCGGTGACCCTCGACACGAACACCATCACCGTCCCCGCAGCCTGCCCCACGGTCGGCACCCCGTCCACGACCGTCGCACCGACCATCACGTCGGGCAGCCCGACGACCGCGACCGAGGGCACCCCCTACTCGTTCACCGTCACGGCGACCGGCACCCCGGCCCCGACGTACACCGTCACCACCGGCACCCTGCCCGCCGGCCTCACGCTGAACGGCACCACGGGCGAGATCTCGGGCACACCGACCACGCCGGGTGACACCACCGTCACCATCACGGCCGACAACGGCACCACGCCGCCCGACACCGCGGACTACACGATCACGGTCACACCGGCCGACGTCGTCACCCCGACCCCGGGCGAGGGCGGCACCCCTCCCGGCACCGTGACTCCCCCCGGCACGACCACGCCGCCCGGCACGACCACCCCGCGGACCCCGGTGGTCCCCGTGTCCGACCGGAACGGCAACGGCCCCCGCGGCGACCTGGCCTACACCGGTTCGGACAGCACGCTGCCCGCGATCGGTGCCGGCCTGGCCCTGCTGCTCGGTGCCGCGCTCGTCGTCGTCACGGCGATCCGTCGCCGTCGACTCACCGCACGCTCCGGACGATGACCGTCCTCGGGCCCCGGCCGGCACCGGCCGTCGGCCCGAGGCGGGCACCGGCCGGTCCGGTGACCCGGCCCGTCCGGACCCGACCCGCCCATTCGCCCTTCACCTTGACCTACCTCGACGCTCCGACCACGGTCGAGACGCCGGGCGTCCCGGCCGGGACCTGCCTCGTCCTGCGGAACACCGGAGGCCGCGCCCTGCGCTGGGCGAGCGTCACCCCGGTCGACGGGACCGTCGGCGCCCGGGTCGGACGCCCCCTCCCCCGCCACGGCGACCTGGGCCTCGGCGGACGCGAGGACGTCGCCCGCCTCGCCGCCGCCTCGGACCTCTTCGTCGACTGGGTGGACCAGGCCGGGACCGACCGCTCCACCTGGATGCGTGTGCCTCCCGTGCCCGCCCGCTACCGCTGACCTCGCGGGGCCTCGACCCGAGCGTACGGATGTGCTTCGATGGGACTCTGCGGATGTTCTCTGTCACCGGACGGATGCTCGCGGACCACATGAGAGGTCCTGATGAGCCAACCCCCGCCGATCCCTGTCGACTACGTCCACGATCCCGACTCCAACTCGGGCCGCGTCGTCGACGCGATCTACGCCCTGCAAGACGCCGAGGCCCTCTTCCGGGCACGACTGCGGTCCAAGTTGGGCATCGGGGCCAGTGAGCTGACGACCGTGCAGTTCCTCGCCCGGCTCGAGACCCGCCGCATGTCGGCCAGACCGATGGACGTCGCGGCGCACCTCGGCATGACCAGCGGCGCCGCGTCGATCATCGTCACCCGCCTCGTGACCCGCGGCTACGTCGTCCGGCGGACCAACCCCCGCGACGGTCGGGGGCAGCACCTGCAGCTGACCGAGGCCGTGCACCGCGCGGTGACCCGAGCCGCGGGCGGGGGCCGACTCGGGGCGCTCGAGGGGGTCCTCGGCCTCTCCGACCGGGAGTCGCGACGCGTCGTGTCCCTCCTGTCGGGCGTGACCACCGGCTTCACGGACGGTGCCTCGACGGACCGACCCGCGCCTCCTGTCTGAGGCCGTCCGACCCGGTCGTGGGTCTCACCGACCGGCGGCGTACCTCGCGCTCACCTCGGCCGCCGTCGAGGCCACGTCCAGGACCGTCGTGTCGTCGAGGTCGCCGCGGTAGTACTTGCTCGTCGGGGACGACGGCCACGAGATGCTCACCGCGTCGTAGCCGATCCGCCAGTAGCCCCGGGCGTTCTCGGCGGCCGCCTGGGTCGACGAACCGACCCGCGTGCCGTCGACGTAGAGGGCCATGCCCGACGGGCTCAGGGTCGCCGTCGCCAGGTGCCACGCACCGTCCGTGTAGGTCGCCGGGCTCTCCACGCTGAAGTAACCGCCGCTGTAGACGCCGAAGATCAGCGTGCCCCTGTCGGTCAGGTAGAGGTGGCGGTCGTACTGGCCCGACGCGCCCGCCTGGCTGTTCCCGAAGCCGATCAGCTTGCCGCCCGTCGTCGTGGTCGTGCGGAACCAGGTCTCGACGGTGAAGACCTGCGGGCCGTCGATGACCTGCCCCGTCGTGACCTGGCCGCTCACGCCGTCGAGCCGCAGGTAGGGGCCGTCGCCGGCGGCGCACGTGCCGCTGCCGATCGTGGCCCCGCGGGTGAGGGTCCCCGATCGCCCGTTGCCACTGCTGTCGCGCGCGGTCGTGCCGACGCCGTCGTTGAACTGGTAGGCGAACCGCGCCTGCGCCGCCACCGGTCGGTCGAGGCAGGTGAACCGGGCCGTGGCGAGTGAGCTGGACGCCGACGTGGTGGCCGAGAACGCGGCGTGACTCGAACCGACGACGAGGAACAGCACCGCCACCCCGGCGACCACGGCCAGCAGGAGACCCGAGATCCGGACGGCGCGGGACCGGCCCGTCGGGTGCGTCGGTGCGCGGTGGCGGGAGAGGGCGAGGGGGTCGACGACGTCGTCGCTCGCCGGCTCCAGCCGGGTCGCCGCGAGCAACAGCAGCACGACGAGGGACACGACGAGCACGCCCAGGACGCGGTCGCCGCCGTGCCAGAGCATCGACGATCCGATCGACGGGACGAGCAGGACCCCGACGCCGTGCACGGCCTCGGCCGACACGAGGCTGGAGTCGACCTGGGCATTGGCGTCGCCCTTCAGTCGCAGCGAGCCGTCGTCGGTCGTGTCGACCAGTCGGTGCAACCGCAGTTCTCCGGCCCGGTCCGGGTCGTCGACCAGCAGCACCTGCCCCGCATCGAGGTCGGCTGTGTCCACGGGCATCGCCACCACGACGTCCCCGGCGGCGATCGCGGGCGCCATCGACCCCGAGACCACGGTCGTGGGCGACCAGCCCCAGAGGGCCGGGACGGCCGCCCAGAGCAGGAGGCACACGACCGTCGTCAGGACGACCCGCGCGACCGTCGCCAGGCACAGCGCACCCCAGAACGACAGGTCGGAGCGGACCTGCGGGGTGGTGGCGACGGTGGAGGTCGCGACGGTCGTCATGAGGGCGTGTTCCGGCTCGGGCGTCGACTCCCGCGTCAGCGGGTCTGGGCCTCCCAGGTGAAGGCGATCGCCGCGCGCGAGTCCTGACCGGTGTTCGGGGTGGACTGGCTGAGCGTGTACGAGAACTTGAACGAGCGGGACTCGCTGGTGGTCCCGGTCGGCGACCAGGTCGGGGCGCCGTTCGCGTAGCCGGTCCGCTGGCCCGCGAAGTCGGCCAGCGTGCCCGAGAAGACCTGGGCACCCTGGCTCGCCGGGGTGAAGCCGTCACACGAGGCGCTCGAGGCTCCCGACCCCTGTTGGATCGTCAGGTCGAGGTACGACGACAGCGAGTTCGTCGTGGTCGCGGCGGTGCCGTAGAGGCGGACGGCCGAGGGCAGGCTGCCCGTCGAGGTGACCGTGATGCACTTCGTCCCGGCGTCACCGGGCATCAGGTTCGAGGCCGAGAACAGGGCGACGCCGGAATCGTCGTCCGTGAGCTGCACGGTGCCGGTCGACCAGTTGCTCGTGGGGTTCGAGGTGGTGGCCGAGAAGGCCGAGTACGACGCCGTGGAGATGATGGCGCCGGAGGCGATGACGGCGACGGGCACGGCGGCCCAGCGGGCACGGCGCGTCCAGCGGGCGCGACTGATCGATCGGGACATGTCGGGGAGTCCTTCGGGTGGGGGGTCGCCGAGGCCCCCGTGGTGCCTGTCGGGAGGGGGCTCGGACGTCTCGGCACGGTGCCGATGGGGCGAAGGTACCGACGGAACGTCATCTCGGTAAGGGGCGTCGTGTCCCCAGTGAGGGGGATCGCCACGTACCCCGCCGGATCGTCCCGACCCCGCCTCAGCGGCCGCGACCCGCGACGAGCGCGTGCAGCAGCGGGACCGCCGAGGTGACCATCAGCACCGTGCCGACCACGTCGTCCCCGCTGCGCAGGACCGCTCCGGCGATGAGCAGGGCCGCGAAGAGCACGGCCGAGACCACGCGCCGGGCGGTCCGCTCGATGCGGGTCAGCTGACGTTCGATCCGGGGGCTGCCCACCTCGAGCGTCCCGTCTTCGAGGCGCGTGACGAGGTGGTCGAGTCGGCCGGGCAGGCGCACGGCCACCGTGGCGGCGTCGAGGGTGCGGCGCGTGACGTCCTGCACCGCGTTGCCCCGTTCGTCGCGGATCAGCTGGGCGGCGTACGGCTCGACCGAGTCCCACAGGTTGAAGGCGGGGTCGAGCGCGCTGGCGACCCCCGAGGTCAGCGTCATCGCCCGCAGGACGAGCAGGAAGTCCTCGGGCAGCTGGAACGGCAACGACCGGATGAGGTCGCCGAACTGGCCGGCGAACTCGCGGTACTCGCGCGGGTCGACCTGACGGAGCTCGGCGAACCCCATGCCGCCGAACCGGGCGAAGGTGGCGGTCACGGCCCGCTCGAGCCCGAGCGTGTCGGCGCTCGGCAGCAGGACGCCGAGGTCGCGCATGGCGTTGACCATGCCCGAGCCGTCGCGGGAGGCCGCCGCGATCAGCAGCTTGCGCAGGCCCGTCCGGGTGCCCGTCGGCACCTCGCCCATCATGCCGAAGTCGATGAAGGTGAGCTTCCACGGGCGCTGCCCGTCGACCGCGTCGGGCACGGGCGTGACGAAGATGTTGCCGGGATGCGGGTCGGCGTGGAAGAACCCGTGGGTGAAGAGCTGGTCGAACATCACCTCGGCGAAGACGGGCGCGACGTCGGCGGGGTCGATGCCGGCCGCGGCGAGAGCGTCGACGTCGGTGATCTTGATCGCCGAGACGTCGTCGAGCACGAGGACGCGACGCGTGGTGCGCTCCCACACGACGTCGGGCACGCTCACGCGGTCGTCGTCGGCGAAGTCGGCGGCGAACCGGGCCGAGTTGGCGGCTTCGTTCAGGTAGTCGATCTCCTCGAGGCTGGTGCGCGCGAACTCCTCGACGAGGGCGGGGGCGTCGACCCGGTCCGACACCAGCCGGACGTGGCTGAGCCAGCCGCCGACGCGACGGAGTGCCGCCAGGTCGACGTCGACCACGGCGTCGATGCCGGGCCGCTGCACCTTGAGCACGACGTCGGTGAGGCCCGTGTCGGCGGCGTCGGCGGGCCCGAGCGTCGCGCGGTGCGCCTGGCCGAGCGACGCGGCGGCGATGGGCGTCTCGGCCACCGTCGCGAAGACCTGCCCCAGGGGTCGGCGCAGTTCGGCCTCGGCCAGGGCGCGGATGCCGGCGAAGGGGACGGGCGTGACCTCGTCCTGCAGCCCCTCGAGTTCTTTGGTGATCTCGGGCGGCAGCACGTCGAGGCGTGACGACAGGTACTGGCCGACCTTGATCATCAGGCCGCCGAGGTCGAGCGCGAGCGCGTGGAAACCTCGGGCGAAGCGCCGCATGCGCCGGGCCCGGGTCCGTTCGGCCAGACGCCGCAGACCGAAGCGGGGCAGGACGAGTTCGAACCACCAGGTGACGGCGAGATGCCGCGAGGCGAACCGCAGGATGCGGCGGTAGCGCGCGCGGCCGGCTCGGTCACGCACCGGTGGACTGGACGCGGAGGGGTCGGTCGACGCCACCCTCGTCAGTCTCGGGCGAGGATCGAGTAGATGCGACGACGGGCCTCGTCGAGCACCGCCACCGCCTCGTCGACCTGCTCGGGCGAGCCCGTGCGGCCGACCTGCGCCGTGGCGCGGGCCAGCTCGACGCCGGCTTTCGGCAGGGCGCGGAAGCGGTCGCCGGTGGCGGAGCGCTCGGGCTCCCACGGTGCCGACGGGTCGACCCCGGCGGCGGCGCGGCCGGCGTCGGTCAGCGAGTAGACCTTGCGACCGTCGGTCTCCTCCGCGGCGACGAGCCCCTCGTCGGAGAGCAGCTGCAGGGTCGGGTAGACGGATCCGGCGCTGGGCTTCCAGTCGCCGCCGCTGCGCTCGTCGATCTCGCGGATGATCTGGTAGCCGTGCATCGGGCGTTCGGCCAGCAGCGCGAGGATCGCGGCACGCACCTCGCCCCGGGGGGCGCGGGTGCCCTCGCGGCGGTCGAAGGTCGAGCGGAGCTGCTCCATGGCCTGCCACATGCCGTCGAGGCCGGTGCCGAATCCGAAGGTGCCGGGTGCTGACGTGCTGCTCATGGTGTTCTCCTTCTCGAGGGTGGAGCGCGGTCGAACGATACCCGGACGATATACCCCGTCCCCCGGTCCGTCAGGGCTGACGCCCAGGCAGGAGGCGCGGCCCCGGAGATCCCGAACGGTCCTGTTCTGGGGGTGCCCGCCCACTCGTACGGGGGGTCCGCGAGGGCGGACGGGGGTGGTTGAGTTCCATTCGTGGGTATGAACCCCCACCGACGGCTCGCTGCCGTCACCTCTCCGGCGTTCCCCGACGTCCGCCGGCGAGCCCTGCCGCCTCGACGTTCCCCGACGTCCGCCGAGGCGGCAGGACCTCCGTCGTTCCCCGACGTCCGACGGAGCATCACATCCTCGGTGACGACTCGCGCCTCCGAGACCTCTTGGAGTCCTGCATGCCCTCGTTCCCGACCGGCCGCCTCGCGGCCACCGCCGCCGCCGCGGCCCTCGTGCTCACCGCCCTGGCGTCCGCACCGGCCCAGGCCGCCGCCCCCTCGTCCGTCTCGGCCGGCACGGTCCCGGTCACGACCTCCGCGGCCTCGACGTCCGCCGCCTCGACCGTCACCGCGGGCGTCGCGGCCGACCTGTCCCGCGACATGGTGAAGGTGCCCGCCGCGCCCCTCCTCAAGGCACAGACCGACGACGCCGTGTCGCCGGCGGCCGGGGTGACGAACCACCCGGTCTACGTCAGCATCGCCACGGTGACCGCCGCGACCTCGGACGACTCCGCCACGCCGCCCGACGACGCCTCGATCCGCACCGCCGTCACGCAGCTGCACGACTACTGGTGGGAGGAGTCGGGCCACACCGTGAACGTGACGCTCGCCGGCATCGAGACCCGCCCGCTCGACCAGGCCTCGTGCGTCCCCGCCACGGTGCTCAACACGGTCCACACCTCGGCCTTCGGAGGTCGGTTCGCCAAGTACGCCTGGGCCGGGACCAACGAACACCTGATCGTCCTCAGCCGCGAGACCTGCGGCACGACGGCGACGGCGTTCGGCACGGTCGGCGGCGACGGCGGCGAGGTCTTCAGCTCGTACGGTGCGGGGACCGCACTCGGCGTCCCGGTCCTGCTCCACGAGTTCGGCCACAACCTCGGCTTCGGCCACGCCGGCGCCGGCATGTGCCGCAGCACGACCTCGTTCGACGGGGCCGCGAGCGACTACCGCTACGCCACGTCGACCGACACCCCCGCCGCCTGCCCCGTGCTCGAGTACGGCGACTTCCTCGACATCATGGGCTACTCGGTCTCGTCGGCCCGACCCCACCTGTCGTCCGTCCAGAAGGTCCGTGCCGGTTACCTGACCGACGTCACCACGCTCAGCGGGGCCGGCACCACCCGGCAGGTCACCGTCGCCTCGCTCGACGGCACCGCCAAGGGCCGCGCCCTCAAGGTCGTCGATCCGCTCAGCGGGCAGGACTACTACGTCGAGTACCGCACCGCCACCGGCACGGACGCGACCAGCGCCGAGTTCGGCGGCCGGGCGGCGTCCTGCGCACTCGTCGCGTCGGGCTTCACCCGCTGTGCCCTCACCAGCGACAAGACGACCGGCAGCGTCCGCGTGCTCCGACCGCTCACCCTCTCGGGCAGCACGGTGTCGACCGTCGCCCTGGCCGTCGGCCTCGACGCGAAGCGCGACCCCAGCCGCCGCGACACGCACCTCGACGCGGGCGAGTCGTTCACGAGTGCGAACGGTGGCTTCACCGTGTCGGTCCGCTCCGTGACCCCGTCGGGAGGCGCGGTGCTCGACGTCACGTTCGCCGGCGCCGCGAAGAAGGCTCCCGCCACGACGACCACGAGCGCGCTGACCGTCGACCGGACCCGCCAGACCTATGGCTCCACCACGCTCATCACGGCCACCACGCAGGTCACCACGGCCGACGGGTCCGCCCCGGCCGGCACGGTCACGCTGCGGGACGGCACCACCGTCGTCGGCTCCGTGCGGGTCGGGGCCGGCGGACGCGCCGCGGTGACCCTGCCGGGGACGACGGCCGCGGGCGCCCACTCGCTGCGCGCCTCCTTCGTCCCCGACACGGCCGCGCAGGCCGCGTCGGACTCGACGGTCGTCCCCGTCACGGTCGACAAGGCGGCGTCGGCGACCTCGCTGACGCTGAACCGCAGCACCCAGGCCTACGGCTCGAACCCCGTGACGGCGACGGTCACCGTCACCGGCGTCGCCGGGGTCGTGCCGACCGGCACGGTCTCGGTGTCGCTCGACGGCACCCGCGTGGTACAGGTCGCCGTCTCGGGCGGCAAGGCGAGCTACGCGCTGCCCTCGACGACGACCGTGGGAACCCACCGCCTCGTCGCGACCTTCACCCCGGCCGACGCCTCGCTGACGTCGTCGACGAGCGTCACGGCCACCATGACCGTCACGAAGGCGACGTCGACCAGCGCCCTCGTGCCCGGCTCGACCGCCGTCAAGAAGAACACCGCCTCGAGCGTCACCGTCACGGTCTCGGCCGCGGGCGTCCCGAACCCGACCGGCACCGTCACCGTGACCGCCGGCGGCAAGGTCGTCGGCACGGCGACGCTGTCGGCCACGGGTTCGGGGCGGGTGACCGTCGCGGTCGCGAAGTTCGCGCAGGCGGGGACCTACTCGCTCTCGGCCTCGTACGCCGGGGCAAGCACGGTTTCGACCAGCGTCTCGAAGCCGGTGCAGGTCACCGTCCGCTGACGCCCGCCGCGCCGCCTGCCTCGCGCGACCGCCCCCGCACTGCCGTTCCGCACTGCCGTTCCGCGACGAACCCCGTTCCGTGCGATGAACCACGAAGGTTCGTGGTTCATCGCACGGAACGGGGTTCACGGGCAGAGGAGGTGCGGGTCGGCGACCAGCGGAGGCGCGGGGCGGCCACCCGGGGAGGCGCGGGTCAGCTCACGACGGGCGTCGCGATCTCGACGCCGACGATGCGCTCGTCGGCGAGCGTCACCGGGTACGCGTCGCCCGTCAGGCGCACCGCCGCCTCGGTCTCGCGCTCGGCGCACGAGCCGCCGACCCAGAGCTCGACGTCACCGGGCTCGACGACCCGTCGGTGCTGCCGGTCGGTCAGCGCCAGACGGGTGGTGGGGACACGGAAGGAGACCCGCGCCTCCTGACCGGGGTCGAGCGCGACGCGCGCGTAGCCGAGCAGCTGCGCGACGGGCCGGGTGACCGAACCCACGACGTCGTGCGCGTAGAGCTGCACGAGGTCGGTGCCGGGGCGGTCGCCCGTGTTGGCGACCGTCACCGACGCGACGAACGAGCCGCCCGCCGGCACCTCGGCCGAGTCGACGGCCAGGTCGGAGCGTCGCCACGAGGTGTACGACAGCCCGTGCCCGAACGGCAGCACGGGCGTGCTGTCGGCGCTCGTCACCTCCGACGGACCGCCGAGCACCGGGTGCAGGTACGAGAACGGCTGCGCCCCGGCCGAGCGCGGCAACGACACGGGCAGGTGCCCGGACGGCTCGACGCTGCCGGTCAGGACGCCGGCGACCGCGGCGCCGCCCTCCTCCCCCGGGAAGAACGCCTGGACGACGGCGGCCGGCGCCCCCGCGCCCGACACCGCCCAGCCGATGGCGTACGGCCGGCCCGAGAGCACGACCATGACGGTGGGAGTGCCCGTGGCGACGACGGCCTCGACGAGCTCGCGCTGCACCCCGGGCAGCTCGAGGCTCTCGACGTCGTTGCCCTCACCGACGGTGCCCCGCCCGAACAGGCCGGCCCGGTCGCCGACGACCACGACGGCCACCTCGGCCCCTCGGGCGGCGTCGACCGCGGCGGCGATCCGTGACCGGTCGTCGCCCTCGACGTCGCAGCCGGCCTCCACCACGACGTCGGCCGCGGACAACTCGGTGCGCAGGGACTCGGCGACGGTCGGCAGCTCGATGCCGAGCGGCACGCCGGGGTGGTGCGCCAGCACGTGGTTGACGAACGAGTAGCAGCCCATCAGGGCTTCGGCACTGTCGCCGTTCGGGCCGACCACCGCGACCGAGGCCGGGCCGGCACCCGCACCGACAGCGCCTCGCACCAGCGGCAGCACCCCGTCGTTGGTCAGCACGACGACCGACTCGTCGGCGAGGCGACGGGCGATCGCCCGGTGCTCGGCGGAGTCGAGGTCGATCGAGGTCGGCGGGGGCGTCTCGAAGGTCTCGTCGAGCAGCCCGAGCTCCTCCTTCTCGGCGAGCACGCGCAGCACCGCACGGTCGACGAGCGCCTCGTCGACCTCTCCGGCACGCACGCGCTCGGCGAGGGGCTCGAGGTAGGCGTCGCCGGTGGGCAGCTCGACGTCGATGCCGGCCTCGAGGGCCAGCGCCGCGGCCTCGCCCCGGTCGGCCGCCACCGCGTGCATCACCTGCAGGAACGCCACCGAGAAGTAGTCCGACACGACGACCCCGTCGAACCCCCAGCGCCGACGCAGCACGTCGGTCAGGTACGACGGCGTCCCGGCGACCGGCACCCCGTCGATCTCGGCGTACGAGTTCATCACCGAGCGCACCCCGCCGTCGAGCACGGCCATCTCGAACGGCGGCAGCAGCACGTCCTCGACGAACCGCGGCCCGACCTGCGCCGGCGCGTGGTTGCGCCCCGCCGCCGAGGTCGAGTAGCCCACGAAGTGCTTGAGGGTCGCGTGCACGCCGGCCGCCTGCAGCCCCTTCACGTAGGCGGTGCCGATCGTGCCGACGACGTAGGGGTCCTCGGCGATGCACTCGTCGACCCGACCCCACCGGGTGTCGCGGATGACGTCGAGCACGGGAGCGAGGCCCTGGTGCACGCCGAGGTCGCGCATCGATCCGCCGATGAGCCGGGCCATGCGTTCGACCAGTTCGGGGTCGAACGACGCCCCCCAGGCGAGCGGCGTCGGGAACGTCGCGGCCTGCCAGGCCGCGAGTCCGGTCAGGCACTCCTCGTGCACCAGCGCGGGGATGCCCAGCCGGGTCTCGTCGCGCAGACGGCGCTGTTCGCGCCACAACCAGGAGGCGCGCTCGACCGGGTCCACCGGCCTGGTCCCGTAGACCCGCGTCAGGTGGCCGAGCCCGTGCCGGGTCGCCTCGACGTAGTCGCCCGACGTCGCCATCTCGCCCTGCATCGGGGCGACGTTCTCGGCCCCCTGGTCGACCCACCAGCCGACCAGCTGGGCGAGCTTCTCGTCGAGGGTCATCTCGGCCAGCAGCGACGCCACCCGGTCGGAGGCGCGGGGTTCGCCGACCGTGAGGGCCTGCGGTCGGTGAGCGGTGTCGGTCATGTCGGCTCGCGCCTCCTGGTCTGTGACGGTGTCGGTGGCGGTCATCCCTTGACCGCCCCGGTGAGCCCGCCGACGATGCGGCGTTCGAAGAGGCTGAAGAAGATCAACGCGGGCAGCATCGACAACGCCGTGAAGGCGAGCACCCGGGCCGTGTCGACCGAGTACTGCGACGAGAACGCCTGCACGCCGAGCGGCAGGGTGAACGTCGACGGGTCGTTGAGGATGAACAGCGGCAGCAGGTACGAGTTCCAGGCGCCGATGAACGCGAGGATGCCCACGGTGATCACGCCGGGCAGCGACAACCGCACCACCATGCGGAAGAAGAAGCCGAGGCGGCTGCAGCCGTCGATGAACGCGGCCTCCTCGATCTCGTCGGGGATCGCGCGGAGGAACGGCACGAGGATGATGATCGTCGTCGGCAGGGCGAAGGCGATCTGCGGCAGGATCACGCCGGCCAGCGAGTTCGTCAGCCCGAGGTCGCGGATGACGAGGTACAGCGGGGTGATCGCGACGGTCATCGGGAACATCAGCCCCGCCGCGAACAGCGCGTAGAGCACCCCGCGACCGGCGAAGCGGTACCGGGCCAGCACGTAGCTGGCGGCCAGGCCGAGCGCGACCGTGCCGATCGTGGTCGCCCCGGCCGAGATCAGCGAGTTGCCGACCTGCCGCCAGAACGTGCCGCCGGTCAGGACGTCGAGGTAGTTGCCGACCTGCCACGGGCTGGGGAACCCGGACGGGTCCGTCGTGATCTGCGCGTTGGTGCGGAAGCCGCCGATCACGATGAACGCGACGGGCGCGAGCATCGCCACGATGACGACCGCCGCGACCACGTACGCGACGCCGCGTCCGGGATCGGCGATGCCGCGCCTCCTGCGCTTGGGCGGTCGGTCGCCGGTGGCGGCGGGCCCGCGGCCCCGAGGAGGCGCGGTGAGGGTCGAGGCGGTCATCGTTCTTCTCCTGCGGTGGTCGCCGAGGTCGTGACGGCCCCGGCCGTGTCGCGTCGCAGCACGTAGCGCTGGTAGACGAGGGCGACGACGAGCGAGATGAGGAACAGCACGACCGCGACGGCGTTGCCGTAGCCGTAGCTGCCCGAGGTGCGGCCGTTCGCGACCATGTAGGTCGCCATGGTCGAGGTGCCCGCGGTCGCCGCGATGTACTGACCCCAGATGATGTAGACGAGGTCGAACAGCTGCAGCGAGCCGATGATCGACAGGAACGCCCAGATGCGCAGGGTCGGGCCGAGCAGCGGCAACGTGATGCGGCGTTGGATCTGCCACCAGCTCGCGCCGTCGATGGCCGCGGCCTCGCTCAGCTCTTCGGGCACGCCCTGCAGTCCGGCAAGGAAGAGGATGACGGCGAAGCCGACGTACTTCCAGGTGATGATCACCAGCAGCGTCCAGATGGCGATGCTGGGGTCGGCGAGCCAGTCGGTCGCGAGCGAGCCGAGGCCGACCTTGGTGAGCAGGTCGTTGACGGCGCCGCTGCCCTGGAGCATGAGGCTCCAGCCCGTGCCGACGACGACCTCGCTGATGACGTACGGCACGAAGATCAGCACGCGGATCAGCGACTGACCGCGCAGCTTGCGGTTGAGCAGCAACGCGAGGCCGATGGCGACCGGGCCCTGCAGCACGAGCGAGAGCACGACGATCGTCGCGTTGTGCCGCAGGGCGTCGAGGAAGGTCGGGTCCTGGAAGATCGTGACGTAGTTGCGGAACCCGACGAAGTCGGTCGGCGGGCCGAAGCCGGACCAGCTGAAGAAGCCGTAGTAGGCGGCCATCACGATCGGGAACACCACGAAGGCCAGGAACACCACGAGGGCGGGGCCGACGAGCAGGGCGATCTCGAGGCCGCGGGCGCCACGCCCCTTCCGGGACACGGCCCGGGAGGCCGCCGGGGGCGAGGCGAGCGCCTCGCCCCCGGCGGTGGCGTGAGGCCGCGAGGGTGCGGCGGGCCGCACGGAGGGTTCGCGGAGACTCACGATCCGACCTCTACGCCTTCTTGGCGGCGGCGTCGACGGCGTCGACGAACTGCTGCGGCGTGCCGTCGCCCGAGAGCAGGTCGACCACGGCGACGTTCATCGCGTTGCCCACGTTCAGGCCGTAGACGGTGTCGAGCCACTGCGAGACGAACGGGGCGTCGTTGTAGGCGCTGAGCACGTCCTGCAGGTAGGGCTCGGTGACGGCCTCCTGGGCGACCGTGTTGACGGGAGGCGCGTTGAAGGCCCTGTAGTAGGCCGTCTGCACGTCGGGGGTCGCCAGGTAGTTCAGGAAGTCGACGCACGAGTCGGGAGCACCGGCCGAGCACGAGTACCCGTCGACGCCGCCCATGATGGCGCCGGTCTCGCCGTCACCGCCGTCGACGGCGGGGAAGGGGAACCAGCCGAGGTCGGCCAGCGGCTGCTGGTCGGGCGTGAGCGAGGCGATGACGCCGGGGTTCCAGGCACCCATGAGCTCCATGCCCGCCTGGTGGTTGGCGATGAGGCCGGCCGAGCTGCCGGCGCCCTGCTGGGCGGCAGTCGTGAGGAACCCGTCGTTGAAGGGCTCGGTGTCGCGGAAGTCGGCGAGGTCCTCGGCGGCCTTGACCCAGCAGTCGTCGCTGAAGTCGCGGTCGGCAGCGGCCTGCTCGAGCACGTCGCTGCTGCAGGCGCGCAGGGCGAAGAAGAAGTACCAGTGGGCGGCGGGCCAGGCGTCCTTGCCGCCGAGCGCGACGGGCGAGACACCCGAGCCCTTAAGGGCGGTGACGGCCTGGTCGAGCTCGTCCATCGTCTTCGGGGCCTCGGTGACGCCGGCCGCGTCGAAGAGGTCCTGGCTGTACCAGAAGCCCCCGGGCAGGACGGCGACGGGCATCGAGTAGACCTTGCCGTCGACCGAACCCGACCCGAAGGTGCCCTCGCTGATGTCCTGCTTCGCGTCGTCCGAGATGACGTCGGTGAGGTCCTTGACCTGTCCGGCCGAGACCATCGCCTGGAGCTTGCCGCCGCCGCGCTGGAGGAACACGTCGGGGGCGTCGCCCGAGTTGAGGGCCGTCTGCAGCTTGCTGTCGAAGTCCTCGTTCTGCACGGTCTGGACGTCGATCTTCACGTCCGGGTTGGCCTTCTCGAAGTCGGCCGCGGTCGCCGTCCAGAAGTCCTGGCCGGGGCCGGTCGTCGAGTTCTGCCAGAGGGTGAGCGTGCCGTCGTCCGACCCGCCTCCGCCCCCGGCGCTGCAGCCGGTCAGCAGTCCCGCTCCGATCAGCAGGGCCGCAGACCCGGCCAGGAGCCGTCGAGATGTGGTCATGGTTCCACCTTTTCCTCTTCGTTGAGCGGCCGTGGTCGGCCGAGCGTGCCGTGCTCCGATGCGCGGCATGGCCTCAGTGTCAAAAATGTCCGGGACGGTGTCAAACGTTTTCGAAAACCATTTCCGTCGGGCTAGGCTGCCGACGTGATGACGGCACGGGTGACGATCCACGACGTGGCACGGGCGGCCGGGGTGTCGGTCGCGACGGTGTCGAAGGCGGTCAACGGGCGCTACGGCGTCTCGGCCCGGGCGATCGAGCGCGTGATGGCGGCGGTCGACGAGCTCGGCTACGAGTCGAGCCTGGTGGCCAGCAGCATGCGGGCCCGCCGCACCGGCGTGATCGGGGTGCTGGTCGCCGACTTCGAGCCGTTCAGCTCGGAGGTCCTCAAGGGGGTCGGGGCGGCCGTGCGGTCACGGGGTGCCGAGTACGACCTGCTGGCCTACAGCGGGGCGCACCGCGGCGAGAACACCGGGTGGGAGCGTCGATCGCTGAGCCGGTTGAGCGGCACGTTGATCGACGGGGCGATCCTCGTCACGCCGTCGGTGCTGACGACGGCCGCGAGCATCCCCGTGGTGGCCGTCGACCCGCACACCGGGCGTACCGACCTGCCGTCGGTCGAGGCTGACAGCCGCGGCGGCGCGTTGCTCGCGGTCGAGCACCTGCTCGGCCTGGGCCACCGGCGCATCGGCTTCCTGGCCGGGCGCCCCGACCTGCGGTCGGCGTCGTTGCGCGAGGCGGGCTACGTGCAGGCGCTGCGGGCGGCCGGCATCACGCGCGACCCGGGGCTGACCCGCAACGGCGACTTCGAGTTGACGGCTTCGCGACAGGCGGCCCGCTCGCTGCTGACCAGTGCCGACCGGCCGACCGCCGTCTTCGCCGCCAACGACCTCTCGGCCATCGCCCTGCTGCGCACGGCCCTCGACCTCGGTCTGCGCGTGCCCGACGACCTCAGCATCGTCGGGTTCGACGACATCCCCGAGGCGTCGCGCGAGTCGCCGCCGTTGACGACCGTGCAGCAGCCCATGCAGCGACTCGGCAGCGCGGCGGCGGGCATGCTCTTCACGATGCTCGAGGGCGGCGAACCGGCCGCGCCCGAGGTGCAGCTGCCGACCCGGCTCGTGGTTCGCGGGACGACGGGGCCGCCGCGCGGGTGAGGCTCGCGCATTCCACAATCATTCGCGATCACGTATGGTTGTGGTCACCATGGCCGAGGTGAGCGCATCCGAATACGCGAGGGAGCACGACATCTCGGTCCGGCGCGCCCAGGCAGCAGCAGCAGCGGGTCGTCTCGACGCGAGGCGGGTCGGAGGGCGGTGGTTGATCGACGACGCTCTTCCTCATCGGCACCTTCCCGGTCGACCGCTCTCGCGTCGGTCCGCCGATGCCCTCATGGCACTGCTCTCCGACGCCCCCGACTGGGCCGAGGGTCTCTCGCCGAGTGAGCGCGGTCGGACCACCGCCCGCGTCGCCGAGCTCCGCCTTGAAGCGAGGCCGTCCGCCAGGCTCGCCCCGTGGCTGCGGACGGCGTACCCGGCCGCCCTCGAATTCGAGGCTCCCGCAGACGACCTCCCGGATCTCCGATCGGATGCCCGACTGACCCCCGGGGGCAGCAGCGACGACCGGTCGGGCATGAACGATGGAGGCAGGCTCGAGGCGCACGTGTCCACGGTCGACCTCGACGCCGTCGTCCACGAGTACCTGCTCGTCCCGTCCCGCCGACCGAACGTCGTGCTCAGGGTGCACGACGGTGCCGCACCGCGCCCGCTGCCACTCGGTGCACTCATCGCCGACCTCGCGACGAACACCGGGCCTCGAGAACGGGCCGCGGCCGACAGGTTGATCCTCGAGGGCGCGCGATGATCGTCGCCCCGGCACTGCGAACCGCCCAGGCCGAGGCATGGCACGCCCTATTCGAGGTGCACGCCCGCCTGCCGACCGGCTGGGCCGTCGTCGGCGGCCAGATGGTCCAGTCACATTGCTGGGAGCGCGGGTCGACGTCCGCCCGCCCCACGAACGACGCGGACACCGTGCTCGACGTGCGTGCCCATCCGACGATGTTGCTGCGGTTCACGACGGTCCTCCACGACTGCGGCTTCGTCGCGGACGGCCAGAGCTTCGAGGGCCATCAGCACCGCTGGGTCCGGGGCGGCGCTCAGATCGACGTCCTCATCCCCCGCTTCCTCGGCGAGCGGGCATCCTCGCGCCGCGGGGTCACCGGCGGGACGACCCTCGCCGCACCGGGCGCTCAAGGTGCGGTCGACCGGGCGCGCCCCGTCGAGGTCCGGGTGAACGGCCGTGACGGCGTCGTCTCGCGGCCGACGTTGCAGGGCGCACTCCTCGCCAAGGCCGCGGCCGTCGAGATCCCGGGAGACGACCACACGCGACACCTCGTCGACATCGCCACCCTCGGGTCGCTCGTCTCACGGCGAGATCGAGTGGGGGTGGACGTCACCGAGACCGAACGTCGGCGCATCCGTGCCGCCCTCAGCCTCATCGAGCGGGACCCGCTCGTCTGCCGGGTCGCGGATGTCGACCCGATCGTGATCGACCGGCTGCGACTGGCATTCGCCTGACGACCCCCGCAGACCCCGGTGTCGCCCTTGACACCAGAGTCCGTGCCGGGAATTCGGGCTCCCGACGGTGCCGGCGGTTCGGGCCGCCGACGGTGTCAGCGGTTCGGGCCGCCGACGTCGTGCCGCGACGGGGTCGGTCGGGCACGGGGTGCCCAGGAGCACCCGGGCATGTCTTCGGAGCGGCACGCCTCCCCCGTTTGGGTGACGTCGCGAGAAAATCGGAAACGCAGGAGGCGCGGGTCACGCGACCCGCGCCTCCTGCGTCCTCGAGGCCGTCAGGCCCGACCGATCAGGCCAGTCCGATCAGGCCCAGAGGAACGGCACCACGAACGCCAGCAGCGTGACGACCGGCCCGATGACCACCATCGAGAGACCCCATCGGGTCAGGTGGCGGTAGAGGCGGGGCCGGTCCTCCTCGACACCCGAGGCGACGATGGTCGCGCCGGTCGTGCCGAACGGAGCGCAGTCGACGAGCGAGGCGGAGATCGCCAGGGCGTAGATGAAGCCGGTCATCTCGAGTCCGCCGCCCGGGACGAGCAGGGGGACGGCGAGCGGGATGAGCGCACCCAGGATGCCGATAGTCGAGGCGAAGGCCGACACGAGGCCGGCGATCACGCAGATGACGAACGCGGCGAGGAGCGGCGACGAGACCGAGCGCGCGACCTCGCCGAGCTGGTCGATGGCACCGAGCCGCGTCAGGACGCCGACGTAGGTGATGATCCCGCCGAGCAGCAGGATGGTGTTCCAGTCGATGCGCGCCAGCGACGCACGGCCGACGTCGGGCTTGAGGAAGGCGAGGAAGACGGCGAGCGTCAGCGCGACCGCACCGAGGTTGAGGTCGACGTCGAGCAACGTGATCGTGAAGAAGCCGACGATCAGCACCGGGATGCTCACGAGCACGACGAGCTGGTAGGCGCCGAGTCGGGTGGCGGTGGTCGGCTCGGCGAGGACGGCGGTGCCGCCCTGACCGTGCCCACCACCGGTGACGGAGGTGCCGCTGGCCCCGCCGATGCCGCCGGTGCCGCCGGCCGCCACCGTGGCCCGGGCGACGCCCGCCGCCCGGGTCCGGGCGATGAGCTCGCGACCACCGAACAGGAAGAACGCGACCAGCACGACGAGCGTGTTCACGCCGACCGAGAGGCCGAACATCAGACCCGGGTTGTACGGGATGCCCGAGGCCCGCGCCACGGTCATGACCGTGATGCCGTTGATGCTCGTCGGGGCCAGGGCGCCGCCGACGATGGCCGAGCTCATGACGATGCCCATCATCGTCGAGTGGATCTTGTGCTTGTGCGCCAGGCTCATCGCGATCGGCACGATCGTGAAGGCTGCGTGCGACGTCCCCAGGCACGCGACGAGCGTGCCGATGACGAACATCGCCCAGGGGATGAGTGCCACGCGGTCGCCGATCAGTCCGACCGAGCGGTCGACCAGCCAGTCCACGACGCCGGTCTCGCGGGCGATGCCGAACAGGTAGGTGATGCCGAGCAGGATCAGCAGGGCGTCGACCGGGAAGCCGCCGAGGACGTCGTCGAGGCTCTCGCCGACGACGAGCACGCCGACCAGGAGGGCGGCGACGAGCGCCAGGGCGCCCATGTGCACGTTGCGGATCGCCGAGAGGGCGAAGACGGCGACGAGGACGATCAGCGCGACGAGCTCGACGCTCATGAGGTCGCCGCCGGGGTCGGGTCGGTCGGGTCGGGGGTGAAGGGCATCGTCGTCGATCTCCTGGTTGGGGGTGTCACGGGGTCGGGGGGGGGAAAGCCGAGGAGGCGCGGGTCAGCGACCCAGCGCGAGCCCGGCCCGGTAGGCCGCCAGCGCCGCCTCGGGCACGTCGGCGAGGTCGTCCAGTCGCACGAGGGCGCCGGGGGCCACGTCGGCCACGAGTCGCGCGCCGCCGAGCAGGTAGTAGGGGGCGATCCCGTCGTCGTCGGGATCGACGATCACGGGTGCGACACCGGCGATCTCGTGGTGGTGGCCTTCGACGCGGAAGGCGGTGCCGGCCGACAGGGCCTCGCCGGCCCGGGCCGCGAGGACCGTGTGCTGCCGGGGCTCGGGCAGGCGCGACGTCCCGTCGACGGCGGCGACGATGCTGAGCGGGGTCTCGACGCCCATGAAGTGGTACGGCCAGTAGATGCAGGCGTGACGGCCGTCGCGGCTGACGACGTGGCCCTTGCCCCGCAGCGTCTCCCAGGTGACGGGGTCACCGGTGCGGACGATCACGAAGACGCCGCCGGCGAAGCTGGCCTCGCCCGGCAGGCGGAGCATCGAGAAGACGTCGACGACGCCGGTGCGACCGAGCAGACCGCCGTCCTCGCGTGCCGTGTACAGGTCGGCGAGCTCGTCCGGGCGGGCGACGGGGTAGTGCATGGCCTCGACGTCGGCGCGGGCGCCGGTGTAGAGCGAGACGACGTTCATCTCGCACGAGTCGGCGGCCGCCGCCCGCTTGAGGCCGGCGACCGCGGCGGCACGCGCCTCGACGGTCGCCAGGGGGTCGTCGCCCAGGTCGAGCAACGACGCGAGGGCCGGGGCGTCCACGGTCGTGCCGGCCTGGTCGACGACGCCCGTGGCGGGGTCGAACGCGAGGTCGTACTCGCCCGACTTGCCGAGGGCCACGACGTCGAAGCCGCACTCGAGAACCCACGAGACGAGACGCAGCAGGTTCGCGGGCTGGTCGCCGTCGCCGGGCAGGTACCGCAGGCCGGCCGCACGGGCCTTGGCGCTCAACGCCACTCCGGCCACCGACTCGACCTCCTTGCTGACCATGACGACGTGCACGCCGCGCTCGAGAGCGGTGTCGGCGTAGCGGTGGCCGGCCTCGATGCGACCGGTGGCCTCGACGAGGACGTCGACACCGTCCCAGTCGACGGCCGAGGCGTCCGCGATCACGGCGACCGAGCCGGCCGACACCGCCTCGGCGGTGGCCGCTGCCGTCGACGGCGTCGCGACGGACGAGGCGGGCACTCCGAGCTGGTGGAGCATGGCCGTCACCCCGGCGACGTCGGGGTCGACGAGCTGCGTGGCCGTCATGTCGGGCAGACGGCGCAGCTGGTCGAGCAGCGTGCGGCCGTACCCACCGTTCGCACCGGTCAGGAGGACGCGGACCGGAGTCGCGCGAGACGTCGTCGAGTGGAGGATCACCGTTGTTCCCGTTCGTTCAAGAGGCCAGGAGCGGCCCGGGCGAGCATGGCAACTGTAGCGAGACTTATCAAATTGTCAAACATCGCACCAAATAGTCACATAGACTGTCCCCGCTCGCGGCGCCGACACGGCAGCACCGCGAGCCCGCCCGCCACCGAGAGGTCCCGCATGTTGATAGGTGCCGTCGCCGACGACTTCACCGGAGCCACCGATCTCGCCTCGGGGTTCCGCCGCCGCGGCCTCGAGACGGTGGTCGTCGTCACCCCCGCAGCCGTCGAGCCGGCGACGTACGCGGGCGTCGACGCCGTCGTGGTCGCCCTGAAGACCCGCACGGCCCCGGTCGACGAGGCCGTCGAGCGGTCGACCGCCGCCCTGTCCTGGCTGGTCGAGGCCGGCGCCGAACGATTCGCCCTGAAGTACTGCTCGACCTTCGACTCGACCGACGAGGGCAACATCGGGCCCGTCCTCGACGCCTTCCGCGACCGGCTCGGGGTCGACCGGGCGATCGTCGTCCCCGCGTTCCCCGCGAACGGCCGCACCGTCCGCGACGGTCGTCTCTTCGTCGGCGACGACCTCCTCGAGGACTCGTCGATGCGCCACCACCCGTTGACGCCCATGACGCGCTCGAGGCTGCGCGACCTCCTCGCACCCCAGACACCGACCCCCGTGACCGAGGTTCCCCTGGACGACGTCCGCGCCGGGGTCGACGCGCTCCGATCGGCCCTCGACGACGCGCCGTCGGGCTACCTCGTCGTCGACGCCGTGGACGACGCCGACCTCGAGACGATCGGTCGGGCGACGGCACACCACCGCCTCCTCAGCGGCGGAGCGGGCCTGGCCCTCGGGGTCGGTGCCGACGACGCCCCACCACCCGCCCTGCCCGCCGAGTTCTCGCACGTGAGCGGGCGCCGCCTGGTCGTGTGCGGGTCGGCGTCCGCCGCCACCCGCGGCCAGATCGCCCACGCGGCGGCCACCCACCCCACGCGCAAGGTCGACCTCTCGGCCGCCGCGACCGACCCCGCGGCCGAGATCGCGGCACTCGCCGACTGGGTGCGAGGTCTCGACGCCGATTCCGTCCCCGTCGTCTACTCGGTGGGTGACCCGTCCGACGTCGTGGCGGAGGGCCCCCGCGGCCTGTCGACCTCGACTCCGCCGGCCGCGTCCGTGGTCGAGGCGGTCCTGTCGACCCTCGTGCACGACCTCGTCGCCGACGGCACGGTCGGGCTGGTCGTCGTCGCCGGTGGCGAGACCAGCGGTGCCGTCGTGACGGCACTCGGGGCACCCGCCCTGGTCATCGGGCCGCCGCTGGGCCCGGGCGTCTGCTGGAGTGCCGCCACGACGAGTGACGGCCGACCGGTCGCCCTCGTCCTGAAGAGCGGCAACTTCGGTGCCGCCGACCTGTTCTCGACCGCCTGGGAGGCCCTCTCGTGACCGCAGTGACCGCACGGACCGCAGTCGAACGACTCGTCGAGGCCGGGCGGGCCCTCGTCGCCGCCGGCCTCAGCCCCGGCAGCTCGGGCAACGTCAGCGTCCGCGACGGCGACCGTCTGCTGATGACCGGCACCGGCACCATGCTGGGGTCGCTCACCGACGGCGACCTGTCGGTGCTCGCCCCCGACGGCACGCTGCTCGCCGGCCCGAAGCCGTCGAAGGAGGTCGCGCTGCACCGAGCGATGTACCTCAAGAACCCCGAGCACCAGGCCGTCGTCCACGTGCACTCCCCGTCCGCCGTCGCCCTGTCGTGCCTCGAACCCTGGTCGGAGCACTGCGCCGTGCCCCCGCTGACGCCGTACTCGCTCATGCGGGTCGGCCAGGTGCCGCTGCTGCCCTTCGTCGCCCCGGGCGATCCCGCCATGGGGTCGCTCGTCACCGACAGCCCCCTGCCGTTCCGGGCCGCATTGCTGTCCAACCACGGCAGCGTCGTCAGCGGCGAGGACCTCGACCGCGCGGTCCTCGGCGCCGTCGAGGTCGAGGAGGCCTGCCGGATCGCCCTGCTGACCCTCGACGCCGACCGCCGCCTCATCCCCGCCGACCAGGTGCTCGCCATCACCGCGGCCTCGGGCATGCCGTGGACGGGCCCTGCCGCACTAGGCTGACCGACGCGAGAAAGGCCGACGTGTCCCCCACAGCCCCCCTCATCCCCGAGCAGCGGCGCGAGAGCATCGTCGAGCACCTGCAGCGCGAGCGCGTCCTCAGCTATCGACAGCTGACCGACCTGCTCGGCGTCAGCCAGATGACGATCCGGCGCGACGTCGCGACCCTCGAGGACGAGGGCCGCGTCACGGCCACGCCCGGTGGCGCGAAGCTGACGCCGAGGCTGCTGGTCGAGGCGAGCCGTGACGTCAAGCAGGACGTCGACGTCGCTCAGAAACAGGCCATCGCCCGCGAGGCGGCCGCCCTCGTGCGCGACCACATGACCGTCTACCTCGACGCCGGCACGACCGTGCAGGCCATGCGCGAACACCTCGACGACGTCACCGGCCTGACGGTCGTCACCAACGACCTCGCGACCGTCCGGTCGTTCTTCGACCACCCGGACGTCGACCTCATCGTCGTCGGGGGCCGTGTCGACAGCGCGAACCAGTCGACGCTCGGGCGGCTGACCAGGTTGACCCTCACCGAGCTGTCGCTCGACCTGGCGTTCATCTCGTCGAGCTCGTGGGACCTCGCGCACGGCGTCACCACGCCCGTCGAGGCCAAGGTCGAGGTCAAGCGGGCCGCGCTCGAGGTCGCCGAACGCTCGGTGCTCGTCGCGGACAGCTCGAAGTACGGGCGCTTCGGCAAGTACCGGGCCCTCCGCCTCGCCGAGCTCCAGACCATCGTGACCGACGACCGGCTCGAAGACGACGCGACGCAGGCCCTCCTGGACGCCGGACTGGACCTGGTGGTCGCCGCCCCGTGATCAGCGGGGGACGACCGAGAACAGGAACTTCTTCTTCACCATCACCCAGAGCAGCATCACCGAGGCCAGGTGGACGATCGTGCCGACGATCACGCTCGAGCGGTCGAGACCGGGGATCGACGCGACGGCCAGCACGAAGAAGACCTGCCAGATGAACACGTACAGGCTCGCCTGCCCGAGGGGGACGTAGAACCAGCCGAACGCGGTCGAGATCGGCTTCCAGAACACGGTGAGGATCGCGTAGACGCAGACGACCACGAGCGCCACGTCGACCAGGCGGCCCCACTGCATGTCGACCCGCTGGTAGCCGGTCGCGTACAGGGTGTCGTACAGACCCGACGGGATCGGCCCCGGGCTGAAGCCGTAGGCGTGACCGGCCCAGATCAGCGCGAGGAACCCGGCGTAACCGACGACCCCCACGCCCACCAGGACCTTGCCGAGCCGGGTGGTCAGCGCCGCCACGATCTGACGCCGGTACCAGCCGATCACGAGCCCGTGGGTGAAGAGCACCTGCCAGGCGAAGAGCGGGAACACCGGCTCAAACTGCGACGGCAGCAGGTGGAAGTCCGGGAAGACCACACCGACGGCGTAGAGCGCCCAGCTCACCAGCAAGACGGCCCACCAGGCACGTCGTCTGATCGCCCACATCAGCGCCGGGATCGTCAGGCTGAGCACGACGAACAGGCCCATGATGTTGAACGGCCACGGCCCCATCTCGAGCAACAGCAGCTGGCGCACCGCGTACCACGGCGGCGGGTAGTCGAGCAGGCGGTCGACGTTCGGGTAGAGGTCGTAGACGCGTCCCTCGGCCGACGTGCCCGTCATGCCCGTGCCGCGGTCGGTGAAGGTCGTGATCGCGGCGGTGTTCAGGAACGGCACGAAGCTCAGCGCGAAGACGATCAGGATGACCGCGAGCGTCACGACGTATTGCTTGCGCGCCCGGACGAACGCGCCGATCGCCGCGGCCTTCTCTCCGTATTTCTTGACCCCGAGCGGATAGACCATGCCGAGCACGATGCCGCTGAGGAACACGAACATCTCGGCACCCGTGATCGCCCCGACGGCCTTGAGCGTGACGAACGAGAACGGTCCGGCGACCTCGATGTGCGTGATGACGACGGCCAGGATGATGAACCCACGGAACAGGTCGATGCGCAGGTCACGGGCGGGTGAACCGTCGTCGGGGTAACGCCAGCGGGGCAGCAGGCGTCCCACGACTCCGCTCACCAGGAAGGCCAGGGCGAGCGCCCCGGCACAGGCCACGATCCAGCCCATCTCGTCGCCACCGCCGTCGCGCACCTGCACGGTCGCGGCGTCGCCGTCGGTCGAGGTCACCCGGTCGGTGACCGGCCCGAGGTCGATGCGGTCGCTCGCCTCGAGGTCGGTGCGCAGGGCCCCCGCGATTCCCGGCTCGGCCGTGGCCCGCCAGTCGACGGGTCGGTCGCCGGCCTCGGCCTCGTCGCGTTCCACCTCGAGCCAGGTGACGCCGGCGATCCGGTCGTGGGTCGGCAGGGCGTCGAACACCTGGCGCCACCAGCCCTGCTTGACGTCGAGTTCGGACGCACCGTCGAACTCGTCGGCGTAGAGGGCGCCCGTGTCGAGCAGCATCGGCCGGTCGCGCCCCTCGGCGAACCGCTCGTAGAACGTCGAGGGCTGCGTCTCGGTGTAGCCCCAGGTCTCGTCGAAGCGTCCCTCGACCTCGCCGGTGGCCGGGGCCTGGTTCTCGACCAACGGCACCGACGTGCCGGCGGCCGTCGAGGCGCTGCCCTTGGCGAAGTAGAACATCGACTGGCCGACCCAGTCGACCGCGTCGTCGCCGGGGTAGTACGGCCCGTAGGGGTCGTCGGCCTCGGTCACGCGCCCGTCGTCGTTCGTGTCGAGCAGGTCGACGTCGCTCGAGGGGGTCTCGGTGAGGCGGCCGACGGCGTCCGAGAACGGATAGCCCGCACCGTACGACGGAGCCCAGACCATCCGTGCCCGGGAGTCCCCCGCGTGGACCACGTCGGCCAACGTGCGGAACGCGCCGACGAACGCGGTGGGTTGCTGCCCCCACCGCTGCCAGTTGCCGTTCATCTCGGGCGCGAAGCGCACCAGCTGCAGCGTGCCGTACTGCTGGTCGATCTCGGTCAGCAGGTCGTCGGCCCGACGCGCGTCGGCGGCGTCGAGGTCGCCGAGCCGCCCGGTGGGCTCGAGGCTGACCACGAGCACGGCGCCCTGGGCGGCCGCGGCACGGGCCGACCGTCGCCACTCGTCGGCGGCCCGGCCGTCGAGCGGGTAGTCGATGTTGACGCCGTACAGCGACGGCGTCGCGCCGAGTCGAGCGGCATAGCCGTCGGGGCCGTCCGAGCCCCAGTCGAGGTCCGGACCGAACCACGTTCCCGAGGGTCCAGGAGGCGCGGTGGCGGCCGACGCGGACGTCGCGTCCCCGAGCACCACCGGTCCCAGCGCCACCGGCACGAGGGCCGCGACGGCGAGCAGGGCCGCGCCGATCCGGCGGGCGAGCCGCCGCCGCGGCGCCGGCGCCGACGGGTGGTTCAGCGTCGGCACACGAGCGTCCACACGTTCCGGCCGTCCTCGTGGCGGTAGTCGAGACTCTCGAGGCTGAGCAGCGCCAGGGCCAGGCCGCGGCCGTCCTCGTCCTCGAGGTCGGCCATCGAGACGGCGCTGAGGTCGATGTCGCTGGGCATGCCGTTGTCGTGGAACACGGCCGTCAGGCGGTCGTCGGTGGCCGACAGCTCCAGGGTGAAGCGTCGGCCGAGGTCCGCCTCGGAGCGACGGGAGTGCTCGATGACGTTCGCCGCGATCTCGACGATCGCGGTCTCGAACGAGAAGCGCGTCTCGAGCGAGTCGTCGCCGAGCGAGGTCCACCAGGACTCGAAGGCGTTCTGCACCAGGTCGATGCTCTCGGGTTCGACGGCCACGTCGATCACGACGGGGCCGGGACGCTCAGTCATCGAGGGCGGCCGCGACCGAGGCGCGGGGCTTCAGGATGCGGTCGAGGTTCGTCAAGCGCAGCACCATCGAGACCTGCTCGGTGGGGGCGACGAGCCGCAGGTCTCCCCCGGCCTGACGCGCCGACTTGAGGCACGACACGAGGGCTCCGAGGCCCGACGAGTCGACGAAGGTCGTGCCCGAGAGGTCGACGACGATGAGCCGGTCGCCGGCGGCGAGGCGCGCCGCCACCTCGTCGCGCAGTTGGGGTGTCGAGACGACGGTGAGACGCCCCTGCGGTGAGAGGACGCAGCCGCCTTCGACGGCTTCGACGGTGACGGTCATCATGATGGTTCCTTGTCGTGGGGTGCCGAGGGCCCCGGATAGAGGACGGCCCGGACGATGATGCTGAAGATCACCAGGTCGAAGAGCACCCAGGCGATGTTGACGAGCGGCGCGATGCCCTCGGCCTGCCCGGTGGCGTAGCGGACGCCGACGAGCACGAGCGCGGCGACGAGGCAGGCGGCGGCCCAGATCTGCGGGCGGACGAGGTCCCACCGGGGGCCGGTGGCCGCCTGCTTGGTCTTGGGGGTGACCGAGAACCCGAGCGCCCGGCCGCGGTAGACGTTCTGGAAGGCCGTGGTGACCGACGCGATCCAGACGGGGAAGAGCGCCAGCGAGTACTGCTGCCCCCGCCAGGTCGGCCTGCCGGCCGCGACCACCCAGAACAGCACCTGGTTGAGCACCAGGAAGGGGATCAGGCGGGCGAAGAAGTCGACGCTGTAGGCCTGCACCGGGACGACGCCGAACGACAGGCACAGCACGGGCGCGGCGATGTAGACCACGGCCGCGAATCCCGAGAGGTAGCTCCACATGGTGGAGAAGTACATGAGACGCTGACCCCACGACAGCCCCTTCTGCACGAGCGGGTTCTCGCGGAAGAACACCTGCATGGTGCCCTGGGCCCAGCGCAGACGCTGCGTCATCATGGTGGCCAGGTCTTCGGGGGCGAGCCCGATCGCCAGGGTCTCGTCGTGGTAGACCGACCTCCAGCCCAGCCCGTGCAGGCGCATCGCGGTGGCCATGTCCTCGGTGACCGAGATCGTGGCCAGGGGCATGATCGCCTGGGCCTCGGAGCCGCGGTCGACGTCGAGCGCGCCGACGAGCAGCGAGATCGACTCGATGGCGGCCAGCGGCGAGGACGACCGCTGCGCGAGCAGGTCGAGGGCTGCCTCGTCGAGGGCGTCGAACGTGTCGGGACCGAGCGACATGGCGGCGAGATCGGCGAGGTCGCCCTTCATGGCCGCGAGGTCGGCGTCGGCGAAACGGAAGGCGATCGTGTCGATGCTGCGCTGGAACCGGTAGGTGACGTCACCGATGGACTCGCCCGCGGCGAACTCGGCCCGGGCCCGCTCGACGACGGTCTCGGCGTCGTCCAACGCCTCGAGCACGCGGGGCTGGTCGACGGCTTCCTCCCGTGCCCGGACGAGCAGTTTGCGCGAGGTGCGGACGGCCCGACGCACGGCGGCCTCGACCTCGGTGACGTACCGCGCGACGCCCAACTGCATCAGCGCCTCCCGACGGAGGACCGCGTTCGATCCGCAGAAGAACGCGCTGTTCCAGCCGTCCTTCGACTGCTGGATGGGCCCGTAGAACAACGGCGCCTGGCTGCCCAGGGGGTCGGACTCGGGCACGTTCTCGAACCACTGCGGCGTCTGGACGAGCGCGATGCGCTCGTCCTTGAAGTAGCCGAGGGTGCGGTCGAGGATCTCGGGCTTCGGCACCTGGTCGGCGTCGAGGATCAGCAGGAACTCGCCCTCGGTCGAGAGGAGCGCGTTGTTGAGGTTGCCGGCCTTCGCGTGGCGCGGCCGGTCGGCCCAGTCGTCCGACCGGGTGATGACGCCGATTCCGGCGGCCTCGGCCGCGGCCCGGATCTCGGGGCGACCGCCGTCGTCGAGTATCCACGTCGTGTGCGGGTAACGGATGCGCTGCGCCGCGAGGGCGGTGCGCATGACGAGGTCGACCTCTTCGTTGTAGGTGGTGACGAAGACGTCGACCGTGACCCGCGTCTCGAGGGTGTCGGGGTCGGGTGCGGCCGGCGGCTCGCCGCGCTCCCGAAGCCGCCAGGCACCGAGGCCGAACAGCAGGGAGTCAATCACGCTGTAGGTCTCGGCGAGGATCAGCGGCACCGCGATCCACCACGACGACCAGTTCACCGACGCGGCCCACCGCCAGACGATGTAGTTCAGGCCGGCGAGCGACGCCAGAAGCACCACGACGCGGATCGCGACGATGCGGCGACCGGGTGTGGTGCGGTCGAGCAGCCGCTGGTCGCGGCGACTGAGGGTGTCGGTCACGCGCGACGGTCCATCACGACGACGGTGACGTCGTCGCGTGAGAGTCGTCGGTGTGTGAGGGCCGCCATGGACTCGAGCAGGCCGGGCCCGTCGGAGCCGCCCGCGCGGGGCTGCGTCGCGAGCCGCCCGACCTCGAGGGCCCAGTCAAACTCGTCGTCGAGGACGTCGAGCACTCCGTCGCTCATGACGATCAGCTGGTCCCCGACGCCCAGGCGGGTCGTCTCGGTGACGTGCTGCTGCTCGTCGAGCCCCAGGGGCAGCCCCGTGCCCGCGAGGTGCTGGACGGTGCCGTCGGCTCGGACGATGACCGCCAGCCCCGACCCGGCGTCGACGAACGACAACTCGTCCGTGTCGAGGTCGAGGACGGCGTGGAAGTAGGTGACGAACGACCCGGTGCGCTGCAGGTCGGTCTGCACGGCCCGTTCGATGCGGTCGACCGCGAGGCCGAGTTCGCGTCCGGCGGCGACGTGCGGTGAGGCCGCCCGGCAGGCCGCCCGGACGGACGAGCCGATGATGGCCGCCCCGACCCCCTTGCCCATCACGTCGCCGACCGCCATGTGCACGAACCTGCCGATCAGCCCGTAGTCGTAGTAGTCGCCCCCGACGCTCAGCGACGGCAGGCAGATCCCCTCGACGTGGACGCCCTCGACCTCGAGGGGCTCTGCCGGCAACAGCGCCTGCTGCGTCGACCGGGCGGCCGAGGCCTCGGCGTCGGCGAGCAGCTCGACCTGCGCCCAGGCGGCCAGGTCGCGGAACTCGACCATCTCGTCGTCCGAGAGCTGCCGGGGCTCGGCGTCCATCAGGCAGAACGAGCCGACGACGTTGCCCGAGCCGTCGCGCAGCGGGTGCCCGACGTAGAAGCCCAGCCCGTTGTCGTTGAAGGCCCCGAGGTCGGCGAACCGCGGGTCGACGCGGGCGTCGTCGGTGGTGATGATCTCGCCCGTGTCGGTCACGAGGCTGCACGGGGTGTCGGTGCGAGCGGACTCGGGGTCGGCGAAACCGGCCCGGCCGACGTAGAGCGCGCGCTCGTGGTCCATGACGGTGACGGACGACAGCGGCACGCCGAACACGGCCCGGGCGACGCGGGTCACGCGGTCCAGGCGGTCCTCGTGGCCGGACTCGACGATGCCGAGGCTCTCGACCGCCCGCTGCCGACGTTCTTCGCGGGCTTCGTCCCTGATCACGCGGCTCCCCTCAGTGGGCGCGCCTGGTGGGAGCGTGCCGTTCTCCGAACGGCTCAACGATGCCACAGACCCCCCTCCTCGGTCATGACCACAAAAAGGGGGACATCGAGGAGGCGCGGTGCCGGAGGGCGCATGACAAACCTTGCCATCGCGTTTAGGATCAGCGCATGGCCACCATGAACGTCTCCCTGCCCGACGGGCTCAAGCATTTCGTCGAGGCCCAGGTCGGCGAGCGCGGGTACGGCACGAGCAGCGAGTTCATCCGCGAGTTGATCCGCCGTGAGCAGGCACGCACGCGCCTGCGCGACCTCGTGGTCGAGGGCATGGCGTCGGGGTCCGGCTCGGACCTCGACGAGCAGTACCTCGACGGCCTGCGTGACCGCGTGCACCGCGCCCGGGCTGACCGCGCGTGAGCCGCCGCGTCGTGACCTCCCGACGCGCCGACAGCGACATCGAGTCGGCCGTCGACCACTACCTCGACGAGGGGGGCCACGGAGCCGCACTCGACTTCGTCGACGCCCTCGACGACGCCCGATCGCTCATCTCGGCGCATCCCACCCTGGGCTCGTCCCGATTCGCCGTCGAGACGGGCATCGACGGCCTGCGCAGCATCGCGCTCCGTCGCTTCCCGTTCGTGCTGCTCTACACGGACGACGCGAACGCCGTCAGGGTCCACCGGGTGTTGCACACCAGCCGAGATCTCCCGGCCGAGTTCTCCGGACCCTGACGGCCGAGGAGGCGCGGTGCCGGTCGACCGGCACCGCGCCTCCTCGAGGGCTAGCGTCAGCGGACGAAGGCCACCGTGGCGTCGACCATCTGCTCGATGTCGAGTCGGACAGGGACCCCCGTGGGGGCGGCCGTGAGGACGCCCACGGTGCCGTGGGGCGTGACGACGACCGCGCCGCCTCCGGCCACCGGGGAGTCGGCCGTGGCCGAACCGGTGAAGAGGCGACCCCCGAGGGAATCGATCCTGTCGTCCTCGACCCGTTCGAGCGAGAGGCCGTCCGAGTCGGGCACCGCGTCGTCCATCTCGGCCTCGGTGTTCTCCTCGACCTCGGCGTAGAAGCCGACACGCGTGCCGTCCGCCTCGCTGGTCCACGTGCAGGCCGCGCCCCCGTCCTCGACCTCGGAGGTCGTCGCGTCGAGCGTGAGGCCCTCGACGGCCTGGCCCAACACGGTGGCGACTGTGTCGCAGTCGGCCGGGAGCGCGATGTCGCCTCGACCGGTCTGCTCGGCGGCGTCGGCCGTGGCCGTCGCCTGACCGGTCGACGACCGACCGGCGTCACCGGAGTCGTCACCGCCGCCGGTGCAGCCGGCGAGCAGCAACGTGAGCGCGACGGCCCCGGTGACGGTGGCGAGTGCTGGTGTGGTGGTGAAGCGCATGATGATCCCCCGATGGTGCGCCGGACCCCTTCCGACGACCGCCTCAGCCTAGACGGGTCGGTCCACCTCGGGGCCGGTCAGTTGCCGGGCCAGAACCGGGCGATCAGGTCCTGGATGAAGGGGATCAGGTCCTGCACCTGGTCGACACCGGCGATCGCGACGGCCACGAGGGGCCACAGCGACACGACGAGGGTCGAGATCACGGCCGCCACCCCGAGCACCCAGGCCAGGGCACCGTTGCGCACCTTCACGATGAGCAGCAGCAACACCAGGGCCAGGACGTAACCGATGGCGATCCCCGCGGCGATCGAGCCGACGGGCACGTCGAGGGCGCCGGCCGTGCCGCCGTCCGCCGCACCGATCAGGGTGAGGACGGGCAGCAGCACGCCGACGACGATCAGCACGCAGAGGACGACCGAGGTCACCAGGGCGGCCCAGACGGCCCGCGGCCGGGGGCGTCGGGTCGTCATCGAGGTGCGCCGCCCGAACATCACTTCTCCGTCGTCGAGACGGCGTCGCCGTCTACGACGACCTGCGCGTCGCTGTCGGAGTCGACCTCGACGGTCACCGTGCCGCCGTCGACCGTCACGGTCACGTCGGCGCCGTCGGCGTCGGCGTGGCGGCCGTCCGAGGAGGCGCGGGTGGCGTCGCCGTCCGAGGCCCGGTTCTCGTCCACCGCGTCGGCCACGCCGTCCACGGCGTCGGCGGCCTTCTCGCGGGCGCCGGCGACGACCTCGGACGTCTTGTCGAGTGCGGCGTCGGTCGCGTCGGCGGTCGCCGAGCGGGCGTCCTCGCCGCGGTCCGCCGCGGAGTCGCGGGCGTCGGCAGCAGCGTCCTTCGCCTGCTCGGCCACGTCGCGGGCCTTGTCGGCGACGTCGTCGGCCTCGTCGGCCGCCTTCTCGCCGACCTCGGCCGCGGTGGCCTTGGCCTGCTCGGCGACCTCGCCGGCCTTGTCGCCCAGCTCGCGGGCCTTGTCGGACAGGTCGCTCGCCGCAGCCGCGGCCTTGTCGGACAGGTCGCTCGCGGCGGCCCCGGCGCGGTCGCGTGCCTCACCGGCGGCGGCCTTCGTCTTCTCGCCGGCCTCCTTCGCCCGGTCGCCCGCGGCCGAGGCGGCGGCGCCGACCTTGTCGCCCGCGTCCGAGACGGCCTGCTTCGCCTTGTCCGCCGCGGCGTTGACCTTGTCGGCGGCGTCCTCCTCGGAGTCGAACGGGCCGTGCACGTCCGTGACGGTCACGTTGACCGTGACCTCCTCGCCGTCGAGCTGCCCGACGGCGTGCTGGACCTGCGTGCGGACGGTGTCGGCGAGCGTGGTGACGTTGGTGGGGTACTCGGCGACGACGGCGATGTCGACCACGAGTCCCTCGTCGGTGGTGCCGGCGCGGACGCCCGGGACGGAGCCCGTGCCGATCGCCGTGCGCAGGGCACCGGCCAGCCGCTGGGGTGCGCTGCCGAGAGCGTGGACGCCCGAGACGCCGAGGACGGTGACGCCGATCGTGTGCTCGAGGACCTCCTCGGGCGAGCGGGCCTGGGTGGACGCCGCGGCGTCGATGTCGATGGGTGTGACGTGGTGGGTGGACTCGTTCATGAGACCGGCCTTTCATCGTGGAACGTGGGTGGTGCGACGGACGGCCCCCGTCCTCGGTCGAGGGCGAGGGCCGTCCGCGCGGTGGGGCGACGGGCGTCAGTCGAGGCGGGTGGCCGACGACATCTGGCTGCGGAGTCCGCCGTTGATCTGGATCACGACGGGGGTCTCGGTGCCGAGGACGCCGTCCCAGTGGGCGACGGCCTTGTCGATGCTCCGACGGATGTCCGTCGGCGAGACGCCCCGGCGGGCGTTCGCGGTGACGCGCAGGACCGACTCGCGCTTGACGCGGAAGGCGGTGACGTCCACCGAGACGATGCCCGGGGTGTCGGCCAGCGCCTCCTCGAGGACCTGCTCGGCGACCTTCGCGTCGATCACCAGGCGACCACCGGTGGTCTGGTCACCACGCGAACCCTCGTCGACGGTGAGCAGCGTGCCGGTCTGGCCGTGCCCCTGCCGCAGGGCGAACCAGGCGAGCAGCACGATCAGCACGAGGGCGACCACCGCGACGACCCAGAGGATCCACGGCTGCTCGGTGAGGGCGTCGGTGGTCGGGCCCCTCACGTCGGAGGCACTCTGCGAGACGGTCTGCTGGACGTCGGGCAAGAGGGCGCCGACGGCCACCGCTCCACCGGCGAGCAGGAGCACGAGACCGATGACGAAGACGACGATGCGGTTCAGAGCGCGATTGGTGCTGTTCATGAGCCGACCGTTCCTTTCTCGGACAGCTTGACCTTGTGACGCAGGGCCGGGCTGAAGTCGTAGGCGTCCAGTTCGTCACGGACGGCCTCGTCGATGCTGCGGACGTCTGTCTGACGGCCGGAGGTGCGGGTGACCTCGATCAGGGCGCTGCGCTTTCCGACGCTGACGCTGACCTGCGAGGGGTCGACGTCGCCGGCGTAGCTCGCGGTGCGGGCCAGCGAGCGGGCGATGACCCGGTCGTCGACCACGGCCACGGTGCGCTCGGCCTTGGCGCCACGGCGGCCACGACGGCCCGGGGCGAGCGACACGACGATCAGGACGAGCCCGATCAGCGCGACGACGACCGCGACGGCGGTCAACACGCCGACGGGCGCACTCGCGGCGTCCAGGGTCGAACCGACGAGGTCGGTCGGCGCCAGGAGCAGCGGAGCCGTCCCGACGGCGGCGAGGACCGCCTCGGTGCCGATCCACGCCAGGGCGACGATCAGCAGGACGGCGAGCGTGATGGCGATGCCGGCCCGGGACGAGTGCGTCTCGCGGCGCACGATGCGCTTGTAGAGCGATGCGGTGCTCATGCGACGCGCTTCCTCTCTCGGATGTCGGCACCGGTGATCTGCAGGTCGACCTTGTCGATGCTCGACCCGGTCAGCTGCAGCACACGGTCACGGATGGTGGACTGGGCCGTCGTGAGGCGGTCCAGCAGGGTGCCCGAACGATGTCCGGAGACGCCCAGGGGCGAGACCCGGATGGGGGTCTTGGCGATCACGCTGAGAGCGCCGTCGTGGTCGGCCAGCTCGACCGACACCTTCGACGCGGAGACCTCGAGGGCCTCCGCGGTGACGGCCGAGACGACCCGACGCACGGCACGTGACGTGATCTTGTTCCGGCCGTGGAGGGCCTGGTCGGCCGTCACCGCCGCGGTCACGACGACCGCCGCCCGCGGAGTGCGTCGGCCAGGCCTCGGATGTCGAGCTTGCCCTCGACGACACGACCCACGCCGTAACCGACGGCCATCGCGATCGCGACGAACACGAAGGCCCAGAAGCCGAAGGCCACGGCGGTCAGTGCCAGGACGGCTCCGACCAGGATGCCGGTGGTCGTGGCGGTCACTTGACGCGGCTGTCGTTGTCGTCGTCGTTGTCGTCCTCGGAGGGGATGTAGACGTCCGAGATCGTGACGTTGACCTCGGTGACCTCCATGCCGACGACCTGCGAGATGGCGTCGGTGACGGCCTTGCGGACGTCGTCGGCGACACGCTGCAGCTCGACCGGGTACTCGGCGACGATGACGATGTCGGCGGCGACCTGCTTCTCGCCGACCTCGACCGAGACGCCCTGGCCGCGGTCCTGCTGGTTGATCACGTTGCGGATCGCGCCGATGGCACGAGCGGCACCGTTGCCCAGGTCGTGGACGCCGCGCACCTCGCGGGCCGCGATGCCGGCGACCTTCGAGACGACGCCCTCGGCGATGGTGTTCTTGCCGGCGGCGTGCGACGACGTGTTCTTGGCAGCAGCGGTGCTGGTGCTGGTGGCGGGGGTCACGTTGCTCATGATTTCTCCTTGTGCTGAGGCCGGGTGTGGAGCGGCCGATGTGTGAGTGCCCGTGAAGCGGGTCACATCATTCAGACGCATCGGTCACGACCGGTGTCATGGTGGGTCAGCCAGCTCTCAGTGAACGATCCGTGGCCACTCACTTTTCGGCCATCACGTCCCCCGATCCGGGCGCGGGGTGGTAGTCAAGGAGGCGCAGTGCGGGCCACCCGGCCCGTGCACCAGGTCCCGCCCCGTCCGATCGCAGGAGGTCGTCATCACCACCGACGACCCCCTCCTCGACGCTGCGGACGCGACGTTGGCCGTCCGGGCGCGCGACGGCGACGTCCACGCCTACGAGGTCATCGCCCGTCGTCACGGACCGCTGATGCGGGTGTACGCCGCGCGCCTGCTGGGCTCCGACCTCGAGTCGGACGACGTGGTGCAGGACGCGTTCCTCACCGCCTGGCGGCGCCTGGCCGACCTCGACGACCCGTCCCGGGTCCGCAACTGGCTGATGCGCATCGTCAGCAACAAGGCGGTCGACCGTCTGCGGGTCCGGCGCGACCACGACGACGTCGACCGGCTCGAGGTGTCGGCCCCACGACACGAGACGCCCGAACGCGTGGTCGAGGCCCGGCTGCAGCTCGACGCCATGTGGTCGGCGCTCGACAAGCTCCCCCTCGACCAGCGACGGTGTTGGCTGTTGCGAGAGACCGCCGACTACTCGTACGCGGACATCGCCGAGGCCCTCGACCTGCCCGTCTCGACGGTCCGGGGCAAGATCGCGCGGGCACGAGCGTTCCTGATCACCGAGATGGAGGCGTGGCGATGAGCATCGACGACCATTCCCCCCTCGACGTGCCCGAGACCGACGACACGGTCGACGGCATCCCGGTCGACCGCCTCGTCGACTACCTCGACGCCGGGCGCACGCCCCGCGACCCGGCCATCGAGGGGTCCGCCGCCTGCCGGCTGTACCTGCAGTCGCTGGCCCGGGTGCACGAGCTGTCCCGCGCCTCCCTCGAGGACCGGGCCACGCGCGAGCCCGACCGCGACGGCGCCTGGATCGACGGCCTCCTCGACTCGATCCGACGTGAGGTCGTGGGCGGTCGCGAGATCCCGGTGACGCACCCCGACCCCGCGGTGCGGCTGAGCGTCACCGAGGCCGCGGCACGCGGACTGGTGCGACGGGCGGGCGACGCACAGCCCGGCGTCGTGCTCGGTTCGACGGCCTTCGAGGGCGACCTGACGACGGCGGGGGCCGACGTGGTCGTCCGGGTGACGGCCGCGGCCCGGTACGGACTCGACCTCGGCGCCGTCGCGGACGAGCTGCGCAGCCGCATCACCGAGACGTTGACCCGGCACACCGGGCTGACCGTCACGAGGGTCGACGTGCTCGTCGACGACGTCTTCGTGGCGAGGGAGGACGACCGATGAGCGACGATGCGCTCTCCCGTGACCTGACCGAGGCGCTGCGTGGCGTCGGGGGCGTCGTGGACGTGTTCGACGCGCATCCGATCGTCGAGGGAGCGGTGCGGGTCGTCGCGGCCGGACTCGACCTCGCGGGCTCGACCGGCCTCGTCGAGATCTCGCGGGCACCCGGGTCGGTGTCCGTCACCGCCCACGTGGCGACCGCGCTGGACTCCCCGACGCCCGAGACGCTGGCCCGAGCGGCCGACGCGCTGCGTGGACGCCTGGCCGCCTCCGGCCTCGCGGGCGACGAGGTCGTGGTGTCGGTCTCGGCCCGCCTGGTCGACGCGCCCCGCTGACCGACGGACGACGAGGAGGCGCGGTGCCGGTCCGACCGACACCGCGCCTCCTGCGCGTCACAGCTTTCTCGCGAGCTGCTGCGTGTGTTGCGTGTGCTGCTACTTGATGGCGGCGCGGATCTCGGCGGCGGCACCGGCGACGTCGTCGGCCGAGTAGATCGCGGCACCGGCGACGGCGACGTCGGCTCCGGCGTCCTGGACCGAGCCGACGGTGGCGGCCTTGACGCCACCGGCGACCGAGAACGGCACACCCGACGCCTTGCCGGCCTCGAGCAGCTTCTCGAACGTGAAGCCCTCTTCGGCCTGCTCGTCGAGCCCGGCGTGCATCTCGACGAACTCGGCACCGAGCGCGACGACCTCCTTGGCGCGGGCGGCCTTGTCGCCGACGCCGATGAGGTCGACGACGATGCCCTTGCCGTGGGCCTTGGCGGCCTTGACGGCACCGGCGATGGTGCTGTCACCGGCGACGCCGAGCACGGTCACCAGGTCGGCGCCGGCCTTGAACGCCTCGCCCGCCTCGAGCTCGCCGGCGTCCATCGTCTTGAGGTCGGCGAAGACGATCTTGTCGGGGTGCGCCTCTTTGATGGCGGTGATGGCACGGAAGCCCTCGGCCTTGATGAGGGGCGTGCCGAGCTCGATGATGTCGACGCTCGGCGCGGCGGCGGCGGCCAGCTCGAGGGCGGCGTCGGTGGTCAGGGTGTCCATGGCGAACTGCAGCTTCATGTGGTGCTCCTCGTGGGGGCGACGGGGCCCGATCGGGCCTCTGGGTACGTCGTCGATCCCGTTGCCTTCGATCCTGGTCCGACGATGCTGTGAGGGCAGCCCCTCGACGGGGGCGTCCCACCCACCCGTTCGGGTAGGGACGGTGGCGACGGGTAGGTGGACGCCTAGGGTGGGCCCATGAGTCGCACCCTGCACGACGGCCCCACCCGAACCGGTTCCGACACCCTCGCCCGGACGTTGGCGTCCGAGCACGCGCGGGCGACCGCCGACCTGGTCGACCGGCACGCGATGACCCTCGAGTCCGTGCTGGCCGCCCTGCGCTCGCGACGCCTCGACGACCGAGCGGCGCGGGCCGAGGCCATCGACGTCGCCGCGAGTGCCCTGGTCGCCCTGCGGACCGGTTCCGACCGCGACCGGGGCACGACGCTCGAGCCGGTCGTCGGGGCCTTCGCGCGCCTCCGGTCGGACCTGCGTCCGCTCGTGCGCTTCGGCGACCTGGACGTCCAGTTCGTCGAGCCGCCGGCGACGGGCCGGGCCCTGCCGGGTGACGTGGCGCACGTGGCCCGAGCCGTCGTCCGGAACGCCGTGCTCACCTTCGTGGACGCGGGCGACGCTCGTCGGGTGCGCATCCAGTGGGACTGCGACGGCCTCAACCTGTTGATCGCGATCCGGGACGACGGCGCGGGCGAGCTGACGGCGCACGACGACGCCCTGCGGCCGATCACCGAGCAGGTCTCGGGGGTCGGGGGCGAGCTGACGGTGGCGTCGACGGTGGGGTGGGGTTCGGAGTTGACGGTGCGTCTGCCGCTCGACCCGCCGCCGTCGAACGAGCCGTGGGAGTTGGTCGCCGCCCTGAGCGAGCGGGAACGCGAGGTCCTGCACCGTGTCGCCGCGGGAGACCGGAACCGCGACATCGCGTCGGCGCTCGGCATCAGCGACAACACCGTGAAGTTCCACGTCTCGAACCTGTTGCGCAAGCTCGGGGCCCGCAGCCGCACCGAGCTCGCCGCCCTGACGTCGTCCCCCTGACCCGGAGCCCCGGCTCCGCCCTCTCGGCCCCCTGCGGCCGGTCGAGTGGGCAGAAAACGTCCTCCATCTCGCCGGGAGGGACATCTTCTGCCCACTCGACGGCCGGGCGGGGCCGGACGGGTGCGGCGCGAAGCGCCAAGCCTCGCCCTCGCGTGACGTCAAGTGGTCCAGAAACGTCCTTCGGCCCGCCACGAGCGACGTTTCGCGACCACTCGACCACGGAACGCTCGACGTGGGACGGGTGAGGCGCGAAGCGCCAAGCCTCGTCCCGTGCAAGTTCGCGCCGAAGGCGCGCGCCGCCGGAGGCGGCCAGACAAGCACCCAAGACGAGAAAAGCCCCTGCCGTGTAGGGCAGGGGCTTTCGAGTCGTGTGCGCCTGGAGGGACTCGAACCCCCAACCTTCTGATCCGTAGTCAGATGCTCTATCCGTTGAGCTACAGGCGCATTTCTCTGGCCGATTGGCCAGAGGAAACACTACACGAGGGAGGCGCGGGGCGCGAATCGAGCCGACCCGCGCCTCCTCGGGTCGTGTCAGTAGGTGTGTTTGCCTTCGCCGTCGCCCTTGTAGTCGCCGATCAGCTCGTCGACCTGGCTGGCCTCGGCCTGGCCGGGCTTGCGGGTGGGGACGGCGTCGTCGGCCGGTCCGTCGTCGAGCGTGCGGGAGCCGGTGCCGCCGTCGGGGTGGTTCTCGCTGGTGATCTCGACGGGGCGGTCGTCCCGCTCGCCGACGGTGTGGTCGCCGTGACCCTCGCCGCTGCTGTTGCCGCTGCGCTCGAGTTCGGTCTCGTCGGTGCCGTGCGGGTCGTCCGGGGTCTTCGTCATCGGGTTCCTCCTGCGAGCCGGGCCGTCCGGCGCTCGTGCTCCGAGCATGCGCCGCGGGCTCGACCTCCGCCCGCGACACCCACCACACTCACGGCTCGACCGGTCGAACCGCTCGTCGCCGCACGGTCCGACAGCACGAACGGACAGCGCGAGCCTCGGCCCGATTCGACAACCCACAACGACTCTTGCGCAACACCTCTTGCGCACCTAGGGTCGACCCCATGACCCCGCGTGAGACATCCCGCAGCACCCTCACCGACGCCGCCTCGATGCGCGTGCTCGCCCACCCGACGCGGTTGCGCCTCCTCGGTCTGCTGCGCGAACGCGGCGCGCAGACGGCCGCCCAGCTCAGCGACGCCGTCGACGAGGCCCCGGGGACGATCAGCTACCACCTGTCGAAACTCGCCTCGATCGACCTCATCGGCCCGGCCGAGCCGCAGACCACCGACCGTCGTGAACGCTGGTGGCAGGCCACCGCCCAGCTCACTAGTTGGGAGCCCGCCGAGCTGCTCGACGACCCCGACCGCCTCGTCGCGTCGTCCGCCCTCGAGAAGTCGATCGGCCAGGCCTACGCCGCGCGCTTCGGCGAGTACGTCGACGCGATGCCCACCCTGCCCCGCGAGAGGGTCGCGGCCGGGGCGAGCGGCGACCGCAGCCTGCGCCTCACGGCGACAGAACTGGCCGCACTCCGCCGCGACCTCGAGGCCCTCGTCGACCGCTGGCTCGACGCCAGCGCCGCCCACGACCCGGCGGCCGACGACGGCGCCGAGTCGGTCGTCCTCGTCTACCAGGCCTACCGCCGCCCCTGAGGCCCGTCATGAGCGAGAGCAGACGAACCGAGGAGGCGCGGGTCACCGACAGCGCCCCTCACCTCGGCCGCACCGACCGGCCCCGCAGCGGGCGCCCTGGCCGCCCCGGGCGCCCCGCCCGCGTCGCGCTGTCGTCCCTGGTCGCGGCCCACGCGATCTCGCAGACCGGCAACGTCGTGACGGCGTTCGCCGTGCCCTTCTACGTCCTGGGTCTCGGCGGGTCGGGGGCCGAGGTCGGGCTCGCGGCGGCCTTCGCGACGGCCCCGGTGATCATCGGCGGACCGCTCGGCGGCGTCGTCGTCGACCGGGTCGGGCCCCGGAGGGCCGCGATCGTCGCCGACCTGGTGAGCGGCACCTCCGTCCTCGCGATGCCCGTGCTCGCCCTCACCGTCGGGCTGCCGTTCTGGGCCCTGCTCGCCCTCGTCTTCGTCGGCGGACTGCTCGACAGCCCCGGGCAGGTGGCACGCCGGGTGATGCTGCCCGGGCTGACCGAACGGGCCGGGGTGCGCATCGAACGCAGCGTGGGGCTGATCGACGGGTCCGAGCGCTTCGCCAAGCTCATCGGGGCCTCGATCGCGGGGCTGCTCGTCGCCGCCGTCGGGCCGGTCGCGTCCCTCTTCGTCAACGCCGCCACCTTCGCCGTCTCGGCCGCGCTGACCTGGGCGCTCGTCCCCGCGCCCGATCCGGTACGTACCGGATCACCCGGCTCCATCACCGCTGCTCCCCCGCCCGACGATCCGGTACGTACCGGATCACCGAATCCGAGAGACGACCACCCGGCCACCACCGCGGCACCGACCGACGGCGCCACCGCCACCGACCACCCGACCGACGCGTCCGAGCCGACCCGCGCCTCCTACCGGGCCGACCTCGCCGAGGGCGCCCGGTTCGTCGTCCGCGATCCCCTGATGCGGCTGATCGTGGCGCTCGTGCTGGTCACGAACCTGCTCGACGCCGCCCGCGGGTCGACCCTGCTGCCCCTCTACGCGAACGACCGACTGGGAGGCGCGGCCGCCCTGGGACTGCTCGTCGCCACCATGGGCGGCTGCGCCCTCGCCGGCAACGTCGCCTTCGGCTTCGTCACCCACCGGGTGCCGCGCCGTGTCACCTTCGTCGTCTGCTTCACCCTCGCCGGTGGGCCGTCGAGCCTGGCGTTCGCCCTCGGGGCCCCACTCCCGGTGCTGGTCGCCGCGACGGCGCTCTCGGGACTGGCCGCCGGCGCTCTCAATCCGATCCTCGGCACGGTGCAGCTCGAGCGCACCCCCGAACGCCTGCGCGGACGGGTCTTCGGGCTGGTCACCGCCGGAGCCTGGGCCGGCATCCCGATCGGCGCCCTGCTCGGTGGGGTCGCCGCCGACACGATCGGACTGGCGGTCGCGTTCGGCATCGTCGCCGTCGTCTACACGACCGTCACGCTCGCACCCCTCACCGGTGGCGCCCGGCGACTGATGGAGCGACGACGTCCGCACGGCGGCCGATCCCCTGCACCCCCGCTGTGAGTCCCGTCGGCCACGGCGCATCGGCAGGTCGGACCGAGCCGGTTTCCAGGCGACGTGTAGTTAGCTCATCCGGTGACTGCTCACCCCACCCTCTCGACGGCCCCGACCGTCCGTCGACGGGCCACGGGTCGCTGGGTGGTCGCGTCGTCGGCGTCGCTCGTCGTGCTGGCGGGCGTGTACACGATCGCCGTCCTCACCGAGGCGGGCCAGTCGATCGAAGACAGCATCCTCCGCTCGGTCGACGGCACCACCCTGCTGCAGTCCGGGGTCGCGCTCGACGCCATCTCTCCCCCGGCCGTGCTGCTGGTCGTCGCCCTCACGATGGTGGTCGCCTTCCTCCGCCGCCGGCCCAGCTCGGCCGTCCAGGCGGGCGTGCTGATCGTCGGCGCCACGGTCACCACGCAGCTGCTCAAGCAGCTCGCGCCCCGTCCCGAGCTGACCGGCGAGCTCTACGGCAACAGCTTTCCCAGCGGGCACGTCACCGTCGCCGTCGCCGCCGTCCTGGCGATCATGACCACCTTCGGTCGGCACGCCCGGCCGCTGTTCTACATGATCGGCGCGGCCTTCGCGGCCGTCGTCGCCGAGCAGACCGTCGCCTTCGGCTGGCACCGTTGCAGCGACGTCGTCGGCGCCTGCGCCGTGGCCCTGCTCTGGCTCGGCATCGTGCGCATCGGGGCCGCCCGCCTCTCGCGCGACCCTCGCGGCCGCGACGACGTCGGCCCGCGGTCGCACGGCGCCACCTCGGTGGTGCTCGGCCTCGCGCTGGTCGTCTGCCTCACCCTGTCCGGTGCGATCTGGAGCATCGGCATCGGCTCCGACATGAGCCTCACGACGTCGACCGGTCAAGGCGTGCTGATGGGCGCCCGCCTGGCTGCAGCCGGTGTCGTGCTCGTCACGTGCTGGATCGCGTGGAAGCTCGACCGCAAGGCCTGACGCCTCGACCCGCCCGAACGGCTCAGCCCGCGGCGCCCGTCCCGAACAGCAGCCCGAGCAGGTACGTCACGGCGGCCGCCCCGAACCCGATGCCGAGCTGGCGCAGGGCCCGTTTGACCGGGCTCGCCCCCGACAGCAGCCCGACCACGGCGCCGGTGCCGAGCAGGGCGACGCCGACCAGGGCGGACGCCACGACGACGGCCGCGAGCCCGGACAGCCCGAACAGGTAGGGCAGCACGGCGATGACGGCCCCGGACGCGAAGAAGCAGAAGCTCGAGGCGGCAGCGCCGAAGGCCGTGCCGAGGGTCTCGTGGGTGGCGGGTTCGTCACCCGAGCGCGCCTCCTGGTCCGGGGCGTCCGCCCAGCCGGCCGTGGCGGCGCCCGGCGCGGCCCCCGCAGGAGGCGCGCTCGGCGACGAGGCACCTCGCCCCGCGCCCGCGAGCACCTGCCGCGCGTGGGCCTCGGCCTCGTCCGGCGACATGCCCCGCGCCCGGTAGACGAGCGCCAGCTCGTTCGCGTCGACGTCGAGGTCGGGCAGCACCTGCCGCGCCGTCGGATCGGGGGTGGAGGCGTCGAGCAGCTCGCGCTGCGACCGCACCGAGACGTACTCGCCCGCTCCCATCGACAGGGCGCCCGCGAGCAGGCCCGAGAGCCCGGTGAGCAGCACGACGTGGTTCGCGACACCGGACGCGCTGATGCCGAGCACGAGCGCCAGGTTGCTGACGAGCCCGTCGTTCGCCCCGAACACCGCCGCACGGAACGACCCCGACAGGCGGTTGCGACCCCGCTCGGCGAGGCCGCGCACGACCTCGCCGTGGATGCGCTCGTCGGCGGCCATCGCGTCGGTGGCGTCGGCGTCGGTCGCGTAGGGCGATCGCGCCTCGGCGCTCTGCACCAGCGCGAGGACGAAGATCGAGCCGAAGCGCCGGGCGAGCACCCCGAGCACGCGGGTGCGCAGGTCGGTGCGGGCCGGGCGTCCGATGTCGTCGCCGAGCAGGTCGACCCAGTGCTGCGCGTGACGGCCCTCGGCGTCGGCCAGGGCGAGCAGGATCGCACGCTCCTCGCCGTCGCGGCGGCGGGCGAGGTCGCGGTAGGTCGACTCCTCGGCGCGTTCGTCGGCGAGGTAGCGCCGCCAGCGGCGCAGGTCGGCCGGGGCGCGGGTGCTGGTGGGCATGGGGACAGTATCGTCCGGCACACGCGACGGACGCGAGACGGCAGGCGCCGGGAGAACGCGACGGGGTCGGGCCGACCGGCCGCGCGGGTACGGTCGAGCGGTGACCCCGCCCGACGCCGCGACACCGACCGCGCCCCGCTACCTCGGCGTCGACCTCGCCTGGCGCGACTCGACGCCCGAGCGTCCCGCGAACGAGACCGGCCTGGCCGTGATCGACGCCGACGGCACGGTGCTCGACGCCGGTTGGGCCCGCGGGGTCGACGAGGTCGAGGCCTGGGTCCTGCACTGGTCGACGCCCGGTTCCGTCGTCGCGATCGACGCCCCCGTGCTCGTGCCCAACGCCACGGGCATGCGGGCGAGCGAACGACTCGTGGCGCGCGCCTACGGTCGCTGGCACGTCTCGGCCAACGCGAGCAGCGCCTCCTTGCCCTGGCTCGGCGGGCGCACCCTCGGCGAGCGCCTCGAGCGTGCCGGCGGCGTGTACGACGACGGCGTGCTGCCCGTGCCGGTCGAGGCGGTCGGGCACTTCGAGTGCTACCCGTACACGACGCTGGTCGGGATGAGCGAGCTCGGCTACGACGACAAGCGCCCCCGCTACAAGCGGCCCGACCTCACCCTGCCGAAGGAGGCGCGGCGCGAGGCTCGCGCGGCGGCCTGCGACGAGCTGCTGCGTCGGTTGGCGGGGCTGGCCGGGGCCGAGGTGCCGGTGCGTCTCGACTCGCACCCCGTGTCGGCGGCACTGCTCGACGAGCCGTCGCCGCTCGTCGACCGGGCCTACAAGCACCGCGAGGACCTGCTCGACGCCCTGGTCTGCGCCTGGACGGCGGCGCTCCGCGCCCGCACTTCCGAGCGCATGCAGGTGCTCGGCGTCGACACCGAGCCGGACGACCGCGGGAGGCGCGCGACGCTGATCTCACCGGCTCGCCCCGAGCAGCGACTCGGCCCCGCGCCCGTGGCGAGGGTCGGCTGAGACGCGACCCGCGCCTCCCGACGTGACGCCCTCGGGGCGCGACCCGGCGCGCTGACGCGACCCGCGCCTCCTGACCTGACGCCCTCGGGGCGCGACCCGGCGGGGTGACGCGACCCGCGCCTCCTGCACCCGCCTCGTTCCGCCCGTGTGGCAGGGTGGCGACATGCCCGCACGACCCGTGACCGTCCGCCGCACGACCGCCGACGACTGGCAGCACGTCCGCGACCTGCGCCTCGCGATGCTCGCGGACACCCCGATCGCCTACGGCGAGACGCTGCCCGTCGCCCGTCGTCACGCCGAGGCCGAATGGCGGATGCGCGCGGCCCGGGGCGAGGCCGAGCACGGCACCTCGCTGGTCGCGATCGACGACGAGACGGGCGACTGGGTCGGCGCCATGGGCGGCTTCCTCCAGGCACCGGGGCAGCCCCTGCTGGTCGGCGTGTACGTCGCCCCGACCCATCGGGGACGCTCGGCCGGCGTCACCGACCTGCTGCTCGACGGTGTCGAGGCCTGGGCCGCGACCGAGGGCGACGCCCTGCGGCTGCACGTCCACGAACAGAACGAGCGGGCCATCGCGTTCTACCGCCGACGCGGGTACGAGCCGACCGGCCACACCAACGCCTACGCCCTCGACCCCACGGCGCAGGAGCTCGAGATGCTCGCGCCGCTGCGCTGACCGCCGCGCCGGACCGGTGGCGAGCACGCACGACGTCTTCCTCGAGGGTCCGCACGACGAGTCGCGGCACCTCGTCGAGCAGACCCTGATCGATCACGGCTTCACCCTCTCGCTCGCGCCCGACGGCAGCACCCGGGCCGTTCGGGGCACGCTGGCGTCCACCCTCGCGTTGCGCGCCTTCGCCGGGCGGGCGCAGTTGCTGACCCTCGACGTGCAGTGGTTCGTCGACGACCGGGGACGGCTCGTGGCGCGGGTCGTGCACGAGGCGGCCCTGTCGGTGCTGGGCGGGCCGATCGGTGTCGTGCGGGCGCAGCGGGTCGTGGCGGAGGTGGTCCGGGCGCTCGAGGCGGTCGCCGCCGGACGCGGGGCGCCGTGACGGCAGGACCGGCCGTGCGGTCGGCCGTGCGGTCGGTCGCGGGTCAGGTCGTGCGCTCGGCCGTGGATCACCCGTCCTGTCCCCCGAAACACGCGTCCCGTCGCCCGTCCCTGTGAGGAGCGTCCACGTCTGAACCGGACCAAATCGTGCGGCCTAGCGTTCGACGAGATGGAGGGCGCAAGCCTTGCATCGGTGTCGTCCGGACCGTGGGTCCCTGCCCGTGAAGCTCTCCCTGCGGCCCGGCGGCGTCACGGAGAGGATGCCGGGCCCGACGGACCCGCCGTCCTCTTCGTGACGCCCGATGCCGATGTCGATGCAGCTGCAGACGCTGTGTGCCCTCGGTGGCCCCCGTCCGCTCGGTTCGGCGGCTGCCTGCCTGGTTCGGTCCGCGTCAGCCCGCGACGCCGTCGACGTAGAGCCACCGTCGGTCGTCCCTCACGAACCGACTGACCTCGTGCTGTGACCCGGCCCCCTCGGCGTCACGGAAGTGCGCCTCGAACTCGACCGTCCCCTCGGCGTCGAACGGCCCGCCCGCCTGCGTCCGCACGACGTCGAGCCGGAACCACCGCGTGGCCGGGTCGACCTCGAGCGTCGCCGGGCGCGTCGTCGGGTGCCAGGTCTCGAGCAGGTAGGAGGCGCGAGCGAGCGCGAACGCCGAGTACCGCGAGCGCATCAACCGTTCCGCGGTCGGGGCGGGCGTGCTGCCCCGGTGCAGCGGTCCGCAGCAAGAACCGTAGGTCTCCCCGCTGAGGCAGGGGCAGCGGGCCGAGTCGTCCAGGTCGCGGCCGTCGAGGGGAGCAGCAGGAGGCATCGTGCAATTCTCCGGCACGTCCCGACGCCTTGACACCCCCGCCTCCCTCGTCCCCCTCCCTCGTCCCCACCCGCCCCGCCCTCCTCCGTCGGCAACTCCTCCCCCGTCCCGCCACCCCGCCCTGCCCTCCCCCGTCGGCAACTCCTTCCCCGTCCCGCCACCCCGCCCTGCCCTCCCCCGTCGGCAACTCCTGCCTCGTGTCACAGACCGCCCGCGCCAGGCCCGCCCCGACAACCCGACGTTGCACCACCCCGGAATTGCCGACACCAGCCGGCTCTCGCCCGGCTCTCGCCCCGCTCCGCCGCACCCCAACCCACACCCGCACCCGGCGCACCTCCCCGTCGGCAACTCCGGCCCCGTGTAGCCGCCCGCCCGCGCCACGCCCATCCCCGCAGCCCCGACGCTGCACCACCCCGGAATCGCCGACACCAGCCGCCCCGCGCCCCGCCCCGCTCCGCCGCACCCCACCCGCACCCGCACCCGTCTACCCGTCGGCAACTCCTGCCTCACGTCACCGCCCACCCGCACCAAGCCCACCCCCGCACCCCCGCCGCAGCACCGACCCGGAAGTGCCGACACCGGCCACGCACGGCGGTCCGAGGTACACCGTCGGCGGGCGCCGGGCGCGCCGAGTCGGCTCCCCAGTCCGGGTCGCACCCCAAGGGGCCGCCCCCGCACTGGGCGTCGCCCCGGGCGCCTCGACCTGCCACGGTGATGAGGTGACGATCTCGCCGACCTCCGCCTCGCACCCCGTCCACGAGCAAGAGCTCGTGTTCGCCCACGTGCGTGCGGTCCTGGGCGCGGCGGAGGCCAGCCCCGTGCTTCCCCGGCTGTCCCGTCGCAAGACCGCGCGTGCCCTGGCGTCGGCCGGCTTCTGCAACCTGACCGGCGAACCCGTCCGGGCGTCCGCCCTGAAGCAGGACGGGACGCAGTTCTTCGACCGCTCCGAGACCGTCCTGGTCGAGTCGCTCACCAGGGGTCGGCGCTTCTACGGCCTGTTCGTCGAACCGACTTCGCCGACCCACGAGGACTGGGCGACGATCACCGACATGTTCGCCGAGCTGGGGCGCCGCGTGCACGGCCGCCTCGCCCCCGCCGACCAGTTCCGCGGCTGAGCCCGCCCGCCACATCCGGGGTCGCACCATCCGGGGTCGCACCATCGATGTGCTGTCGAACCACCCATCTGCGTGGTTCGATGCCCCATCCGTGGTTCGACTCGACCGCCCGAGCCGCCCGAGCCGCCCGAGCACCGTGCCGCTGCCACCCCGCACCCGGTAGCGTCGCGGCATGCACGCCATGCCGCCCGGAGCCCTCCGCATCGTCCACCTCAGCGACGCCCACCTGCTCGCCGACGGAGCCCTGCACCAGGGTGTCGTCGACACGGCCGAAGCCCTCGACCTCGTGCTGGCGGAGGCCGCGCGGGTCGAGGGGGTGCGACTGCTGGTGGGGTCGGGTGACCTGTCGGACGACGGGACCCGCGCCTCCTACCGGCACCTGCGCGATCGCACCGACGCCTGGGCCCGCGCGGCCGGCGCCGAGGTGGTGCTCGTGCCGGGCAACCACGACGTGCGCGAGGGCTTCGCCGAGGTGCTCGGCGGCGACCCGGCCCGACCACTCGACCTCGTGCGCGACGTCGACGGGTGGCGGGTGATCGGGCTCGACACGTCCGTGCCCGGGGCCGGCTACGGCCTGCTGCGATCCGAGCAGCTCACCTGGCTCCGCGACGAGCTCGCGACGCCCGCCGGGCGCGGCACCGTGCTCGTGCTGCACCACCCGCCGGTCGCGGCGCCGACCACCCTGCACGAGTCGCTCGCCCTGCAGGACCCGGAGGCGCTGGCTGCGGTCCTCGAGGGATCCGACGTCCGCGTCGTCCTCGCCGGGCACTACCACCACCACGTCGTCGGCCACCTGGCGGGCGTGCCCGTGGTGGTCGCGCCCGGGGTGGCCAACGACACGGACGTGCTGGCCGCCGTCGGCACCGAACGGGCCGTGCGCGGCTCGGGGTTCGCCGTGGTCGAGGTGTCGGCCGACGGGTCGGTGCGCTCGACCCCGGTGCCCGTGCGCGACCCGCGCGACGGCGACGAGGTGTTCGCGCTCGACGAGGCCGCCGTCGCCCGCATCTCCGCCGAGGCCGGCCCTCCCCCCGCCGCCTGACCCGGGCCGGACCCGCGCCCAGGGGCCGCGCGTAGGCTCGGAGCAGGCCTGCCGCCCACCCGGGGCCGGCGAGAGGCCGATCGTCGAGTCGTGAAAGTGAGACCCCCATGCGCGTGGTCGTCGTCGGAGCCACGGGCAACCTGGGCACCGCCCTGCTCACCCGCCTGCAGGCCGAACCCGAGGTGACGTCGCTCGTCGGCGTCGCCCGCCGGGGTCCGCGCATGGCAACGCCTCCCTACGGCGAGGTCACCTGGTTCCCGATCGACGTCGGGGCCGACGACTCGCCCGTTGCCCTCGAGCACGCGTTCGCGGGGGCCGACGCGGTCGTGCACCTCGGCTGGGCCCTCCAGCCGAGCCACCGTAAGGCCGTGATGTACCGGACGAACGTCCTCGGCACCTCGCACGTCCTCGACGCCGCTGCCCGGGCCGGTGTGCCGCACGTGCTCGTCGCTTCGTCGGTCGGCGCCTACTCGCGGGGCCCCAAGGGCCGCCGGGTCGACGAGACCTACAAGACCAAGGGCGTCCGCCGCTCGAGCTACTCGAAGCACAAGTCGATCAACGAGCGCGTCATGGACGCCTTCGCCGAGCAGCACCCCGAGGTCACGCTGACCCGCATGCGCCCGGGTCTCGTGTTCCAGGCCGCCGCCGCGAGCGAGATCATCGGCCTCTTCGCCGGCCGCTGGGTGCCCACCCGCTGGATGCAGCGCGTGCGCCCCCCGTTCCTCCCGCTCGCCCCGCGCTTCGTGTCCCAGGTCGTGCACGCGAGCGACGTCGCGGACGCGTTCTGGCGGGCGATCGACCGCCGTGCCGGTGGGGCGTTCAACCTCGCCGCCGAGCCCGTGGTCGACCCCGACCGCATCGCCCGGGCGTTCGGCTCCCGCCTGCTGCCCGTGCCCTACCGCCTGCTGCGCGCCGTCGTGCAGCTCACCTGGTTGGCCCGTCTGCAGCCGACCGAACCGGGCTGGCTCGACATCGCGGCCAAGATCCCGGTCATGTCGACCGAGAAGGCCCGCACCGTGCTCGGCTGGGCGCCCCGTCACACCTCGGACGAGACCCTGCGCGAGTTCGCCCACGCACTCGCCCAGCGCACGAACCACGAGGGGTCGCACCCGCTGCACGGCTGATCCCCTGCCGTCGGTAAGACCGGCAGAGTCCGTACGGCTCGCACGGCCAGCCCGGTCCGCACGGCTCGCCCGGTCCGCCCGGCCAGCCCGGTCCGCCCGCCCCCTACGGCAGCGTCAGCTCGAGCAGTCCGTCGTCCCGCACGATCACCGACACGCCCTCGTACCCGGTGACGCGCGGCAGCCCGTCGGCGGCCGGCCCGTCGTGGTCCCCGACCACGACGACCGAGGCTCCGGAGGCGCGGGCGGCCTCGAGCCCCGCCGCGGCGTCCTCGAAGACGACGACCTCACCGGGCTCGACCCCGAGCAGCTCGGCAGCCAGCAGATAACCGTCCGGGGCGGGTTTGCCCACCGCCACCTGCTCGGACGCCAGGACGACGGCCGGCCAGGGCACCCCCGCCTCGGCCATCCGTGACCGCGCCAACTCGTGGTTCGCGCTCGTGACCAGGGCCACCCGGTCGCCCGGCAGGCCCGCCAGGAAGGCGGCCGCACCCGGGATCTCGACGGTCCCGTCCCTCGTTCCGGCCTCGACGGCCTGCAATCCGTCGGTCAGCGCGCGTGCCTCGACCTCGGACGACCCGGGCAGGAACCGCGTGACGGTGTCGTGGGTCTGCCGTCCGTGCGCGAACGCCAGCAGCTCGACGACGTCGAGCTCGTGTTCGGCGGCGAAGTCGCCCCAGATGCGTTCGACGACAGCCGTCGAGTCGACGAGCGTGCCGTCCATGTCGAACACGATCGCGCGGCAGGTGAGGGTCGTCATGTCGTCAGTCTGCCCCGGCGCACATGCGGCACGCACCCCCACGGCGTACCGTGCCCGCATGCACGAAGACGAGCACGAGACCCAGACCGGCACCACCCCGCGCGACGCGTCGTCGACCACGGGCGGCGTCGGCTACGCCGGAACCGCCGACTCCGCGCCGGACCGTCGCGACGCCGACGACCCGACGGCCGACTTCCCGCGCAGCGAGGCGACCACCGCCGAGATGCAGCGATCGGCCGTCGAGGACTCCCCCGCCGTCGACGAGGACACCGACCTGGACGCCGTCCAGGCCCTGCCCGGTGAGGGCGGGCCGGACGACGGCGGCGACATCGAGGTGGACCCCGACGACCTCAACCTCTCGGGCGACTCGATCCCCGGGCACCCCAAGCCCGGCGAGCCCGATCCCGCCGGCGACTCCACGGGTGACGGCGCCGCCCCGTCGCACCCGAAGCCGGGGCCGCCCAAGCCCCGAGGCTGACGCCTCCCG
>NZ_MJGS01000005.1:111249-116751 GCF_001864945.1 Frigoribacterium sp. MCBA15_019 | reverse complement strand
CCCGAGGCTGACGCCTCCCGGGGCCGGCACCTCCGGGGGCCGTCGCGTCCGGCGACCGACGCCTCCGCACCGACCACGAAGGGCCGCACCGTCTCGACGGTGCGGCCCTTCGGCGCGTGTGGTGTGGTGCCGGGCGGGCCGCCCCGTGAAGAAGCTCCGGCCCACCGGGCACCACGCGCCCACCATGGGCGGGCTCGCTCACGGTACCTCCGCAGTCTGGGCACGCCAAGAACGCATCGCGTGAAAAACCCCTGTTCAGACGCAAAAATTAGCTAGACTGCCTAGCCAGCCGAGCCATGGGGCTCCCGAGGCCCGCCCTCGAGCAGCGAGTTAGCCGCCCCGGGTCGCGAGAGCGTCTAGCCTCTCGACGACGAGCAATTCTCCACAGCCTGTCCACAAAGCGAAAACCCGGGCCCGAGGTACGGTCGAGGGCGTGACCGACACCGCTGCCGCTGCCTCCCCCACGACCGACACCGCGCCTCCTGCCCCCGTGCTCGTGGTGATCGACCGGGCCCGGATCGGCGCCCGAGGCGAGGGCCCCGGGTGGCACGTCGCCGACGCGACCGAGCCGACCGTGAACGTCGTCGACCTGGGCGTGACGCGCGGCGACGGCATCTTCGAGGCGTTCGGCGTCGTCGACGGAGCCGTGCAGGCGCTCGAGCCGCACCTGCGCCGCCTGGCCCGCTCGGCGGCGCTCCTCGACCTGCCCGACCTCGACCTCGACCTGATCCGCGAGGCGGTGCTCGCCTCCGCTGCCGCCCACGCACCCGTGCCGTTCGCGTTGACCAAGTTGATCGTGACGCGCGGCCTCGAGGGCGTGCCCGACAGCGAGCCGACCGCCTGGGCGCGCACCGAGGTGTACGAGGACCACGCCGCCGAGCGACGCGACGGCATCCGCGTCGTGGCGCTCGACCGCGGCTACCGGCACGACGTCGCCCAGACCTCGCCGTGGCTGCTGCAGGGCGCGAAGACCCTCTCGTACGCCGTGAACAAGAGCGTCCTGCGCGAGGCCGCCCGCCGTGGCGCCGACGACGTGCTCTTCGTCAGCAGCGACGGGTACGCGCTCGAGGGGCCGTCGGCCTCGCTCGTCGCGCGCTTCGGCGACCGCTTCGTCACGCCACGCACCGACCAAGGCATCCTCGAGGGCACGACGCAGGCCGCCGTGTTCGACGCCCTGGCCGACCTCGGCCACGAGACCGCGTACGAGCTGCTGCCCCTCGCCCGCGTGCACGAGGCCGACGCCCTGTGGCTGCTGTCGAGCGGGCGCCAGATCGCCCCGGTGTCGGACCTCGACGGGCGGCCGTTCGCGATCGACCACGAGCTGACGACGACGCTCGTGGAGGCGCTCTGGGCCCGTCGCGACTGAGCCCTGCTCACGGCTCGGGGCGGGACACGCCGCACGGCGACGTCCGTCGTTCGAACGAATGTCCACCTTGCGAACGATGCGTCGGCCGATGGTGGCGATCGATCGGCGACCTGCGAGAGTCGGGAACGCGTCGATTCACGGCGACGCGACCCGCTCCACCCCGTTCCGCACGCGGTCGCAGGGCCGCAGAGATGAGCAGAACAATGAACATCGTCCACGCCTCCGGGCACCACCCCCTCGCGCACGACCTGGCTCCCACCGAGCCGATCGACATCAGCGCACTCCTCCTGGCAGAGGCCACGGCATGAACGCCGCCGACCTCTCCCGTCTCAGCCACGACCAGCTCGTGGCACACGTCCGTCGCTCCGTCGACGTGACCGGTCACTACGTGGCCGACCGCCGGGTGCCCGCCGCCCGCATCGAGGTCTACCCCAAGCGTCGACCCTCCGTCCGTGCCGACCGGGCGCAGGCCGACCGCGAGCCCGTCGTGTGCGGCACCGTCGTCGACATCACGCCGGGCCCCAGCTACGCCGACTTCTTCGCCCCCGCGGCGCAGCAACTCGCCACCGCCTGATCCCGGCCCGGCCTCGGCCGGACCACGCGACGACCGTCGTCCCCTCGGGGCGGCGGTCTTTCGCGTGCCCGGCGGACGCAGGAGGCGCGGTGCCGGCCCCGAGGACCCGCACCGCGCCTCCTGCGCTCGCGTCGTCGACGCCTAGGAGGCGCGGCTCCGCAGCAGCGTGAAGCTCGCGTCGCGCACGAGCAGCGTCGTGACGGGGCCCTCGACCTGCTGGCCGGGGTCGCTCGACGAGGCGAGTTCCCACTCGCCGTGGGGTGCGTCGGGCACGTTGAACTCGACGACCGCGGTCGACCCGTTGACGAGGTAGGCGAACGCGTCGGCGTCCTTGTGCGTCAGCACGAAGGTGATCGCCTTGTTCTCGCCCTGCTGCCAGTCACCGCTCGAGAACGAGTGGTCGTCGGCACGGCGCACCTGCACGTGGTCGTCGCTCTCGACCTCGGGGGCGTAGCGGAACCAGTCGGGGCGCAGGGCCGGGTTCTCGCGGCGCAGCGTGATGAGCTCGGTCGTGAAGGCGAGCAGGTCGCGGTCGGCGCGCTCCCAGTCGAACCACGAGATCTCGCTGTCCTGGCAGTAGGCGTTGTTGTTGCCGCCCTGGCTGCGCGCGATCTCGTCACCACCGAGGATCATCGGCACGCCGGCGCTGAGCAGCAACGTGCCGAGGAAGTTGCGGCGCTGGCGGTCGCGGTACTCGTTGACCGCGGGGTCGTCGGTGGGGCCCTCGGCGCCGCCGTTGAAGGACTTGTTGTCGCTCTCGCCGTCCTGGCTGTCCTCGCCGTTCTCCTCGTTGTGCTTCTCGGCGTAGCTCGTCAGGTCGGCGAGGGTGAAGCCGTCGTGCGCGGTGACGAAGTTGACGCTTGACAGCGGCGACCGGCGGTCGCCCTCGTAGACGTCGGGGCTGCCGAGCACGCGGTCCGAGAACGTCGACAGGACGCCGGGTTCGCCGTTCCAGAACTCGCGGACGTCGTCACGGAACTTGCCGTTCCACTCGGACCAGTCGGCCGGGAAGCCACCGACCTGGTAGCCGGCGGTGTCCCAGGGCTCGGCGATCATCTTGACGCTCTGCAGCACCGGGTCCTGGTGGATCAGCGTGAGGAACGCGCTGTGCTCGCTGGCCTCGCCGCCCTGACGGGTGAGGGTCGTGGCGAGGTCGAAGCGGAAGCCGTCGACGTGCATCTCGGTGACCCAGTAGCGCAGGCTGTCCATGATCAGGCCGAGTGCCGCCGGGTGGCTGACGTTGAGGCTGTTGCCCGTGCCGGTCGTGTCGAAGTAGTTGCCCTCGTCGCCCTCGACCAGGCGGTAGTAGGCGGCGTTGTCGATGCCCTTGAACGAGATGGTCGGGCCCATGTGGTTGCCCTCGGCCGTGTGGTTGTAGACGACGTCCATCCACACCTCGAGGCCGGCGGCGTGGAGGTCCTTGACCATCTGCTTGAACTCGGCGACCTGGCCGCCGGCCGTGCCCGCGGCCTTCGACGCGTACTCGTCGTGCGGCGCGAAGAAGCCGATCGAGTTGTAGCCCCAGTAGTTGCGGAGGCCCTTCTCCTCGAGGTGGCTGTCCTGCACGAACTGGTGCGTGGGCAACAGCTCGACCGCCGTGACGCCCAGGTCGGTGAAGTGCTTGATCGCGGCGGGGTGACCCATGCCGGCGTAGGTGCCACGGATGTCCTCGGGCACGTCGGGGTGCGTCTGCGTGAAGCCCTTGACGTGCACCTCGTAGACGACCGTGTCCTCCATCGGCGTGAGCGGACGCCGGTCGTCGCCCCAGTCGAAGTCGCGGTCGGCGATGACGTTGCGAGGCATGGCGGCGGCGGAGTCGGTGTCGTCGCGCGTCTCGGGCTCGTTCATGTCGTGGCCGAAGACGGCCTGGCCCCAGTCGAACGTGCCGTCGAGGGCGGTCGCGTAGGGGTCGAGCAGCAGCTTGTGCTCGTTGTGGCGGAGGCCGGCGGCCGGGTCCCAGGGGCCTGCGACACGGAGGCCGTAGCGCGAGCCGACCCGCGCCTCCTCGACCACGGCGTGGAAGACGTGACCGGTGCGGTTCGTCAGCTCGAAGCGGCGCTCGGTGCCGCCGTCGGCCTCGTCGTCGAACAGGCAGAACCAGACGTGGTCGGCGGTCTCGGAGTACACCGCGACGTGGGCGCCGCCGTCGGGCAGGGGCGTCACGCCGAGGGGGTAGGGCAAAGAGCGGGAGTCGGTCATGCTCCCAGCAGTACAGGAGGAGCGCTGCCGGCGGCCAAGCTGAGCGCCGTACCCCGCCGAAGTGTCCTCCCCACCCCGCACCTCCCCGCCCCCGCGTCCCGCCCCGCCCGCCCCTCCTCCTCCTCCCCACCCATGAACCCGGTTTCGAACGATGCACCTGGAAGCTTCCGGGTGCATCGTTCGAAACCGGGTTCATCGCGATCGCGTCGCCTCCTGCACCGTCCGGCTCCAGGACGAGTTCTCCATAGGCAAGGAGGCGCGGCGCCGGCCCCGGGACGGCGTTCGAGACCATGGCCCCGTGGACCACGCCGACCCGATGAGATGCGAACTGCGGTTCGCGGCGACGCACGGCGACGGCGCCCCCGAGACGGTCGCCCTGCGTTCCGGCGTCGCCGACGGCTCGCTCGTGCGCATCCACCGTGGCGTCTACGCGACGGCATCGGACTGGGAGCAGCTGGACTCCCGGGGGCGGCACGTCCTCCTGACGCGAGCTCTGGCAGCCGGCCCCGCGCGGAACTGCGTGGTCTCCCACGTCTCCGCCGTGGCCGCGCTCGACCTTCCCCGCGTCCACGACGATTTCGACGACACCGTCACCGTCACGGACCGGCGCCGAACCTCGACCAAGACGTCCTCCCACCTCCTCCGACGCCCAGGGGAGGTGCTTGCCGACGACGTCGTGCATCTCGGCGACTCGTCGGTCACCGGACTGCGACGGACGGCCGTCGACGTCGCCCGGACGGCCTCCTTCGCCGATGCCGTCCTGTGCTCGGACGCAGTCCTTCGCCGACTGGTCCTGCCGAACGGACATCGGACCGGGCCCGTGGTGGCCGCCACCCTCCGAAGAGAACGCGAGGCCTTGCTCGGCAGGCTCGGTCCCACCACCCACCCGGGAAATCGCGCAGCACGCCGTGCCTTCCAATTCGCCTCGCCGTTCGCCGAGAACGGCGGCGAATCGCTCCTCCGCGTGGCCCTGTTCGAACTCGGCCTCTCGAACGTCGAGCTGCAATGGGAGTTCCGCCTCGCGGACGGGCGGATCGCACGGTGCGACGTCTTCCTTGCTGCCGACGGTGTGGCCGTCGAGTTCAACGGCCTCGTGAAGTTGACCGATCCACGCATGCTCGCCGGCCGGACGCCCGCCGAGGTAATCCGCGACCGGACACGACGTGATCGGGCCCTGTGCGAACTGCCCGAGGTGCGCGCCGTCGTCAACTGCGAGTACCTCGATCTCGTGGCGCCCGCTCGACTCGCCGGCCTGCTCGGTGACGCCCACGTGCGACTCGACCCCCGCCGTGTCACGGCCGCCGCCCGCGAAGCCGCTCGTCGCTTCCGCGGTGACGCCTCATGAACCCGGTTTCGAACGATG